>JBOHFI010000020.1:0-82397 GCA_050699595.1 Pseudonocardiaceae bacterium | reverse complement strand
ATGATCACGGTTTGTGTGCGTAGGACGACACGACGTGTCGTCCTACGCACACAAACCGTGATCATGGCCTGCCGGCCACGGATCGAGATCACATAGTGCGGCTGCCGTACTAGGCGCCGCTGCCATCTTGGTGGTTCGCCGTCACCTCGGGTGGTGCGCGGTCCGGTCAGCCCTGGTTCTGCTCGGTACCGAGATTACGCAGGTCCTCACCGGGGAGAGATTCTTTGGCGTCGTGTAAGCCGTCCGGCCCGCGGATTCGGGTCAGAACGTCCATTGGCCGACTGAGTACCGCCACATCAGCCACCCCTGGAGCGCCGCACCGACGACGACGAGCGCGACGATCACCGGGAGTGGACGACTGAGCCGTGCGCCGACCATGAAGAGCGGATACAGGGCGAGCAGGTAGCGGGGGAGACTGATCAACCACGATGCCGACAGAATGAGGACGAAGGCCGTCCATCCGTACAGCACATCCGGCAGTCGCAGGCGACGCACTCCGAGGCCGAGGAGCGGCAACGCGACGAGGGCTCCCGCGACGCGTCCGCCGTAGATGAAGGTGAATGTGGGGTCGTTGCCTCCGGCCGCGAGTGCCACGATCGCCTCCTTCGTCGGTTGCCAGGGGGCTACTGCGTGATTGAACCAGTGCGTGCGCTGTACCTCGAGGAACCACAGCGGGTTGTCGTAGACGATCTGGTTGATCGCCAGGTACGTCAGGAGACCTGTCGCGGCGAAAGAGATCCAGGCCAACCTGCGGACGCTGTCCCGTATACCGGCCCTTCTGGTGAATACCTCCACCAGGAGGGCCGGCGCCAGAGCGATCCCCACCACGCGGGTGCCTGTCGCGAGAGCTCCGGCGATTCCGGCCCCTGCCCAGGCGCCGGTGCGGGCGGCATAGACGGAGGCGAGTACGGCAAAGAGGAACAGCGCCTCGCTGAACGGCGCGGCGAAGAAGTACGCGGTGGGGAAGGAGAAGAACAGGAGCACCGCCCGCCATGCCGTCGCCTCGTCAGCGTCGAGAGCGACGAGCCTGAAGAGGAGATACCCGGCTCCCACACTCGCCGCGAAGGACACGACAAGTGCTGAGAGCACGAGGTCCCGCAGGGCGAAAGCGACGATGTGCACCGCGAGAGGGAAGAACGGGAAGAACACGATAAAGAACGGATCGTCCGTGTTGGGTGGTGGCGACGACTGGATGTATCCGACCTCGGCGAGCCGAAGGTAGTGGGACGCGTCCCACCGGTCCACAGCTCGAGCGCGTTCGTCCACACCGGCTGGTCATGCGCAGCGAGTGAGCCCAGGCCGATGACCTCGAGCCCGATGCGGATGCCGGCGCAGAGCAGCACGAGACGCCCGAGCAGACTCGGGGTGGAGGTGGGCACCCGGGGATGATAGGGACGTGCGGGAGACGGCGGGGCCACGTCACACTGAACGTTGGGTGTCCGGCTGTCCTACAGGGATCCCCGTGGCTGGGTCGGGCAGCGCAGGCCATGATCGCCGGCGGCCTCTGGGCCAGAGTCACATGACGTGACGCTCGAAGTCGAGCAGGTGACGCTTGCGTTCCAGGCCGCCGCCGTAGCCGGTGAGAGCACCGGTGGCCCCCACGACGCGGTGACAGGGAACGATGATGCAGATCGGGTTGCGACCATTGGCGAGGCCGACCGCCCGTGCGGCGCCGTGATGTCCGATCCGCTCGGCGAGCTGCCCGTAGGACACCGTTTCGCCGTATGGGATCTCCCGCAGAGCCGTCCACACGGTGCGCTGGAACGGGGTGCCGGCGAGCGTCGTCGGTAGGTCGAACTCGGTGCGGTGCCCAGCGAAGTACTCCTCCAGCTGCCTGATCACCTCGGTGAACGGCGTGGGGTCCGGCGCGCCGAACGTCTCCGCCGGCGGCCGGTGGCGCTGGCGGTCCAGGTAGAGGCCGGTGAGAGTGCCGCCTGCGGCTACCAGAGTGAGTGTGCCGACGGGGCTGCTCACCACGGTGTGTACGCGATGGTCCACGAGTGGTCCTTTCGTCAGGCCGGTAGCCGGTTGATGGCATGGTCGCCGGTCGCCCACAGATACTGCACGGCGTAAGCGCGCCAGGGCCGCCAGGCGGTGGCGTGGTCGGTCAGCCCCGCGGCGGTCGCGGGCAGGCCCACGTCGCGGGCGGCCCGCCGGATTCCCAGGTCCGTGGGCACGAAGGCATCCGGATCGCCGAGAGCGCGCATCGCGATCGTCTCGATGGTCCAGGGGCCGACGCCGGGAAGGCGCGCGAGCTGAGCGCGGGCCTGGTGCCAGTCGCTCGCGGGGCCGAGGTCGATCTCGCCACCGGCCAGCGCACCGATCAGTGTGGTGAGCGTGGTGGCCCGCGCCCTCGGCAGCGCGAGCGCGGCCGGATCGAGCGACGCCAGCGCCCTCGGGTCAGGGAACAGGTGGGTCAAGCCTCCGGCCGGGTCAGCCACCGGCTCACCGTAGGCGGTCACCAGCCGGGCGGCGTGGGTGCGAGCCGCCTTGGTGGACACCTGTTGCCCGAGCACCGCGCGCACCGCGAACTCCGACGCGTCGACGGTGCGCGGCACCCGGCGCCCTGGGTTCTTGTCCACCACCGGGGCGAGCACCGGGTCCGCGCGCAGCAGATCGTCGATGGCCACCGGGTCCGCATCGAGGTCGAGTAGCCACCGACACCGGGTGATCGCGGTAGCCAGGTCCCGCAGGTCGGTCAAGGCCAGCCGGCAGTCGATGTGATCATGCTGCGGCCGCAGGGCCGCGACGCCATAGCCGTGCGGCAGGCGCACGGTGCGGCGGTAGGCCCCGTCGCGCCACTCCTCCACCCCGGGCACCGCCGTCGCCGCGAGATGCCCGAACAGGTTGTCCGGGAACAGCGGCGCGCGGAACGGCAGCCGCAGCACCAGAGATCCGGAAGTGACCGGCGGGTGTCTGCGGGCTGCTCTCACTCGCAGTTCGGTCGGGGCGAGGGCGAAGACCTCACGCACGGTCTCGTTGAACGTCCGTACGCTGGCGAAGCCCGCGGCGAAGGCGACATCACTCATCGGCAGCGGGCTCGTCTCGATCAGCAGCCGCGCGGTCTGGGCGCGCTGAGCTCGCGCCAGCGCGAGCGGGCCGGCCCCCACCTCGGCGAGTAGCTGCCGCTGGATCTGCCGGACGCTGTATCCCAGCCGAGCGGCCAGGCCAGGGACACCGTCACGATCGACGACCCCATCGGCGATCAACCGCATCGCCCTGGCCACCAGGTCTGCGCGCTCGTTCCATTGCGGAGACCCCGGGCTGGCGTCCGGTCGGCACCGCTTGCACGCCCGGAACCCGGCCGACTGCGCCGCGGCCGCGCTCGGGTAGAAGCGCATGTTCTCCACCTTGGGCGCCACCACCGGACAGCTCGGTCGGCAGTAGATGCCGGTGGTGACCACCCCGATGAAAAACCAGCCGTCGAACCGTGCGTCCTTGGACCGCATCGCTCGCACGCACCGCTCCACGTCCTCATGCACACTCTCAGCATCGCCGGTAGCCGCGAGCGGAGCTAGCGACAATGCGACATCACCCTGGGATACCACCCTGAGAGGGGCCGGACTACTCAGATCTCTTTGATGGTGCTGTTCAGGAACCTGATCGTCTCGGCGGGGGGCTTGGCCTGGACACACAAGCGATCCATGACCACAAGGTAGTGCTGGACATCCTGACTCTTGTCCAGATAGAGAGCACTGGTCAGCTGTTCGAGGTAAACGATGTCCGGTAAGTCGGGTTCGGAGAACCGCAGGATCGAGAACGGACCACCTACCGCCGCGTGCGCACCGGAATAGAACGGTATCACCTGAAGTGTGACGTTGGGGAGCTCGGCCATCTCGATCAGATGCCGGATCTGCTCCCGCATCGCCGAACGCCCATCAAGCCGCCATAGCGCCGCCTCATCGACCACTGCCCACAGATTGGGCGCCCCAGGTTGGGTGAGAACTCTCTGGCGTTTCATCCGCAATGCGACCCGGCGCTCGATATCGTCGGCGGACGTGCTGGCGTTGCCGAGCAGGATAACGGCGCGAGCGCTCTCCTGAGTCTGCAGCAGGCCGGGTACGAGCTGGGGCTCGTAGGTGCGGATGACGTTGCTGGCCTGCTCCAAGCCCAGGTACATCTCGAACCAGCTCGGCAGGACGTCGCTGTAGTGATGCCACCAGCCGGGCACGTTGGACCGCCGGGCCAGCGCCAGGAACGCCCCACGCTCCTGTCCGTCGGTGATGCCGTAGAGGGTGAGCAGATCCGCCACGTCACGCTCCTTGAAGCCAACCCGTCCGAGCTCCATACGGCTGATCTTGGCATGGGACGCCCGGATCGCGTGGCCAGCCGCTCCGGTAGTGATTCCGCTCGCTTCACGGAGCTGACGTAGCTGATTGCCCAACACGATGCGCAGCGCGGTCGGTCCCTGAGGTCCCAGCTGAGCGTGACCGTTGGCTGAATCATGAACCGACCGAGCCGCTCTCACCATTCCTCCTACGCGTGAAGCACTACGGATGGCTTCACCCTAGACGGCAGCCAGGCCACCCGAAACCCCGGCGGGTCGTGCCGCGCCCCCGGACCGAGGGGTCACCCACCCGTCTAGTCGAACTCGTCCGCCTTCAAGGCCTGAACGAACGCGGCCATCTCGGCACGAGTGTAGATCAGAGTGGCAACGTCCGGGTGCCGGGAGTCGCGCACGGCGATCTTCCCACCGGTCAGCTCCGCGACCTCCACACAGTTCCCGTAGGGGTTGCTGTGACTACTCTTCGTCCACCTGACCCCCCACAGCAGGGTGGCCGGCATACCGTCCGTAACCTGCGGCATCTCCACCTCCTCCATGGGCTCCGGCCGGGCAGTCGCCCACCGGAGCGGTCAAAACACCCCAAAACGAGGTAGCGTGAGCTTAGTAGAGTGCATCCGTCCGTGCATCGGTACGCGACGTTTGAAGTCACTCACTCGGTGCGGCATTCCGGTGAATCACTCCCAGTGCCTATTCGCATACAGTATTCGTCATGGGAAAACCACGGGAAGTGCTCGGATGACCACGCGCGGATAGGGCTGCCGACCCCGAGTCGCACCAGCACGGGCCGGCAATGGGGAGCGAAGTAGCCGTGATACGGCGCCGACGGCTTAGCCATCCCTTGTGGGGTTCGTCGTGATCCCCTGGTCAACCGCTGGGCTTTCGCTGTTCACCTCCAGGACGGAGGGTCCCTCCGGTGAGATCCGTGTGTGCGGGATTTTTGCTTCTGAAGACACTCATCTGCGGCGTTCTGGCCACGCGCTCGCCGGTGACGCGCCTGCCCAGCGCAGCGGTACCACGTCGCGCGCGGGGAGGAGTGACGCCCAGATGAACGGTGGCCGGGGGTCTTCAGCTCCCGGCCACCGTTCACCCGGCTCTCTGTAAGCAAGACACCAGTGACGGCGTGGTTGGCATGCCACTGGTTCACCGTTCACCGGCCTGTGTGCCCGGACCGCAGCCCGAGCATCCCTGTACAGCAAAGGATAGTGGAAATGTTCACCAGCTCGGCTGGCCGGCTCCAGGCGGGCGTGCACCTGCGGGGTAGCTACCCCAGCGACCTCATCGATCCCCCGGTGCCGGCAACGGCATAGGACCACGGCTGCGCCCTTGGTCGCCGGGGTGCCCCACCCGACATGCAGCCGGCGACACAACTCTCTCTGGTGCTTAATCGACAATCGATAAGGATTCCTCCGTGATTCGCTTACGCCTCCTGTCGTTGCTCGCCGCGGCTGCACTCGCCGTAGCGGCGCTCACCGGCTCCGTCGCCGTCGCTGACACATCCGCGGCCACATCGCCCAACCAGCAGTTCTCCATAGGGCTGCCGGCTGGCAGATTCCTGCTGATCGGCGACGTTGCTCGACCCCGGTTCCTTGACGTGGCCGGCCTGCGAGCGATGCCGTCAAAGACTGTGGACGTGACGTTCAAGGGGCCGCGCGGCTCCGAGCATCACGTCTATGTCGGTCCCCTCCTGGTGAACGTGATCGCCCAGTCGGGCCCACAGTTCGACCCAGCGATCAAGAACGACAAGCTGCGCCATTTCGTCAGCGTGAGCGCGACCGACGGTTACCGAGCGCTGGTTGCCTACGGTGAGATCGATCCGAACTTCGAGGGCAAGGACGTGTTACTGGCGACCAGCGAGGACGGCCGCCCACTGGATGCCGACGGTCCTCGGCTGGTCGTGCCCGGCGACATCAGCGGTGGCCGCTACGTCACCAACGTCAACCGAGTGTTCCTCGGAAAGCCGTCGCTGTAGATCACAATCGCGCTACCCGACCCGGCTGCGGGTCGGGTGCCGCACCAGACGTGGGCATGCGGCTCGTTACGATGGAGCGAGCTACAGATCGGTAGTTACCGCCTCGTCCTGAAGGGTAGCGGTTGTTCGAGCTGAGAGACGTGTTGCGGGCCACTCGCGCTCAGGTGAGGCAATATGGCCCCAACAGTTTCACCCAGGCGGTGATCAGCAGCAAGAGCGCCGAGGAGGGTGCTCTGTTCGTCGCCCTTCCCGGTGCGACTCGGGACGGGCACGACTATGTTCGTGATGCCATCGATGGTGGGGCCGTCGGTGTTCTCGTCAGCCGGGAAGTGGACGTTCCACCCGGTGTCACCGTGATCGAGGCGCCCGACACGCTGCAAGCGCTCCACGACCTTGCGGGTGCGGTGCGGCGTCGATACGGTCCTCGGATCGTCGCCGTCACCGGCAGTGCGGGAAAGACCACGACGAAAGACATGGTCGCCCATGTGCTGCGGTCGAGATTCGAGGTGTTGAGAAGCTCGGGAAGTCACAATAATCATCTGGGCGTTCCGTTGACTCTCTCATCGTTGGAGCACGCGCATTCCCATGCCGTTGTCGAGATCGGCACCAACCACAGAGGTGAGGTCGGTGAGCTCGCCGCGCTCGTCGCCCCGGACGTCGGTGTCGTCACCAATGTGGGCTATGCGCACATCGGCAATTTCGGCGGTCAAGAAGAGATCGCGAGGGAGAAGGTGAGCCTCTTCGACCACGTCCCCCTCGGCGGTGCGTGCGTCGTCAACGGGGACGACGCGCTTCTCGGCGCCATGACCGAGCGATCCCTCGACGGATCCGGGAAACGGCGTGTCTCGGTGGGTTTCAGTGCTCACAACGACGTCCGGGTGGAATCGATCGAGCTGCGCGACAATGGCATGTCAGGTGTGGTCGAACACGCGGGTGAGTCCGCGGAATTTTTCGTGGGTATTCATGGTCGCCATTTCGTGTACTCCGCTCTGCTCGCGCTGGCGGTGGGCCTGGAGAACGGAATCAGTCTGGAAGACGGCGCTGAATCCCTGCGGTCTTTCGTCCCACCTCCGGGTAGGTCGACACTGATTCGGTTGCGGCTGGGCCTCCTGGTCCTCGACGATAGCCACAACGCGAGCCCGGACGCGGTGCTCGCGGCGTTGAGCCTGCTGGCGGAGCTACCGGGGAAGGTGAAGGTGGCGGTGCTGGGTGAGATGCGGGAGCTGGGACAGTGGAGTGCGGAGTTACATGCCCTGGTCGGCGCGAGGGCCGCTTCCGTAGCGTCCCATCTGGTCACAGTCGGCCCGGATGGCGAGCTGATGACAGCCGCGGCCGTACGCGAGGGCTTGGACGCGCGCACTACGTGGAGCGTCGCCTCCGCCGGGGACGCGCTGCGTCTGGTGCAGCGGATACTCGCCGACACAACAGACGAGTCGGCGGTCCTCGTGAAGGGAGCGCGGTTCACCCACATGGAAAGGGTGAGCCTGGGCCTGTGCGGGAGGAACATCGGTTGCGGGCTGGCGAACTGCCGGCTGTACATCAACTGCTCCACCTGCCCCCAGCTGGAGGTCGGTAGTGCCAGACTCGATGGTGTGTGAGTAGCCGGTGCCTGAAGAGATGTCCGACGAGTGAGAGGACCACCGGCGATGACCGTGACCAGCCACAGCCTGCCCCACCTACCTTTCCCACGGCCTGGCGTCCTGGATATCGCGCCGCTCTACCGCACTCTGCAGGCCAGCGCGCCGATCACCCCGGTTCGCACCCCGGCCGGGGACGTGGCCTGGCTGGTCACCGGGTACGCGGAGGTCAAGGCTTTGTTCGCCGACCCTCGGCTCGGCCGCTCGCACCCCGATCCCCAGCACGCCGCCCGGATCTCCGACTCCGCGTTTCTCGGGGGCCCCACGGGCGAGGCCGCCACCGAGGCCGCCGACCACACCCGGATGCGCCGGTTGGTCACCCCGGCCTTCTCCGCCCGCCGCATGCATGCCCTGCGGGCTCGCATCGCCGAGCTGGTCGAGACGCTGCTGGACCAGCTCGCCGAGCAGACCCCACCAGCGGACCTGCACGAGGCGCTGTCGTTCCCGCTGCCGGCGCTGGTGATCTGCGAGCTCCTCGGCGTGCCCTACGCCGATCGCGACCAGTTCCGGGCGTGGTCGGCCGGCATCGCCAACTTCACCGACCGGCCGGCCTCCGCCGCCGCGCTGGGGCAGCTCGTCTCCTACATGCACCGACTGATGGCCCACAAACGTGCCCACCCCGGCCAGGACGTGATCTCCGACCTGCTCGCTGCCCAGGACCAAGGGCAGCTCGGCGACGACCAGATCGCCGAACTGGCCACCGTGCTGCTGTTCGTCGGCCACGAGACCACCGTGACGCGCATCGACTACGGCACCCTGCTGCTGCTCACCCACCCCGACCAGCGCGCCGCCCTGCACCGCGATCCGGAGCTGGTCGCGGGGGCGGTCGAGGAGATCCTGCGGGTGGCCGCGCCCGTCGGCGGCGGATTGTCCCGCTATGCCCACGATGACATCGACATCGCCGGGGTGACGATCCGCACCGGCGACGCGGTGCTGCTGAGCAGCAGCGTCGCCAACCGTGACCTCGCCGCATTCGCCGACCCCGACCGCTTCGACATCACCCGCACTGCCGGCCCGCACCTGTCCTTCGGGTACGGCCCCCGCTTCTGCATCGGCGCCGGCCTCGCCCGCTTGGAGCTGCACGCCGTCTTCACCGCGTTACCCCGACGATTCCCCACTCTGGAGCTGGCCGTCCCCCTCGAGGAACTCCAACTCCGCAGTGACCTGTCCACCGGGGGCCTCACCGCCCTACCCGTCACCTGGTGAGCCGGCCGGTCTTGATCTGGTCGGTCAGGCCGGCCCGGTCGATTTTGCCGTTCGCTGTGCGGGGTAGCTCGGTCACCGTGTGCACCGCGTCGACAGTCATATAGGTGGGCAGCCGCTCGGCGCACAGCCGTTTGAGCGCCAGCAGCGACGGGCCGCGCTCGCCGCGCGGGACCACCACCGCGTGCAGCCGGGCCTCCAGGCCATCGCCGATCACCAGCGCCACGCAGTCGGCGACCGCCACGTGGCCGGCTACCGCCGACTCGACCTCGCCGAGCTCGATGCGGTAGCCACGCACCTTCACCATGTGATCGCGCCGGCCCAGGTACTCCAGGTCTCCGCGCTCGTCACGGCGGGCCAGATCGCCGGTACGGTAGGGCCCGGTCTGCGGTTCCCGACCCCAGTAGCCCAGCATCACCGTCGGCCCGGAGACCACGATCTCGCCTTCCTCGGCCTGGGCGTCGGCACCGACGAGTTCGATGGTGTCGCCGGACACCGCGCGTCCGATGGGCAGGGGCCGCTGCCGGTGCACATCCGCCTCGGTGACCTCGTAGGAGGTGCATACGTTGGTCTCGGTCGGGCCGTACCAGTTGAGCAGCCGGACCCCGGGCCACGCCTTGCGTAGCACGGCCACCTGGTGGATCGGAAACGGTTCACCGGCGAACACACAGGCCCGGAGATCGGCCGGGGGATTACCGTCGAGTAGCCCGCCGTCGCGCATCATCAGGCTGAGCGCGGAGGGCACCGAATACCACACGCTGATCCGCCGGTCGATCAGGAAGCGGACCAGTTGGGCTGGTGCGTAGGCCATCTCCTCCGGTACCAGGTGCACTGAGGCGCCGGTGAGAAACGCGGCGTACAGGTCGAAGACCGACAGGTCGAAGGTGAACGGCGCATGGTTGGACAGCCGATCCGTGGTGGTGAGCCGTAGTTCGGTCGCCGCCCAGCGGACGAAGGCGAGTGCGTTGCGGTGGCTCAGGCACACGCCCTTGGGATCGCCGGTGGAACCGGAGGTGTAGAGGATGTAGGCCGGTTCGTCCAGTCGGGCTCGGGGGGGAACGGGAATCGCGGTTTCCGCGCCCTCCTCGCGCAGCGCCGTCAGTGTGGTGAGCGGACGGTCTGACCAGTCGTCCGGGTCCATTCGGACGGCCCCGTCCTCGTCGGCCACCACAAGGGCTGGTGTCGCGCTGCCATGGATGCGGACCACTCGGCTCGGCGGATTGGCCGAGGACACCGGCACGTACACGGCGCCGATTCGCAGACAGCCCTGCATCAGCGCGACCACCTGCGTGCTTTTGCGGCTCCAGATCAGGACTCGGTCGCCGGGACGTACGCCCCGGGCGGCCAGCCCGGCGGCGTAGGTGTCGGCCAGTCGGTCCAGTTCTCGGTAGCTCAGCTCGCCATCGGGCCCGTGCACGGCGAGCGTGCCCGGCGCCCGGGCGGCTGAGTCGGTGACGAGTCGGTGCAGGGTCACAGGCCCAGCTCCTTCGCGATCAGCTGCCGCTGGATGTCCGACGTGCCGGAGAAGATCACGCTGGGCACCGCGTCCCGCAGCGCCGCTTCGATGCCGTCTTCGCGCAGGTAGCCCCGGGCGCCGAACAGATGCACCGCGTCCAGCGCGCTGGCCAGCACCCCTTCGGAGATGGCCAGCTTTGACAGCGCCACCGACAGCGCGGCGGGACGTCCCTGCGCCATCTCCCAGCAGGCGCGGTAGAGCAGCAGTCGGGCGCTGTCGGCACGGAGCTTCATCTCCACGATCCGGTTGGTCACCGACTGGAACTCGCGCAGCCGCCGTCCGAACTGGCGACGCTGGTGCACATGCTCGATAGCCTGCCCGATCAGCCGGTCCATCAGGCCGACGTAGCCGGCGAACAGGCAGGTTCGCTCCCAGCTCATGGAATGCTGAAAGATCGCCCCACCGGCACCTGGCGCACCGAGTACGCAATCATCGGGCACGAAGCAGTCCTCGAACCGGATGGTGCCGGCCGGGCAGGACCACAGGCCCATCTTCTCGAACGGTTCGCCGGCCACCACCCCGCGCGCCGTGGCGCCCACCACGAACGCGGTGATGCCCAGGTAGCCGGCCCGCGGATCGCTGGTGGCGTAGGTGACGAAGACGTCGGCAACCGGGCCGTTGCTGACGAAACTCTTCTCCCCGTTGAGCACGAATCCTCCCGGCACCTCGGTGGCGGTGACCGCGAGAGCGGACACGTCCGAGCCGGCCTCCCGTTCCGTCATCGCGTTCCCGGCGATGAGCCGGCCGGCGCACAGGTCGGGCAGCAGCTGTTCGCGCGTCGTCTCGACACCGAATTCGACGATCGGCATCGTGCAGGCGAACAGATGCGCGCACGCGGCGAAGACGAGCCCGGTGTCCGGGCAGCCACGGCCGAGTGCCTCCACCAGATGAGCGGTGTCCAGTGCGGTGAGCCCCCCGCCTCCGTAGTGCGTCGGCACGCTCAAACCGAGTAAGCCCAGTTCCCCGAGGCGCAGCCAGTCCTTTCGTGAGTAGGGAGTTCCGCAGTTGCCGGTGGGGAAGGCATCGCGTACCGCTGTGAACGTCTGTTCGTAGCGCTCGCGTTGTTCGGTGGTCCATCCGAAGTCCATCTGTGCTCCTTCACCGGTGCCGTCATCCGTGGGCAGGGGCGTTCCACGATCGTCTTGGGGATGGGCGAGCCGATCGACCAAGGTTCGGTGATCTTCGGCGGGTCGCGGCGGTAGGCGGCTGGTTCATCCTGCCACCGCCGCGTCGTGTTCGACAGCGGTTCCCGCCGAGTCCTGCGGAATCGCTAGCGGCAGCGACGTTTTGGTTACATTACTGTTAACAGTACGTGACATGTGCATCAGTGTGTGACGACCGTTACTCCCAGCATGTGTACGTCGGATCTAGGTGCACGCTCGCCAGCGACAGGCTGACATGGGTCCGCATGATCTGGACGGCTTGCCTGAGCTGGTCTGAGTGCGCCGCGCGCGGTGGGGGGCGGATCATGGTCCAGGACCCCGCCGTTGATGCTGAATGTGCTCTGGAGGAGAAAATGTCTGAAAATTGCACGGCGGCTCAGGTGAAGTTGGGCGAAAGAATGAACTCCGAGCCGGCGGGTCGGGAACCCGTCGTGTTGGATGGGCTCCCCACCGTCGTCCTGAAAATCAGTTCTCTGCGGCTTGACGACTCTCCGCGCCAAGACGGTCAGAATGACAGGCACGCCCGGGTGCTCGCCGAGTCGGAGGAGAAATTACCACCGATCGTCGTGCACGGTCAGTCGATGCGCGTCATCGATGGAACACACCGGGTTCGCGCCGCGATCATGCGCGGCGAAGGGGAGATCGAAGCGAAGATATACCACGGAACGGACGACGACGCATTCGTGCTCGCGGTTCGGATGAACGTCGCGCACGGGCTGCCGCTGACCCGCTCCGATCGGATCGCGGCGGCGGTCCGGATAATCGGGTCGCACCCGCAGTGGTCGAACCGGATGATCGCCGTCGCCACCGGTCTCTCGGCGGGGACCGCCGGTAAGCTGCGTCGGCGTTCGACTTCGCACAACGCCCAGTCGACCACGCGGATCGGCCAGGATGGCCGAGTGCGGCCCATCAACAGTGCTGTGGGCAGGCTGAAGGTGAGCGAGCTGCTGGCCGAGAAGCCTACCGCGTCGATCCGCGCGATCGCGAAAGAGGCTGGGGTGTCCCCGTCCACGGTGCACGACGTGCGGCGACGCCTCCGTGCCGGTGAGGACTCGGCACCGGAGCGGCAGAGGATCCAGGGGTCGCCGGCGACACCCCGTCCGCCGGACGTCCGCCGTACCCGAGGCGTCTCCGGCGTTCCGGGACATGCAGGCAGTGTCGACCTCGCCACCATCTTGGCTACCCTGAAGACAGACCCCTCACTCCGGTTCAGTGAACCGGGACGGTCCCTGCTCCGGTGGTTGCACAGATATCGTGTGGGAATAGCGGAGTCCGACATGATCGCCGAGATGGTTCCCGACCACTGCGCCGGCTCCGTGGCGAACGTGGCACGCGGGTACGCGCGGGTGTGGACGGAGCTTGCGGCACGGCTGGACAAACGCGGGGTTCAGCGGTCTCCGTGACCGAACGTGGAGAAATCTTCATCGAACGACGAAGTCGACACTTGACGGTGCGTCGAACGGGGAACTAGATTTCACCGTGTGCTGAGTTGATCGCACTACCGTCCGCTTCCACGCTGATGATGGTGCCATGAACAGCCGCTCGGTGGTGTGCGGCCGCCGTGTTTCTCGGCTCAGGTTTATTTTGGGGTGGGGGTGCGAAAGCAAATGCGTAGCAGGCCGGTGCGTGTTCTGATCGTCGACGACCGTAATCTCTCTCGTTCGACGATGGAAGCAACACTGGATAGCCAAGAGGGGATCGAGGTTCTCGGCGGTGCGGTTGACGGAGAAGATGCGATCACCCAGGCGAAGAGACGTGGCGTCGACGTCGTTTTGATCAATTCTCTCGCGCAGACCATCAACGTTGTGGACATGACAAAACAGGTGACGACCAGTGGCGGTGACGACATCGACTCCCCGCGTGTTCTGGTGCTGTCCGATGAGGTCGACGACGACGCGCTCGCCGCGATCGCCGCCGGCGCCAGCGGGGTCGTGCTGACGTCGATCAAACCGCAAGAACTGGTGCTGGCGATCAGGATCGCCGACGCGGGGTATCTCGTGTTGCCGCGGGGCCGCCAGCCGCACTCGGTCATCGGCGTACTGCCCGGCGGCGCACTGAACGGTAGGCTTGCGAGCACGTACGACCTCGGCGCGCTGACCGATCGCGAAAACGAGATACTACGTTTGCTGGCCTTGGGATTCAGCAACTCGCGGATCTCGACCGAGCTCATGCTGAGCGAGAGTACGGTTAAATCTCATGTGCAGCACGTATTGAACAAGCTCGACCTGCCGAACCGGGTCCACGCGGTCATTCTTGCGTATGAGCTCGGCCTGATCCGAATCGGACAGAACGCACCCCGGTTCGGCCGCAGAGTGGCTGATTCCGGATCCGTACGTTCTTTTCTGCGCCGCGCGTGACCTCACAGCTTGCCCAGCTCGTGGTTCACTGCACCGGCCACGAGTTCTTCATTTTCGTGCACGAAGAAATGGCCACCGCGGAACTCTCGTAACGTGAAGTCGACCTCATTCACTTTCGCCCACGCAGCCATCCCGCTGATGGTGATGACGGGGTCGCTGATCGCGAAGAATCCGCGTACCGGACAGTCCACCGTCGAACGTGCCGGGTCCGGTCGGTACTTCTCCGCGATCGTGAGGTCGGCTCGCAACGCCGGAAGGAAAAGCTCGCGCATCCTGTGATCGGACAGCACGGCCGTCGGTATACCGCCGAAATCTCCCACTGCCTCCCACAACTTGTCATCCGGTAACGTATGGAGAGTCGGCCGGCGCGTCAGCGACCAGGGTGCGTCCATGCCGGCCACAAACAACGCAGCCGGGGGTATGTGCATGGTCTTGGTCAGCGCGATCGCCAGCGCGTGTGCGACGGTCGCTCCGAAACTGTGGCCCCACACCGCAACCCGCCCGTCACGTGCGTGCTCGTGTTCACGCAGCTCGTCAACCAGGCCGTCGATCACGGTGTCCATCGACGTCACCGTGGGTTCGCCGGACCGGACACCGCGGCCCGGCAGCTGCACGGCGAGAACGCGTACGTCCGGAGCGAGAAATGCCGGCCAGCCGCGATAGCCCGTCGCCGCGGCACCGGCGAGCGGGCAGCAAAGCAGGGTGAGTGAGGCATCGCCGCCTGGCTTGTTCATATCGCGAATCCATGTGCCGGCCACTGACACACTTCCCATCAATGCGGAATTCTACGCGGGCTGGACCTCACGGTAGCATCCGCTGGACTCCGAAGAAATCGCTCCGGCGCAGGAGGATTTCTCATCACAAAGTACGATCGCGTCTCGATCGAATTCGCGAGGCGGCGGTCCGGGAGGCTCCGTCGGAACGCTGTCGCTCGGACCGGCCTATGGGGTTCCTCCTGGGTCGAACTTCATTACAACGGTTGATGAAAAGCTCGCCACCGCCCGGTAGCGTGATCCACGATCCGCTCCTGTTGAGCTCTTCGCATCAGCTGGACGCGGACATCGGAAAAAAATCCCGAGCTGCCGAGATCGAATCGACGAGTGGGGGTGTCGTCCACGGTGATCAGTACTGAAGCATGGGTGATTCACGCCGGTCCGGAAACCGGAAAGCAGGATGAGCCCGTTCCCGCGGAACTGCGTCTGGAAAAGGTCACGTTCCCGGATCTGGGTGACGAGGAGGTGCTCGTCGAACCGGTGTACGGGAGCTGGGAAGCCAACATGGACCACGCGCTGCGGCGCAGCCCGGTCGACATCTGTCGGCAGCGCGGCGAGGACAAGATGATCATCGGCAATGGGGCGGTCGTCCGCGTGTTGCGGCCGGGTGCGGCGGTGACCAGCGTTCACGAAGGCGATCTCTGCCTGGTCATGCCGTTCGGCACCGCTGACCGTTACGGCTACCTGCGGCTGGTGCACGGCTACGATCAGCCGGGCAGCCACGGCGTGCTCGCCAGGCGGGTGCCGTGGCCTGCGAAGCTGCTCGTGCCGCTGCCCGTGGACACGCGGTACTCGCCGCTGGAGTGGGCGGCGTCCTATCTCCGCTACTTCACCGCGTGGGACAACTGGAAGGTCGCGCAGGCGTGCTGGCGGGCGCAGATGCCCGAGGACGACGAGTGGCCGCTGGTGTTCGGCTGGGGCGGCGGCGTCGTGCTCGGCGAGCTGGAGCTGGCCAAGCGGGCCGGGTTCGCGGTGGCCATGGCGTCGTCGAGCCAGAAGCGGCTCGCCGACATCGCCTCGAGGGGTATCACACCCGTGGACCGCCGGTTGTTCCCCGACCTGTCCTACACCGACGAGACGCGGCGTAACCGTGAGCTCATGGCGCGGTACCTGCTTTCGGAGAAAGTGTTCCTGGAGGAGATCAACGCGATCAGCCGCGGCCGCGGCGCCTCGATCGTCCTGGACAATATCGGCGGCGGCGTCTACCGGGCGACCATGAAGTCGCTCGCGCGGCAGGGTGTCATCTCGACCGTGGGCTGGAAGCACGGGATGAAGCTGTGGAACATGCGCGCCACCGAATGTATCCAGCGCCATATCCACGTGCACACCCACGCCTGGCGGCTCGCCGACGCGCCGGTGATCCGGTACTTCATGGAGGAGAACAGCTGGATAGCCGGCGTGGACGCCGACCAAGTGTACCCCTTCGAGCAGATCCCGCAACTGGCCGACGCCTACTCGCGGGGTGTCCTCGACTCGTACTTCCCGGCGTATCAGATCAACGAGATGTGAGGGGTGAACGCGATGGAATCGACTGTGGAAAAATCCGAGATCGTCGAGGATCTCAGGGCTTTCGTGGAAGAAGAGATACTACGGGAGAATTCCCCGGACCTCGACTCCGAGACCCCGTTGCTCGAGCTCGGAATTCTCAACTCGTTGAGTATGGCGAGGATGATCGCGTTCATCAGGGAGCGTTACGGACTGTTCGTTCCCGCCGAGAAGATCATCGGTTCCAATTTTCGGTCGCTCGACCAGATCGCTGAACTCGTCATGGTGATGAATTTCGACCCGCACGCGCATGTGTGATCGTTTCGTGGTGAGGAGCTGTGCATGCCTGAGGTGGATTTCGACATCGGAATCATCGGTGGTGGTCCGGCCGGGTCGACCGCGGCGTCGTACTGCGCCAGGGCTGGGCTGACGGTGGCGGTCTTCGAGTCCGACCTGTTCCCGCGCCCGCACGTCGGTGAGTCACTGGTGCCGGCGACCACGCCGGTGCTCGACCAGATCGGCGTATTGTCTCAAGTGGACAGTGCTGGTTTCCCCCGCAAGTACGGCGCTGCGTGGACTTCCGCGGTCGGGGACTCCATCCCGTCGATGGGCTTCGGCGGGATGTCGCACGGTTTCCGCCAGGCGGATATCGAGTTCAGGGAGCGCGACCAGGAAGGCGTGCACCAGGACTACACCTACCACGTCGACCGGGGAAAGTTCGACTCGCTGCTGCTGCGGCATGCCTCGGAGATGGGGGCGACGGTCTTCGAAGGGATCCGGATCCGCCAGGTCGAGTTCGAGACCGAGCACCCGGAACTGGTGTTCACGCGGGACGGTCGCGACGCGCGCACCCGGGTCCGCATGGTCATCGACGCGAGCGGGCGGAGCACGTTCCTCGGCCGAGCGCACAAGCTGAAGGTGCCCGATCCGGTATTCAACCAGTATGCCATCCACACCTGGTTCGAGGGTCTCGACCGCGGCGCGGTGTCGGAGACCGAGGGGCAGAACGACTACATCTTCATTCACTTCCTGCCGATCAACGACTCATGGGTCTGGCAGATCCCGATCACCGACACCATCACCAGCGTCGGCGTGGTGACCCAGAAAGAGCGCTTCCGCGCGGCGGGGGAGAAGCGTGAGGAGTTCTTCTGGGATTGTATCGGTACGCGGCCGAAACTGCGTGCGGCCCTCGAGTGCTCGGAGCGAATCCGGCCGTTCAGCCAGGAGGGTGACTACAGCTATGGTATGAAGGAGATCTGCGGCGACAAGTGGGTCATGATCGGCGACGCGGCCCGGTTCGTCGATCCGATCTTCTCCTCCGGGGTCAGCGTCGCGCTCAACAGCGCGCGGATCGCGTGTGCGGACATCATCGAGGCGGCGAAGGCCGGTGATTTCGCCAAGAAAAGGTTCTCCACCTACGAGGAGACCCTGCGTCGGGGCGTGCGCAACTGGTACGAGTTCATCTCCATCTATTACCGGCTGAACATCCTGTTCACCGCGTTCGTGCAGGACCCGCGGTACCGGCTCGACGTGCTGAAGATGCTGCAGGGCGACGTTTACGAGGACAGCGAACCGGTCGCGCTGACCCGGATGCGCGAGATCACCAAGTATGTCGAGGAGAACCCGGATCACCTGTGGCACAACCACCTCGGCTCACTGCGCGCGCCGAGTATGGCGCCGATGTTCTGACACGCCGATGTTCTGACGCGCCAATTTTCTCACAGGCGGGGAGCGGGTACGGATGAGTGGCGAGTCCGGGCGGGAGCCCATTGCGATCGTCGGCTGCGGCAGCCGCATTCCGGGCACGGACGACGGTCCGGAGGGATACTGGCGGCTGCTGGCCGACGGGCGGCACGCGATCCGTGAGGTTCCCCGCGATCGCTGGGACGTCGAGGCGCTGTACGACCCCGATCCCGCGGCGCCGGGGAAGATGAACTCGCGGTACGGCGCCTTCCTCGACGACGTCGCGGGATTCGACGCGGAGTTCTTCGGTATCCGGCCCGGCGAGACCAAGCAGATGGACCCCCAGCAGCGCCTGCTGCTCGAGGTCTCGGTGGACGCCCTGCACGACGCCGGCATCGCACCCTCGACGCTCGCCGGCAGCAAGACCGCCGTGTACACCGGGTCCATCGCCGTCGACTACTGGCTGATGCACGCCCGCTCGGCCGGGCTCGCCGGGATCGACACGGCGTACGCGAGCGGCAAGGAGTTCAGCTTCGGGCCCGGTCGGCTGTCGTACCTGCTCGGGCTGACCGGCCCGAGCATGTCGGTGAGCTCCGCGTGCTCGTCGTCGCTGGTCGGGGTGCACCTCGGCTGCCGGTCCCTGCGTGCGGGGGAAGCGGACCTCGTTCTCGTCGGTGGATCGAGCCTGATCCTCTCGCCCGAGCTCACCATATTCATGAGCCAGGTCGGAGCGCTGGCTCCGGACGGGCGGTGCAAGGTCTTCGACGCGCGCGCCGACGGCACGGTGCGCGGTGAAGCGTGCATCGTGGTGGTGCTCAAGCGGTTGTGCGACGCGGTCGCCTCCGGCGACGACATCATCGCGGTGATCAAGGGTTCGGCGGTCAACCACAACGGGCACAGCGCCGGGATGACCGTGCCGAGCGGAGCGGCCCAGCAGCGAGTGATCGCCGACGCGCTGGCCGACGCGGGTGTGCGCCCCGAGGAGATCGGCTACCTGGAAGCGCACGGGACCGGCACCGCGCTCGGGGACCCGGTCGAGATGGGCGCGGCGGCGGCCGCCCTCGGGGCTCTAGGGCGGCGCGAGAGCCCACTGCTGGTCGGCTCGTCCAAGACGAACATCGGGCACACCGACGCGGCGGCCGGGCTCGCCGGCCTGCTCAAGGCGGCGCTGTCGCTGCGCCGCGGCGCGGTGCCGGCGCATCTGCACTTCCGCGACCCGCATCCGGGCATCCGCTGGGATTCCTGGCCGGTTGCGGTCCCCACCGAGCTGACGCCGTGGCCCCGCCGTCCTGGGGAAACCCGGCGCGCCGGGGTCAGCGCGTTCGGGCTGAGCGGGAGCAACGCCCACGTCGTGCTCGAAGAGGCGCCGCAGGTGCCCGCGCCGATCCTCCAGCGTGAGGGGCCGGTCATCCTGGCGCTGTCCGCCCGGCACCGCGGCGCGCTGGAGGAGATGATCCGCCGCCACCGGGACCGGCTCGGCGAGCTGCGCTCGAGTGGCGAATCCGTGGTGGGCTATGCGGCCTGCGCCGCGCGGGCCCGCGACCATCACGCCGAACACCGCGCCGCCATCATGGCGGAGGGCGCGGACAAGCTGCACGAGAAGCTCACTCGCCTCGCCGAGACGGGCTTCGCCGCGAACACGAGCACGGGGGCCGGCCAGCTCGACGGGGCCACCGCCTTCGTCTTCTCCGGGCAGGGCTTGCAATGGCCGTTCATGGCCACCTCGCTGCTCAGCGACGTCGATGAGCTCGCCGAGCCGGTGTTCAGCACGATCCTGGACGACTGTGACCGGCTCATCGCGCACATGGCCGGCTGGTCGGTCCGCGCCGAACTGGAGGCCGGCGCGGCTGGGCACCACCTGACCGACACTCGCTACGCGCAGCCGGTGATCTTCGCCGTGCAGGTCGCGCTCGCCGCGTTGTGGCGCTCGTGGGGCATCGAACCGGACGCGGTGATCGGGCATTCGATGGGAGAGGTGGCCGCCGCGCACGTCGCCGGTGCGCTCGACCTGCCCAGCGCGGTGCGGACGATCGTGTTGCGCGGGGAGCTGCTCGCGGTCGCGCGCGGCCAGGGTCGGATGGTCGCCGTCGCGCTGCCGAGGGACCAAGCGCAGATGTGGGCCGCCCGGGTCCGCGGGGTTGATGTCGCGGCGGAGAACGCGCCGAGCTCGACGGTCCTGTCCGGGGAACCGGAGTCGATCGACGAGCTGTGCGCCGCACTCGCGGGGGAGGGCATCGGTGTGCGCCGGATGCCGGGGCAATACGCCTTCCACGGCAGGCAGATGTCGACATTCCAGCAGCCGTTGCGCGATGGCCTGCGGGGTCTCGCGGTGGGCGAGCCCACCATCCCGGTGGCGACCACCACGCCGTGTCCCGAAAGGGTACCGCTGTTCGGCCCGGACTACTGGGCGGCCAACGTGCGCGAACCGGTGGACTTCGCCGCCGCGGCGGCGAAACTGATCGAAGCCGGTACCACGACCTTCATCGAGCTCGGCCCGCATTCCTCGCTCGCGAGACCGCTCACCGAACTGCTGGCCGAGCGCGAGGGCCTGGTCGTCCCGTCGCTGCGCCGGAACACCGAGGACCGCGGCGTCATGCTGGAGAGCCTGGGCCGGTTGTACACCGCGGGCAGGACGGTCCGCTGGGACCGCGTGCTGCCCGATGGAGGCACCCGCCACCGGCTGCCCGGCTATCCGTGGCAGCACCGACACTTCTGGTTCGACCCGCCAGGCGGCCCGCCGGTGGCCGCGCCGCCCGAGGAGTCGGCCGACGCGCTGGCCGAGGAGTCGGCCGAGGAGTCGTCGCGTACCGCCCGGCTCTTAGACCGCACGCTCGACGACGTCGTCGCCTCGGTCGTCGGCACCCTGCTCGGTGTCGCGGCTGAGCGGGTCGAACACACCCAGGGCTTCGCCGAGATGGGGCTGGACTCCCTCAACGCGGTCGAGCTGCGGCGCACCCTGCAGGACGTGCTCGGCCGCCGGTTGTCCTCGACGCTCGCGTTCGACTACCCGTCGGTCCGCAGGCTCGCCGACCACCTTCGGGCCACCGAGGTCGACGTCACACCTCGGGTTCCGGTATCGGCGCCGACACGGCGAGTAATGGACGAACCGAAGAGAACAGACACAGCCGGCGCGATCGCCGTGGTCGGCATCGGCTGCCGGTTCCCCGGCGGGGCAGGTGATCCGGACAGCTTCTGGGACCTGCTCGGCGACCGGGTCGACGCGATCACCGAAGTTCCGGCGGGACGCTTCGCCGACGGTGGCCAGTGGGATGGTGGGCGGTGGTACGGCGGATTCCTCGACGTGGTGGACGAGTTCGACGCGCGGTTCTTCCGGATGCCGCCGAAGGAGGCGCGCGGCGCCGACCCGCAGCAGCGGATGTTCCTCGAAGTGGCCTGGGAAGCGGTGGAGCACGCCGGTATCCCGCCGCATGAGCTGTCCGGTACGCGAACCGGGGTGTTCGTCGGGATGAACTCCGCCGACCACGCCGCGCTCGCTGCGGCCGATCCGGACGCGGTGGACGGCTTCTACGGCACCGGGAACTCGTTCAGCGGCGCGCCCGGCAGGCTGTCCTACTTCCTCGGCGCTCGGGGACCGAGCCTCGCCGTGGACACCGCGTGCTCGTCCTCGCTGGTCGCGACGCACCTCGCGATCGCCAGCCTGCGCGCGGGGGAGTGTGATCTGGCGATCGTCGGCGGGGTCAACGTGATGCTGCGCTCGACGATCCACCGCGCGAGCGCAGCGCTGGGCGCTCTGGCCGCCGACGGGCGCTGCAAGCCCTTCGCCGCCGCCGCCGACGGCTACACCCGCGGCGAGGGCTGCGGGGTCGTGGTGCTCCGGCGCCTGCCCGACGCCCGCGCCATCGGTGAGCGGGTGCTCGCCGTGCTGCTCGGCTCGGCCGTCAACCAGGATGGCGCCTCCAGCGGGCTCACGGTGCCGAACGGGCCCGCGCAGACCGATCTCGTGCGCGAGGCCATCGCCGACGCTGGGATTCGCCCGGAGGACATCGGGTACATCGAGGCTCACGGCACCGGCACCCCGCTGGGGGACCCGATCGAGCTGCGGGCGCTCGGCGCGGCGCTCGGCGCGCGGGTGCAGCCCTGTTACGTCGGTTCGGTGAAGAGCAACATCGGCCACCTCGAGGCCGCCGCGGGGATCGCCGGGCTCATCAAGGCGGTGCTCGCGGTGCACCACGCCCAGGTGCCGGCGAGCCTGCACTTCGAGGAGCCGACCCCTGAGGTCCCGTGGGACGAGCTGCCGCTTCGCGTGCCCACCCAGCGGATTGCGTGGCCCCGGGCCGGGCGCCCGGTGGCCGGGGTCAGCGCGTTCGGCTTCACCGGTACCAACGCCCACGTCGTAGTCGCCGCCGACACCGCCGAGATCCCGGACCGCCCAAAGCCCGAGGACACTGAGGACTCGACGGCCTGCCATCTTCTCGCGCTCTCGGCGGTCACCGAGCAGGCGCTGGCCGCGCAGGCCCGCTCGGTGCGGATATTCCTCGACGAACACCCCGAGGCGCGGCTCGCCGACGTCTGCTACACGGCCGGCGTGCGGCGCTCCCACCTGAGCCACCGGGTCACTCTGGCGGCGAGGGGGCGTGCGGAACTGGTCGAGCGGTTGGCCGCGCTCGAGCGGGGTGAGTCGGCGGAACCGGCCGGTGCGGTCGTCCCCGGTGTCGACGGCGGTCCGGTGTTCGTGTTCTCCGGCCATGGCGGGCAATGGGCGGGCATGGCTCGCGCGCTGCTGGCCGACGAACCGGTGTTCGGTGCCGCCGTGCGCCGCTGTTCGGAGGTGATGCGGGGCTACCTCGACTGGTCGGTGTACGACCTGCTGGCCACCGGCGGTTGGACCGAGTCCACGCAGGCACACCAGGAACTGGTCTTCGCGATCCAGGTCGGCCTCGCCGAGCTGTGGCGTTCCCGGGGGGTGGCGCCGGCGGCGGTGGTCGGGCACAGCATGGGGGAGATCGCCGCGGCGCACGTCGCGGGCGTGCTGGACCTCGACGCCGCCGCCCGGCTGCTCTGCCTGCGCGCCACCTTCATCACCCGGCTCGTCGAGCTCGGCGGCGGGATGGCCGTCGTGGGACTGTCCCCGGAGGCGACCGAGCGGGAGCTCGAGCGCTACCCGGACCGGTTGTGGGTCGCGGTGGTCAACAGCTCACAGTCCACGGTGGTCTCCGGTGAACGGGAGGCCATCGACGAGCTGCTCGCGGAGCTGACGGAACGCAACGTGTTCGCTCGGCCGGTCAAGGCCGACGGCGCCGGGCACTGCCCGACCGTCGCCCCCGTCGCCGAGGACTTCGTGTCCGCATTGGACTGGCTACGGCCGGCCGAGCCCGAGCTGCCGTTCTACTCCTCGGTCACCGGTACGCCCGAGACCGTGCTGGACGCCGGCTACTGGGGGCGGAACATGCGTGAGCGGGTGCGGTTCGCCGACGCGGTAGGCCGGTTGGCCGGCGATGGTCACCGGGTCTTCGTCGAGCTGTCCGCGCACCCCTTGCTGCTCACCTCGATCGACCACGAACTGGACCGACACGGCCTCACGGGGATCTCCGTCGGCTCGATGGTGCGCGACGGCGACGACACCGTCGAGCTGTTGCGGGCCTTGGGCCGGTTGCACGTCCACGGGCACCCCGTCGACTGGCGAAGCCTGTCCCCGGACGACGCTCGGTTGTCGTCAGCGCCGAGGTATGCGTGGGATCACCGCAGCCACCGGCTCGACGTGGCCCCGAGCTCGCCGCCGCGCTCCGCGGGCGCGCCGATCTCCAGCGTCTTCGCCGGGGAGGACGGCGGCGACGTCGTGTCCGTGGTCTGCGCCGCACGCGCCGAGATCGCCCGGTGGGGGCAGGAGTGGGCGAGTGTTCCGGTGTGGCTGGCCGGAGTGACCCGGTTCGCCAGCGAGCACCTCCACGGCTCTCGACTGCAACTATCCGGTGTGGACCTGCCAGAACCGGCCATCGCCTCGGTGGACACCGAGGCCTGCGCCGTGCGGATGGCGCTGAGCTTTCCGCCGGGTAGCGAGGAAGCCACCGTGTCGGTGGACATCTCGGGTGCGGGGTGCCGAGTGCGCGCCAGGTTGCTGCCGGGCGGCACCATCCCGGACGACGTTGACGAAGCGTCGGGCTGGGAACGGGTGGACGTCTCCGCTACGGGCCTGGCAGAGCGTCAGTACGAGGCGGTGTCCAGCTGTGTCGCGGCGTTGTGCCTGGCCGCGGGCGATCAGGCCGGCCCCTATCCGGGGCGACCGCGGCACCTCGACCTGCTCCAGGTCGCGGCGGGCTTCGACCGGTGGTCCTCGGCACGGTGGCGGGTCCGGGCGACGGTGAACCGGCGCGCGGACACGTCGGTCACCGGAGACGTCACGCTGATCGACGAGGACGCCGCGCCCGTGCTGCGGCTGCGTGGCCTGCGGTTGGACCGCGTGCAGGCCCGCGACACGCCGGCACCGGCGTTGCTGCGCACCACGACGTGGCTCGCGGCACCACGCCACGAGCCACCCGAGCCCGCGAGCGGGCCCGAGACGGGTAGCTGGTTCGTGCTGGGGGACCCCGGTGGCCTCGGCACGGGTGTGGTCGAACGCCTCCGCGCGGCGGGGCGGCGCGCGGTGCTCGTCGACCTGGATGAAGTAGACACCGGCTTCGCCGCGCTGCGCCGCGAGCACGGGTGCGCCGGTGTGGTGCATCTGCTCGGTGCCGGCCTGGCCCGAGAAACGCCCTCGGCGCAACCGGATCACCGGCGCCTGGCCGGCGACGAGGCCTGCCGGGTGTACGCGTCGATCCCGGCGGTCGCCGGCCAGGCAGCCGCCCGCGGCGCTGGGCCCACACCGCGGGTCTGGTATGTCACGCACGGCGCGCGCCAGCACGGGCGGCGTGGGCCGGTCACGGTCGAGCAGGCGCCGGTGTGGGGCATCGCCCGCGCGTGCGCGATGGAGCATCCCGCTTCCTGGGGTGGCCTGCTCGACCTCGACCCGCTCGCGCGCGGCCCGGCCGAGCTCGCCGAGCAGATCGTCGCCGAGGTGACCGCGCCGGACGGTGAGGACCACGTGTGCCTGCGGGGCACTCGGCGGTTCGCCCAGCGGGTGACCGCGCGCGGCCGCGACACGTCGGCCGGCGTCCCGGCCGGCCTGCCGTCGGGCGCCGGCCTGTCGCCGGGCGCTTACCTGGTCGCCGAGGCCGAGCCGGAACTCGCCGACTGGATCGTGGGCTGGCTCGCCGAGCGCGGTGCCCGGCACATCGTGCTGTGCGGTGCCGACGAAAACCGCTTGATGGTGAACTCCGGTGTCCGCGCGCGGCTGGCCGCGGACGGCGTCGAGCTGCGGGCTCACCGGTGCGTGCCGGCTGATCCCGACGCCGTTGCCGGCCTGGTCGCCGAGCTCGACGCCGACGGGATCCCGGTGCGCGGCGTGGTCTGGGCGGCGGTCGACTGGTCGTTGCGCACCAGCACGCCCGCAGACGCCGCTACGTTCCGCGAAACCGTGCGGGCCCGCGCGTGCGGTGCGTGGGAGTTACACCACCGGTGCCCCGGCCTGGAGCTCTTCGTCGTGTTCACCTCAGCCTCCTCGGCGTGGGGTTCGATCGGCTCCGGTGTGGCGGGCGCGGCGGACGAGCCGCTGGCCGCGCTCGTCGAGTGGCGGCGCGCCACCGGCCGGCCCGCGACCTGCGTGCAGTGGGCACCGTGGCGGCTTGCGTCCCTGGTGGACGACGACACGATCACCACGATGCGCCGGACCGGGTTGCGGCCGCTGGACCCCGGCGTCGCGCTCGCCGCGCTGGAGCACCTGGTGGCGGCCGGGGAGGCGATCACGTCAGTGGTCGACGTCGACGAGCAGCTCATGCTGGCGTTCTACCGGCAGGCGCTGCGGTGGCCCCTGTTCACCGAGCTCGGCGACGCCGACGGCGAGGGCGCCGGATCGCGGCTGGCTGATCAGCTCGTCGCCGTCCCGCCGGAGTGGCGCCACGACCTGCTGGTGGACACGGTGCTCGGCGAGGTGGCCGCGGTGCTGGGGATGGCGGCCGGCGCGGACCTCGCGGAGGGCGATGGCCTCTTCGAGCTCGGGATGAACTCGGTCGGGGCGATAGAGCTGCGGGTCCGCCTGCAGCGGCTCGTCGGCGTCGACCTGCCCTCCACGCTCGCCTTCGACCATCCGACCGCCGGCGCACTGGCCACTTACCTCGCGGCCGCACTCCAGCTCGACCAGCCTCTGGCGGCGGAGCCGCCGGAGCCGGCGGCCGCCGACCGGCCGGGCGTGACCGATGACGAACTGCTGGCCCGGTTCGAATCCGAGATGACCGCAGCGCACGACGCTGCCCGACAGGAGTGGTGATGGCTCACGAGGAGGAACTGAGGCGCAAGCTCGAGCAGGCGCTCGACATGGTCGCCATGCTGCGCGAGACGTTCACCGAACGCGAACGCGCGGCGCGGGAGCCGATCGCCGTCGTCGGCGCCGGTTGCCGTTTCCCCGGTGGCGTGGAAGGGATCGACGACTTCTGGGACATGCTCGCCGCGTCCACCGACGCCATCACGCGGTTCCCGGCCGATCGCTGGGATCCGGAGCCGTACTACGACCCGGACCCCGGCGTGCCCGGCAAGACATACGTGCTCCACGGCGGGTTCGTCGACGGCGTCGAGGAGTTCGACCCTGTGCCCTTCCGGGTGTCCCGGGCCGAAGCGGTCGGCATGGATCCCCAGCAGCGCCTCGCCCTGGAAACGGCGTGGTCGGCGCTGGAGAATGCGGGCATCGCACCGGATTCGCTTCAGGGCGCGCGGACCGGGATCTTCTTCGGCGCCGGCACCAGCGACTACGTCCGCATGCGCCAGCAGTTCGCGCCGATCGAGGACGTCGACGGCTACCAGGTCATGGGGGAGAACAGCCTCATCGCGGGTCGGCTCGCCTACACCCTCGGCGTGCACGGCCCCGCGCTGATGATCGACACCTCGTGCTCGTCGTCGCTGGTGGCGATCCATCTCGCCTGCCAGAGCCTGCGGCGGGCGGAGTGTGACTCGGCATTGGCGGGTGGGGTCAACGTGCTGCTCTCGCCGTACAGCTTCGTCTTGGTCAGCAAAGCGCAGGCGTTGTCGCCCGACGGCCGGTGCAAGACCTTCGACGCGGCCGCGGACGGTTACGCGCGCGGCGAGGGCTGCGGCGTGATCGTACTCAAGCGCCTGTCCGACGCGCGGCGTGACCAGGACCGGGTGCTCGCGGTGATCCGCGGGAGCGCGGTCAACCACGACGGCCGGTCGAGCGGGATCGCGGTGCCGAACGGCACGGCACAGCAGGACGTGCTGCGCGCCGCACTGCGGGACGCGGGGGTGCGGGGGTGCGACATCGACTACGTCGAGGCGCACGGCACCGGAACCGCGCTCGGCGACCCCATCGAACTGCACGCGCTCGACGCGGTGCACGGCGTGGCACGCCCGGCGGAGCGCCCGCTGTGGGTCGGCTCGGTGAAGACCAACATCGGGCACCTCGAAGCCGCCGCCGGCATCGCGGGCGTGATCAAGGCCACGCTCGCGGTGCACCACGGCTGGATCCCACCGCACCTGCACTTTCACGAGCCCAACCCGAACATCGACTGGGACCGGATCTCCGTGGCGGTGCCCACCGCGGGGGTGGACTGGCCGGACACGCAAGGCCCTCGGCTGGCCGGGGTCAGCTCGTTCGGTGCGTCCGGGACGAACGCGCACCTGATCATCGCGTCCGCACCGCCGGTCGCGCTCACCGACGGCACGGACACCGATGACGGGGACACCGAGTCCGGAAAGTTGGGGTTGCTGGCGCTGTCGGCCCGGTCGACCAGTGGGCTGCGGGCGCTCGCGGGGCGGTATCGCGAACGGCTCGACGAGAACCTGCCGCTGAACGCGGTGTGCCGCACCGCCGCGCTGGGGCGCTCGCATCACCCGCACCGGCTCGCGGTCCTCGGTACTTCGACTGCTGAGGTCACCGCGCAGCTCGGCGAGTACCTGGACACCGGCAGGGCCGCGCGCGTGATCACCGGGAAGGCCGCGCCGCGGCACCGCAACCGGGTGGCCTTCCTGTTCAGCGGGCAGGGCGCGCAGTACGTGAACATGGGTCGCGGGCTCTATGAGACCCAGCCCGAATTCCGCGCCGCGCTCGACGACTGCGCCGAGGCGCTCTCCGGGCAGCTGGCGCGTCCGCTGCGTGAGATCCTCTTTCCCACCGACGGCCGGGAAACCCCGCTCGACCAGACCGAATACACCCAGCCCGCGCTGTTCGCCGTCGAGTACGCCCTCGCGCGGCTCTGGATGTCCTGGGGTGTGCGCCCGGCTGCGGTGCTCGGGCACAGCCTCGGCGAGTACGTGGCGGCGACGGTCGCCGGGGTCCTGGAGCTGACCGACGCGCTGCGGCTGGTGGTCACTCGCGGCCGCCTGATGCAGGGGGTCGACCAGCCGGGGCGGATGCTCGCGGTGCCGTTGGAGGAGGCCGCCGCGCGGGAGAAGGTCCGGGCGGCCGGGCTCGCGCTGGACGTGGCGGCGGTGAACAGCGAGTTCGACACGGTGCTCTCCGGTGCCGCCACCGAGATCGCCACCCTGCGCGAGAAGCTGACCGGGGAGGGGTTGCGCGTGCGGGATCTGCGGGTCTCGCACGCGTTCCACTCCGCGCTGCTGGACCCGGTCCTGTCGCGGCTGTCCGACGTAGCCGGCGAGATCACCGTGCGAGCGCCGAGGATCCCGCTCGTGTCGAACCTGACCGGTGAGCTCGTCGAGGAGAACACGCTCGCCGCACCCGACTACTGGGCCCGGCACGCACGCCATCCCGTTCGGTTCGCCGACGGCATGCGCGCGCTGGAGACCCTCGGCGTGACGTGCTTCGCCGAGATCGGCCCCGGTAGGACACTGCTCGGTCTCGGCTCGCGAACGCTGAGGAACGAACGCTACCGCTGGATCGCCTCGCTGCACCGGCGAGCCGGCGAAGACGAGCAGATCCACCGCGCGCTCGGCGAGTTCTACCTCGCCGGTGTCCAGGTGGACTGGACCGCGGTGCACCGCGGCGGCAAGGGGCGTGTCGCGCTGCCCACGTACCCATTCCAGCGGGAGCGTTTCTTCTTCACCACGCGGGCGAGCGTGCGGCCGGCCGTCTCGACCGAAGGAGAGCGGGCCGACGAGCCCGCCGAACGCTCGGAGATCCTGGCGAGCGTGCTGCGGGCAGGCGATGACACCGAGCGCGGCGAGCTGCTCCTCGCCTACGTGCTCGGCAGCATCGAGCAGGCGCTCGACCTCGACCCCGGAGAGGTCACGATGGACAGTGACCTCGTCGAGCTCGGCCTCGACTCGCTGATGGCGATGAGCCTGATCGACCGCTACCGCACGGATCTGCGGCTCTCGTCCCTGCCCGCGCGGCGGTTCTTCGAAGTCTCGGCGGAGTACTGGCACGAACTGCTGCTGGCCCAGGTTCGCGGCGACCATGCCGGCCACCGCGTCGCGGCGACTGCGGGGGTGGCGCAATGACCGGCCGATCAGGAGACCCGGGAGCCGACACGAGAGACACCGCGCAGCGCGTGCTGGCGGCGGCGCGGCGCACGTTCGCCGACGAGGGATACGCCGGCGCGAGCATCCGCGAGATCGCGTCGAGGGCGGACGTGGATGCCGCGCTGGTGCACTACTACTACCGGACGAAGGAGAACCTGTTCGTGCGGGCGGTGGAGGCGGAATGGGAGGGCGACCCAGCCGTGCCCTCGACCCCCGTCGACGCCGAGACGGTGGTCAGGACCTTCCTGGGCCGCTGGGAACGCGCGGACGTGCGGGACCGGTTCACCGCGGTGCTCCGCTCACTCGGGGACAACGAGCGGGCGGTGGAACTGCTGCAGGAATTCCTCTGCGGTCCCATCCTGCGCGGTCTGCAGGACTCCGCCGGCCGGACCGTGGCGCCCAGCCGCGCGCTGTTCGTCGGCACGCAGCTGCTCGGCCTCGCGATCCTGCGCTACCTCCTGCGGGCCGAGCCGTTCGCGTCGATGCCGACCGACGGTCTCGTCGAGTTCCTCAAACCCAGCATCCAGCACGTCATCGATGACCCACCCGGTGACGGTGAGCCCCACCCGGACCCGCCAACGCGACTGGAGAGCACATGATGAGCACACCCGTGCGGGATCCCTACGACGTGGCCATCCTCGGCACGAACCTGACGGCGGCGTCGCTTGCCGCGATACTCGGGCGGCATGGCCTGCGGGTCCTGATGGTCGGCCCGGGCACGCATCCTCGATTCTCCATCGGGGAGACCGCCGTTCCCTACACCTCCGAGCTGTTCCGGCTCCTCGCCGAGCGCTACCACGTGCCCGAATTCGCCGACCTCGCCGGATTCGACGCGATCACCGAGCGGGTGAGCCGGGCCGTCGGCGTGGGGCGGACACTGGGCTTCGTCTATCACGGGCCAGGGGGCACGCAGGACCCCGAGGACGTCTTCCAACTCGCCAGCCCGAAGCCGGTGCCCGTCGAGGCGACGCTCTACCGGCAGGACATCGACGCGCACCTGTTCCACACGGCGATCCGGTACGGGGCGCGGGCGCGGCAGCAGACGTCCGTCACGGACATCCGGCTTGGCGAGGACGAGGTCTCGATCAGCACCTCGGGCGGGGACGAATACCGGGCGCGGTTCGTGGTCGACACCCAAGCCGGCGATGGGCGGCTCGCAAACCTGGCCGACGTGGTGGAGGAGCCGACGCGCCTGCGGGCACGCACCAGGAGCCTTTATACGCACATGGTCGGCGTGCGGCCGTTCGACGACGTCTGCGAGCCGCACTCGAAGGCTCCCGTGCCGTGGCACCACGGAACGCTCTACCACCTGTTCGACGGCGGCTACCTCTGGACGACGCCGTTCGGCAACCACCGAGGTAGCACCAACCTGGTGTGCAGCGTCGGTCTTTCCCTGGACGCAGACAGGTTCGAGCAGACCGACGACCCCGAAGCGGAGTTCCGGTCGCTGCTCGCCAGGATTCCCGCTGCCGCCGGCCTGTTCGAACGGGCGAAGGCGGTGCAGCCGTGGGTGTCGACCGGTCGCCGGCAGCATTCCGTGTCGCGCTCCTTCGGCCACCGGTGGTGCGTGCTCGGTGACGCCGCCGGCGAGGTCGACCCGTTCCTGTCCCGCTCGCTCATCACCTCGCTCGAAGTGGTCAACGCGCTGGCGTCGCGGCTGATCGCGGCGGCGACGGACGACGACTTCGCTCCTTCTCGCTTCGAGTACGTGGAACGGTTGCAGACACAGCTGATCGACGTCAACGACCAGCTCGTCACGATGATCCACCAGTCACTGACCGACCGCGCGCTGTGGAAGGCGGTGCTGCGGGTCTGGGAGCTGGGTTCGCTGCTGGGCACCCTGCAACTGCAGGCGGCGGTCGCGCAGCTGCGGGCCACCGGCCGCGACTCCGCGTTGCGCGAGCTGGAGAACGCCAAGCACGTAGGGTCACCGTTTCCCACCCACGACGGCTACAACGAGTTGCTGCGTACGACCGCCGAGCTCTGCGACGCGGTGGCGCGGGGTAGCGTGCACCCGCGGATGGCGGCCGACCGGCTCTTCGAGCGGCTCGGCGACGCGGACTTCGCGCCCTTACCGCTGCGCTTCGGTGACCCCAGTGTCCGGTTCTACAACCCCGGCCCGCTCCAGCTCCTCCGGATGCTCGCCTGGTCGAAGACAGCGGCACCGCCGGAGATCAGCAGGTTGATATCACAGGCGGTGGCCGCTACGGCACCGAAACCTGCGGACCTCCGTAAAACGATCATACTGCCGAAGCTGTCGAAACTCACACTAACGGACTGGCGACGATGACGACTACGCAGAGCAAACCCACCCGGCCGCACCATGAAACGGGCCATGAACCAGACGCTGACGTCATCATCCTCGGCGCCGGGCTCGCGGGATCCGTACTGGGCGCGGTACTCGCCCGCAACGGAGCGAAGACGCTGCTGATCGACGCGGGCAGCCATCCGAAGTTCGCGGTCGGCGAGTCGATGATCGGGTACACCCTGCTGCTCCTGCGGTCGATCGCGGAGCGGTATGGTGTGCCGGAGATCGCGACTCTGGCGACGTTCGATTCCTGCGTCAGCGAGATCAACCACTCATTCGGCTGGAAGAAGCATTTCGGCTTCCTGCGGCACGAGATGGGGAAGGAGCCGAACTGGTGGGAGGCGGCCCAGCTCAACACACCGGGCGTCCTCAACAAGTCCAGCCACCTGTTCCGGCAGGACACCGACACCTATCTTTTCCACACCGCCGTGCGTTACGGCTGCGATGTCAAGCTCGGTCACCTGGTCACCGACGTCGAGGTCACCGATGACGGCGTCCTGGTGCGGGGTAAGGACGGCAGCGAGTTTCGCGGCCGTTACCTGGTCGACGCGAGCGGTTTCCGCTCGCCATTGGCCGCGAAACTCGGCTTGCGTGAGGAACCGAGCAGGCTCAAACATCACTCACGCTCGATCTTCACGCATATGATCGATGTGCCCAGGGCGGATGACGTGCTGTGGCACAGCGACGCGCAGCGGCCGCCGGTGCCGTGGCACCACGGCACCATGCACCACCACTTCGACCGCGGCTGGTTCTGGGTGATCCCCTTCGGCAACAACCCGCGTTCGACCAACTCGTTGTGCAGTGTGGGCCTCACTATGGACGAGCGGAAGTACCCGAAATCGGAGCGCTTGAGCCCCGAGGCTGAGTTCTTCGAGTTCGCGTCGCGCTTTCCCGCGGTGCGACGGCAGTTCGCGGGCGCGAAACCGGTCCGGGAGTGGGTTTCCACGTCGCGACTGCAGTACTCGTCGACGCGCTCGATCGGCCCGCGCTGGTGCCTCATGTCGCACGCGGCCGGCTTCATAGACCCGTTGTTCTCCCGCGGGATCTCCAACACCGCCGAGGTGATCAACGCGCTCGGCTGGCGGTTGCTGGAGGCGCTGGCCGACGACGACTTCTCCGTCGAGCGCTTCGAGTACATCGAGCGGCTTGAACAGGGGCTGCTGGACTACAACGACGACCTGGTCAATTCCGCGTTCATCTCGTTCGACCACTACGAGCTGTGGAGCGCGGTGTTCCGGGTGTGGGCCTACGGTTCGGTCGTCGGTGGGAACCGACTGCAGAGCGCGCTCGCCAGGTTCCGCCAGACCGGTGACGACGGCCACCTTCGCGCGCTGGAGGATCCGCCGAACGTCGGCCTGTGGTGGCCGGATCACGACGGTTACAAGAAACTGTTCGACGATATGGTGGCCAACACCGCCGCCGTGGACGCGGGAACACGGGATCCGGCCGAGGCCGCGCAGCGGTTGTTCGCGCACCTCAAGTCCGCGGACTACATCCCGCACAAGTTCGGCTTCAGCGACATTGAGAAGCGATTCCTCAAACCTGACGCGAAATCGCTGATCTCGTTGCTGGGATGGATCCTGCGGCAGGCCCCGGCCGATGTCAGGGAGATCTACCTCGACACGGCGAAAGAGGTCGTCAAGGCTGTGGCCGCCGGCCGCCGAGCTTTCTGAGAGAACGTCTCAATCAGGCCACCGCGCGTCGTCATGGAGCCTGCCGTATCGGCCGCCGAAGAACGTGAGCGGCCGACGTCCTTCGCTGCGCACACCCAGATGGTGGACGCGGGCGAGCACGATCACGTGGTCGCCCGCGTCCACCTGCTTCTCGACTTCGCATTCGAGGTGGGCGAGCGCGTCGGAAAGCAGTGGGGCGCCGGTGTTCCCGGTGTGCACCGCCATACCCGTGAACCGGTCGTCCCACGGGGCGGCGAACTGGCGTGACACCGGTTCCTGTTCCTCGCCCAGGATGTTCACCCCTACGAAACTGGAATCGTCGAGACTCTGCCGTACCCGCGAGGACTGGTGGACACAGAAGAGCACAAGTGGCGGCTGCAGCGAGACGGACGTAAATGAGTTCGCCGTGAGGCCCACCGGTCCCCGGTCGTCCTCGGTCGTGATGACGACGACCCCGGTGACGAAATAGCCGAGCACGCCGCGCAGGGCCGTAGGGTCGAGTCCGGTCAGTTCTTCGAGCGACATTCGTTACACCTCGCCGGTTCTCCGACCGGATTTTTCCGCCGGTCCACTGCATAGGTGAGTAGGCGCACACCGTGCTCGCCAACGGTATGGAATGAACGGTATCGTCGCCGGTGGCGGGTGTCTTCACCCGTAGTACTTAGTCCCCAGGGGCGTCTGCGGCGGCCGATCGGTCCTCAGGTGCTGGCCCGCTTCGACATATCCATCGCCACAACAGTCATAGGTGTCCCCTCCACCCCACGAGTTACATCGTTCTGACTGCTGGGATCCTGGCGTGGCCACTCTTCAGGTGGTAAGATGCTCTGGCCGAATTCCTATACTGATGATGTGACCGATGCCCTGGCGGACCGGCGGAATCAAGTTTGCGATCTTCAGTACTGCCGGCGGTGTGACGGTCTCGCCTTTCAGCCGCGGGGCGATCACCGTGTTCTGAAATGTGCGCTGGAGGTTCTGGGTCATCTGTGCCGGCGGTTTCCGACGGCGCTGAACCCGTGCCAGGTGTTGCGGGCTCACTCTGCCCGCCCGCAACGGAGGTATGAGGATCCGAGCGGTCGCGACCGCATCCTGGATGGCGAGGTTGATGCCCACTCCACCGAGTGGACTCATGGCGTGCGCAGCGTCACCGATGCACAGCAGGCCATTGATCCACCAGCGCGGCAGTCTCTCCAGCCGCACTGTCAGTGACCTGGTGTCGTCCCATCCGCGGATCTGCTCCACTCGATCGGTGAGGAACGGCGCTACAGCCGCCAGGGAGGTCCTGAACCGTTCGATTCCCTCCGCGTAGAGCTCCGCACTTCGGGACTTCGGCACCAGGAGACTGCCTTGCCAGAACTCCCCGCGATCGATCATCGGGAAGATCTTGTCGTTGGCTATTCTCAGCTGCGTGCCCTCCGGGTCGTCGGCACGGCGGGGCAAACGGAAGTACAGGACGTCCATCGGTGCGGCGAGGGCCTTCGGTCGCAGGCCCACCGCCGATCGGACAGTGGAGTTGCGTCCGTCGCAGGCCACGGTCAACACTGCGCGGAGGTCGTGTGCGGAACCGGTCGGGTCGCGATACCGGACGCCGGCTATCCGGCCGTCCTCATGCAGCACATCCTCCACCTTGCAGGACATTCTCAGGTCAAAGTTGGGATAGCGCTGTGCCTCGTCGGCGAGCATGTTGAGCAGGTCCCACTGCGGTACGTAAACCATGCACTGGTGCCGCCCCGGCAGATGAGAGAAGTCCGCGAGTCGGTTCACCGTGGCCCCGAACACTACGCTGAGCTGATGTTCCACCCGATGTGGAAGAGCCGCGAACCGGCCCCCGAGGCCGAGCTCGTCGAGCAGCGTGAGAGTCGATGCATGAACGGTGTCACCACGGAAGTCGCGGAGGAAGTCGGCATGCTTCTCCAGCACGGTGATCTTGAGTCCGGCGCGCGCGAGCAGGAGACCCAGGAACATTCCGGCTGGTCCTCCACCGCTGATCGCGCAGTCCAGCTCAGCTGGGCGAGCAACATCCACTTCAGGCTCCTCTCTGGCGCATGGCCGCGCCGGTGCGGGGGTGGAGCAGTATGGCGTGTGTCGGTGGCGCGGTAGTGGCGGGGGCACGACCGGGAGCTCACAGTGGCGATCACACCGTGGTACGGGCACTCGGCGTACGGGCCCGCACCACCCGTCTCCGGTGATAACGGAGGACTGGGAGTCGATCGAAGTAGGGTGGGTGGATCAACATTTCGGAGGAAGACACGTCAGATCGGCCCTGATTTAATTTTTTTGTCGGCGGGCCACCATGGGAAATCTGTACACCGCCACAGTGATGTCCGAATGTATCCTCGAGCAAGGAAGAGCCCATGAGACTGACCCTTGATGATACCGAGACCGACGGCTTGGCTGGGTTTCCCGATCTTGCGCACCAACCGCCGCATGTTCGCGTGCTCCTCCTCCTGCTGCTGCGACGGGGTGCGGACGCGGTCACGCTCGCGGCCGAGCTGGGCATCGCCGATCATCTCGCCGAACGTCCACGCACGGCGTCCGAGCTCGCCGAGCTGACCGGATGCCATCCCGAATCGCTGCGGCGCATCCTGCTTACGGCGGCAGCCCTCGGCATCTTCGCCGAGCTGCCCGATGGTCGGTTCATCCTCACGGCGGACGCCGAGTGCCTCCGAACCGATGCCGAGGTCAGCATTGGTGACCTGGCTGTCCACTTCGGGAACTTCAGTGCGTTGACTTCGCTCGACGAGCTGCGTCAGACCGTGCGAACAGGTGTTGATCCATTCCAACGCAATTATGGCAAGACGATGTATGAAGTCCTCCCCGATCATCCCGAGCTCTCCGGGCCCTTCAACCGGGCGATGACCCAGACCGTGCGGATGAGTGCGGAGTGGGTCGCGAACTTCGGAGATTTCCAGCGCTTCACGACAGTCGCCGACCTCGGTGGGGGTCAGGGACGGCTGATCGGCGAGATCGTCCGCAAGAATCCTGGTCTGCGCGGAATGGTCTTGGACTTTCCTCATGTCGTGAAGGGTGCGCCAGATCTGCTGGCCTCGCTCGGCGTGGCCGACCGCGTCACGGTGGTGCCGGGGGACTTCCGGGACGGACTGCCGGCCGGTGCCGATGCGTACATCTTCCATCGAGTGCTCGGCGCTTGGGAGGATCATCAGATCGCCGCGGCGCTGAGGCGGGTCCACTCTGAAATCGTGGATCAGCCGCACGCTCGTCTGATCATTGCTGAGCCGTTCACGGCACCGCCCAACCGATTTCATCCCGGTCGCCTTTTCGACATCGAAGTCATGCTCAATTCGGGCAGTCGCCTTCGTGCGGAGGCTGAATGGATGGCGCTCCTCGCTGCGGCCGGCTTCGAGTTCGTGAGCACACACGAGGCGGGCCCCATGGTGACCATGCTCGAAGTTCGACCCGTCGTGTCGTCCTGACTGCGGGGATACCGGCGGTCACGTCTTCCGAGAAACGCGCTGGCGGCTCATCACCCGGTAGGCCAGGAAGCCGAGTCCGATCGCGACCAGCACCGATAGTGGCGCAGAGTACTGCAGCACCCAGCCCTGGCCCTGCGGGTCGTAGACGGCGGCACGTGGCCACCCCACGTCGACCAGCAGGAACATTCCGAACACCACCGCGATGATGTTCACCGGTAGCCCCCACCGGCCGAGGCTGAAGTAGGCCGGGTGGGGGGTGTGGGCGGGGTTGCGCCGGATGCGATGCCACAGCAGCGGGATCGTCACCAAGAGATAGGCCAGATAGACGATCACCACCGACACGCTGGTCACGGTAGCGAACACGCTCGTCTGCCCGAGGTTGATCAGCAGCACGCCGATGGAGAGCAGACCGACGACGATGCCGGGCAGGATCGGTGTCTGAGTCCGCGGCGAGACCGTGGCCAGCGCCTTCGCGAACGGCAGCTGCCCGTCGCGGGCCATCGAGAACACCACCCGCGTCGCCGACGCTGAGATCGCCAGCGCCGCCGAGAAGATCGAGATCGCGACGATCGCGAGCACGATCCGGCCTACGACGTCGCCGAGCTGGGCGCTCACCACATAGGCGATGCCCTGCGACGACAGCTCCGCCGCCGTGACGTCCGGCGCCGCCATCAGCGTGGCGAGGATGAGCAGCCCGCCACCGACGGCCGAGACCAGCATGCAGCGCGTGATCGCCTGGGGGGCCGTGCGGCGCGGGTCGTTGGTCTCCTCCGACAGCTCGGCGGCGCTGTCGAAGCCGTACATGACGTAGGCGGCCATGAGCATCGATGCCAGGAACGGGAAGACGTAGGACCCGGTGCCCTGCACGCCGTTGGTCTGGAACACCACGCCCGGGCCGCGCTGGGCGTGCAGGAACAGCAGCACGACCACCAGCACCACACCGACGATCTCGAACGTCACGCCGATGCGGGTGATCAGGGCCATCTTCGTGACGCCGAACGAGGCGATCGCGATGCACACCGCGATGCAGATCGAGCCGAGGATGATCGCGTTGCGCGCGCCGCCGGGCGAGGTGGGCGAGGTGTCGGTGCCGACGAGCTGGAACCCGCTCCACACCTCGGGCAGCACCGCCTGCAGCGCGATCGCGATCGCCGCGACGCTGATGATGTAGCCGAGCTGCATGAGCCAGCCCGCCATCCAGCCCAGCGGGTCGGTGGAGACCCGCCGCGACCACTGGTAGACCGCGCCGGCGATCGGGTAGCGGGCGGCGAGCTCGGCGAAGACCAGGCACACGGCGAACTGGCTGACGAACACGATGGGCCAGGTCCAGATGTAGGCGGGTCCGCCGAAGCCGAAACCGATGATGAACAGCTGGAACACCGTCGTCAGGATCGAGACGAACGAGAAGCCGGACGCGAACGAGGAGAACGGCCCCAGCCCGCGATGCAGCTGCTGGGTGTAGCCGAGGGAGGCGAGATCGTCGGCGTCGGGCGGGGCGGCGGTCGGGATCGGAGTACTCATGGGGCCGCCCTTCGCGGTAGGTGGCCGGCGCGCACCAGGCAGCCGAGGGTGTCGCAGATGACGCGGGTCGCGATGAGCGCGGTGATCTCCGCGTTGTCGTAGGGTGGGGAGCACTCCACGACTTCGATGCCCGCCAGCGGGCGGGCGGCGATGAGCTGGATGAACTTCAGCACTTCGCGGGGCAGGAAGCCACCGGGCTCGGGCCAGCCCGTGCCCGGGACGAACGCGGCGTCCAGGCAGTCGACGTCGAAGGACAGCCAGACCGCGTCGGTGCCGTCCCAGGCGACGTCCAGGGCACGCCGCGCGGCGGCCTCGATACCCATCTCCACGCAGTCGGTGACGGTCATGATCGTGGTGCCGCGCTCCCGGCCGACCCGCACCCCGGGCCGCGGCGCCTGCCAACCGCCGATGCCGATCTGCACCAGGTTGCGCGGCGGCACGTTGGGGATGTCCGTGGCGTGGAACCACGGCGTGGTGTGCATCCGCTCGTCGAGGTCGGTTTCCTGGGTGTCGACGTGGCGGTCGAAGTGGATGATGCCGAGCTTGCCACCGCCCAGGTGCTCGGCGACCGCACGGGTGGTCGGGAAGCCGATGGAGTGGTCGCCACCCAACACCACCGGAAAGGCGCCGGAGGCATAGACGTGCCCGACCGCCTTGGAGATCTGGTCGAAGGTCTTCTCGATGTCGCCCGGGATGGTGAACACGTCGCCGAGGTCGGCGATGGTGATCGACTCCCGCAGGTCGACGCCGAGCTCGAAGCTGTACGGCCCGTACAACGCGGAGATCTTGCGGATGCCCTGAGGGCCGAACCGGGTTCCGGACCGGTAGGTGGTGCCCCCGTCGAAGGGGGCGCCGAGCACCGCCACGTCGTACTCCCCGCAGCGGCGGACGTCCTCGACGTAAGGCGCCTTGAGAAAGGTGTTGATGCCGGCGAAGTGCGGCAGCTCCCCACGGGAGAAGGTGGGGATCCGCCGGTCGACGATCGAGTCGGCGCCGGGCAGGCCCAGCTTCAGACCCCGGGCGACCTCCTGTTCCCCTTTCGTCGACGGCAGCGCCGCTTCCGCCTCGACGCCGAACCGCGCCTCCGGACCGTAATCGTCGTGCAGCTCGTCCACGTCGGAACCTCCGTGTCCACAGCACCCCGGCCGCGAGGCAACCAGTCGTGCCACCCTACCCGAAGGGGACGTGATATGCCCCGATAAGTGAGCGATGGTCACGGTGGATGACCGTATAGCCAGCATTCGCGCGGTGCTTAGTCCGTGTCGGGTAACCCTTTCGAAACAGTCGTTTGCACTGGGATAACGCGGCGTGCAGTCCATCGTAAACAGCGGTTCTTACCGTGGCGCACGATCCCAGGGAGGCACGGATGACCGAAGTCGCCGCCAGAACCGACCCGACGACCCCCGCCGAACCGAAACGGCGCTACGCCAAGCTCGCCGCCGACGAGAACAGCGAGGACTACTCGCTGCGCTACGCGGCCGCCTCGTTCCGCACGTGGTCACCGTTCGCGGTCGCCACCACCGCGCTGGGCGGCATCGCCTACCTCGCCGACTTCGCCATCGGCGCCAGCATCGTGATGCTGCACGGGTTCTCCTCCGCCGCGGCGGCCATCGCGATCGCGGCTGTGGTGATCTTCCTGACCGGCATCCCGATCGCCGCCGCCTGCGCCCGCTACGGCGTGGACATGGACCTGCTCACCCGCGGCGCCGGGTTCGGCTATTTCGGCTCCACGCTCACCTCGCTGATCTACGCCAGTTTCACGGTGATCTTCTTCTCGCTCGAAGGCTCGATCATGGCGCAGGCGTTCCAGCTGGCCTTCGGGCTGCCGCTGGCTCTGGGCTATCTGCTGACCACGCTGATCGTGCTGCCGTTCGTGCTGTTCGGCATGCGGGCACTGGCCAAGCTGCAGATGTGGACCCAGCCGGTGTGGCTGGTCGGGCTCGCACTGCCGTTCGTGGTCGTGCTGGCCACCCACCCGGAGCGCTTCGCCCAGTTCACCTCCTTCGGGGGCACCGCCGGTGCCGGTGCCGGCGTGTCGCTGACCGGCGTCGGGCTCGGCGCCGGGGTCGCCCTGTCGCTGATCGGCCAGATCGGTGAGCAAGCCGACTACCTGCGCTTCATGCCCGCCAGGACAGACGCCAACCGGCGCTCCTGGTGGACCGCGGTGACCGGCCGGTCCCGGCTGGGTGGTGCTGGGTGCGCTCAAGCAGCTCGGCGGCGCGTTCCTGGCCTTCTGCGCGCTGGGCGCGGTCGGCGCGACCGCGGTGCTGGAGCCGATCGCGCCGTATGTGGAGGCGGTCCGGCCGGTGCTGGGCGCGGTCACCCTGCCGTTGGCGGCGCTGTTCGTGGTCGTCTCCCAGATCAAGATCAATACGACGAACGCCTACTCCGGCTCCCTGTCGTTCGCGAACTTCTTCTCCCGCGTGCTGCACCGCCACCCCGGCCGCGCCTGGTACGTGCTGGTCAACTGCGGCATCGCGCTGGCGCTGATGGAGCTGGGCGCGTTCGCGTTCCTCAACAACATCCTCGGCTTCTACTCCAATGTGGCCATCGCCTGGATCGGCGCGGTCGTCGCCGACCTGGTGATCTGCAAGCCGCTGGGACTGAGCCCGCCCTACGTGGAGTTCAAGCGCGCCTACCTGTACCCGATCAACCCGGCGGGATTCGGGCCGATGGTCGTGGCCTCCCTCGTCTCGGTGGTCGCCTACTTCGGCGCGTTCGGGCCGATCGCCGCCGCGTGGAGCCCGTTCATCGCCCTGCTGCTGGCGATGGTGCTGGTCCCGGTCACCGCGAAGCTGACCGGTGGCCGCTATTACCTGGCCCGCCCGAACCTGGTGTCCGGCCCCGATTCCGGTGCGACGGACCTGACCGCCACCCACACCTGCACGGTGTGCGCCGTCGACTACGAGCTGCCCGACGTCGTCGACTGCGCGCACCACGCCGGCGCGGTCTGTTCCCTGTGCTGCACCTTGGAAACCGGCTGCGAGCAGATCTGCCAACGGGCGGGCACCGTCCCGGTGCCGCTGACCATCACCGCCAGGCCGTCGACCAATCCTGTGCGGCCTGGTCGAGGAGCCGAGTGACGTCGGTGAATCGTTCGTTGCCGGTGAGGTCCCCACTGCGCCGCTCGTCGCCTACGCCCTTGTCCGGTCCTGTCACCAGGAGTAGTGTCGAACACGTGTTCGATATTAGCTGTGTGGACTGGCCACCGCCACCGGTCACCGCGCCCCCGGAGGAGGTCATCGACTGCCTGGTCGAGGAACTGCCCGGGGTGGGAGAGCCGGTGCGCTGGTCGGAGTACGTCCCGGACGGCTTGTTGGCGGACATGCTGTCCCGTCCCAGCGACGTGGACCCAGCGCATCGGGAGTTCGAGTCTTTGGAGCGGGTGGGGGCGTGGGAGCGGGTGATCGCGTGGGCGCAGGCCGGGCAGGTCCGGGAGATGGACTCGTTCATGCGCAGCGCGGAAGCTCGAAACACGGCCCTGGGCGCCGGCACCTCGCAGGCCCATGAGTCGGCGGTGGCCGAGGTCGGCCTGATGCTGGCTGTCTCGGCGCGCACCGCGGCGTGCCGGGTGGGCGACGCCTGGTCGCTGTGTACCCGGTTGCCGGCCACGTTGGCGGCGCTGGAGCAGGGCCGGATCACCCTGGCCAAAGCACGCGTCATCGACGCCGAGACCATGAACCTCTCCGAGGAGCACACCGCAGGGGTGGAGCAGCGGGTGCTGGCAAAAGCGGGGAAGCAGACCCCGGGGCAGCTGCGCGTCGCGACCCGCCGCGCGGTACTCACGGCCGACCCGACCGCCACCCGGAAACGGGCCGAGCGGGCCCGGCGCGAGCGCGGGGTCCGGATGTGGCCCGAGCCCGACGGGATGGCCACCCTGTCGGCTCATCTGCCCGCCGCCGAGGCCACCGGCGTGTTCGCCGTGCTCGACGAACACGCCCGCCGGGCCGGGTCCCCGGGAGACGAGCGCACCATGGACGCCCGCCGTGGTGACGCCCTGGTCGACCTCGTGCTGACCCCCACCGGCTCCCGCAGCCAGGGCACCAACACCGCCCGGGAACAGGCCACCGAGGAGCCTGACGGCGACTCAGGGAGCGCCCGCGATGATGCCCCGGCCCCGGACGCGACCAGCCCGGCCCCGGACGCGACCAGCCCGGCGGCCCGCCGCTGTGAATGCGGCCACCCCCGCCGCGGCGCTGGCGCGGACATCCGGGTCACCATCCCCTACACCGCATTGCTGGGTGCCGAGGACCAGCCCGGTGAGCTGGCCGGCTACGGGCCGATCCCCGCCGCGGTGGCCCGGGACCTCGCCGCCGGGGGAACCTGGCGGCGCATCCTCACCGACCCCGCCTCCGGCCGCCCGGTGGACTACGGCACCACCCGTTACCGCCCACCAGCCCACCTCGCCGGACTGGTGATCACCCGAGACCAGACCTGTCAATTCCCCGGCTGCCGAGTACCCGCCCACCGCTGCGACCTCGACCACACCATCGCGAACGACCCAGACACCGACACGGGCCCCACCAGCGAGACCAACATCGGTCCCAAATGCCGACGACACCACCAGGTGAAACAGACCCCGGGCTGGTCCGTCACCCAACACCCCGACGGCTGCACGACCTGGGTCACCCCCAGCGGGCACCAGTACCACTCGCAACCACCACCACTGACCGACCCCGAACCACTCACCACCCGCCCAGCACCCGATCCCGACGAGCCACCGCCCTTCTGAGTGCCTCGGCAAGCCGATCATGTCCTTGGGGTCGACTCAATCAGCGCCTGGGTGGCCCGATGCTGGTTCGCCTGAGCTTCTTCACCCTCCCCCACCGCCAGCATCCCGACCACGCGCGCGCCGCCCGTGCCGGCGGGGCCGGTGAGTACCGGGTCGGCACCGTCTAGGAGCAGGGTGTGCGCCAGCAGCGGGGCACCGTCGCACTCGACGGCGAGCTCGCCGTGGTAACGCCCGCCACGCTGACCCGCGCGGCCAAGCACCACTTCCTCGCGCAGGATTGTGCACGCCCTGCGCCGCAGTTCGACGCTCACCTGGCTGTGCAGCTCCGCGCCGTCGCAGATGACGGCTGGCTCCGGCCGTCATCTGCGACGGCACCAGGGGCCAGCACCGCGGCCACGGTCCACCGCGCTGGCGCCGGAGGGTTGCCCGCTGGCGCCACTATCGCCGCCGCCGAACCCTTTCGCCTCCGGACCACCAGCACATCCACCCCCCCAAGGACGAGGACGGAGCACCTGACACACCAACGGGCCGGGCGGTTCACTGCAAGCCCACGACCAACAACCCGCACGAAGATCAACAAAAGCCTGCGCCGACCAACTCAGTAGCTCCCGAATCACCAAGGCTAGGCTCGGCCCGCGAGGTCCAGTCTTCATACGTGAGGGATGGTTCATAGTGGCGGCATATGATCACGAAACCGCTGAGGCCGACGGGGTGATACCGGGTGAGATCTCGCGCGAGGTCGACTCACATGTTAAGGACGCCCTGACGAAATGGGTGGCCGACACCGGGAACACTCTCGCCTTCGACCGCTGGATCGCGCCGGGAGATAGTGGTGCGCTTATCGCGACTGTCGTCTTGAACAGCCCGGGCCGCGCTGCTCAAGGGGTGGTGATGAAGATCTGCCCACCGGGCCGGAGGACAGGAAAGGAGGCCGAACGCCACGCCCAGGCGCTCGCCGATAACCCGAGTTTCGCCGCCGCCCACCTGGTGACGCAGCCGGTTCCACCCGTGATCGGCAAGCGTGGGTGGGTTATCATGTTCCTGGATGTCGCCGGGGGTTCGCTGCGCACGACCAGACCGCTCTCGACGATGCGGGAAGGAGACCTCCCACGCGGCATCGCCGTGATCGTCCGTTCGATCCTGTCCGAGTGGAACCCGACTCCCAAGACCGCAAAGAAGAAGCCCGTCCCATTCTTTCTGGATCAACTGGGGACGAGGACCGTTGATGGTGGTCCATTGGACCAGTTCGCACAGCGAATCGAGTACACCCCGCCGACTGACACGGTCCTACCACTGTGGCTGCGTATCAGCACCGGGCACGTCGTTCCCAACGCCGTGGCGTGGGCGCGTTCTGACGCGTGGCTAGAGCTTCTCGGGACAGAACACCTGATGGTCATCCTTGGCTGCGCTCATGGCGATCTCCACGCCAACAATGTTCTCGTCCCCCAGAGACCGCTCCCTGATTTCCACAAATATCGCCTCATCGACCTTGACGCATACAGCAGCAGCGCCCCGCTCGCACGAGATCCTAGCCATTTGCTGCTGGCCATCCTCATTAACGAAGTCGCCGAACTCACGGAGATCAAGCGGCGCGCCGTCTCTGAGTTCCTCATCGACCCGACCTCGGACACGTCCGAGCACTTGCTGGTCGCGGGCATGCTGGATCTCGCCAAGAGTATGCATGAGGTCGGCGAGAAGTTCGCCAATAAGCTCGGACTAGTCGACCATTGGCAGGATCAAACCCTGATCTCCCTCGCTGCTAACGCGCTACTATTCGCGATTAGGCTGGTAGACCCGTCGATGCAGCAGTGGTGCCTAGAACTCTCCTGTGCGGCGCTGGGTCGCTTCTGCGCCAGGGCTGGCGTCCCTTCCCCGGCCGAAGCCCCATCGGCCCGCCTCACCGGCACTCAAGCGCCCGTCGCGGTCAACACCGCACAGGCGCTCGAAAAGTTGGCGGCGGCATGCGATGACTGGGCCGCGAGCCGCACCACGATTCTGGTTCTCGACTCGTCCCGGTTAATACCGGAAGCTCGGGTGAAGATTTCCGCGCTGCGGTGGAAGGTCGTCGTCGACCTCAACCCCTCCACGGACGTCGATGGAGGCTGGGCGTGCGCAGCGAATATGCCTGGAGATCGGCGGCTGTTCACCACGGGCCAGGATCCCTTCTTCGGGCGGTCGAGTACAGTATGGCTAGCTGCCGCAGGGCTAAGCAACACCGACCCAGTTGACCCAGGCGAAAATGTGCTCGGGTGGCGTCGGAAACATTTCCGGTTCATTTCCAATGCGATCGATGCGTTAGCTCAGGTGTCTTCGCACCCCGCCACCGTCGTCTGCATGGGCGAGCCCAGAAGCACTGAGCGAGCGGTCGTCGAGGCATGCGTCGACGCGCTCGGTGAGCGGATGCGCATCGTGGTCGTGGCGGCCTCCGACTCCGATGTGCTATCTGAGTATCGCGCCAACACAGTCCGATGTAACCCTAGTGACCTATTGCAGGTCGTTCCCGACAAATCGGCTGTGACCAGCGTGGCACGAGCCGCCACATTGCCGGGTCACAGCAGCCGAGTCTCCCTGTCGTCGGATCTCGTCAGCCGGTTCACGGACTCGATGGATCTCCTCCACTCGGAGGTGGGGACAGTGGGCGAGCGGGACGGCGAGCGGGGCGCTTTCTACAAGGGCCGTCCGATCACATGGTACGAGCTGAACTTAGGACTCGACGTCGACCGCCGCTTCACGTCAGAACTCGTGAACCTCGTGCGCGCGAGCCTGAAGCAACGCAACACGCTCAGGGTCATGCTCACCCACACTCCTGGCGCCGGGGGCACGACAATGGCACGTCGTGCTGCCTGGGATCTCAAGGATGAGTATCCGACGGTGTATGTGCGAGGCAATGTCGACGAAAGCGTCTTTATACAAGCGGTCAACGAGCTCGCTCAGCTGTGCAACACCTCGGTCCTCGTTGTGGTCGAGCTCGTCCCAGGCCATACAGTCCGGAATGTTTTCGAGGCGCTCCGCGCGAACACCGTGCCGGTGGTGTTGCTGATTATCTCTCGCCGGTCCGTGGCGTCGCCCGGCGCCAGGACGGACACAGAGACCAGCAGCGAAACCGATCGACACCACCGCAGCATCCACGTTGGTGCCCTAGGTCGCGCGGAGCGACTGGAGATGGTTGAGCGGTTCGCGGATCTCGCGCCTCAGCGCAGCACCGAGTTGTTTGAGCTCGCTGCTCGACCGAGCGAAAACAACGTGCCCTTCTTCTATGCCCTCACAGCGTTTGGCGCTGATTTCGAGGGGCTGCAAAGTTACGTCGCGCAGTTCTTGGTCGCCTTATCGGAACAGGAATGTGAGATCATCATCCTCATTAGTATGTGCCACCTGTTTTGCGGCGTCCCGGTGCCCGCGGAGCTTTTCGCCGAACTTCTCGACATCCCGCCAGCTGATGAGGTCGACCTCATGAGAGAAATCACCCCGACTATGAGGGGTCTGCTGATTGAGGAGCCGGAGCACGCCTGGCGGTCAACTCACAGCCTCATCGCCGAAGAGGTCCTCAAACAAGTCCTCTCGCCGGCTGAGGGCGCAGCAGGACGCGAGGACTGGAAGGCTTCCTTGCCGGGGTGGAGCCTGAAGCTGATCGACCACGCGGCGACTGTCTTCGGTCGGCGGCTTCCGGCGGACATGAAAAGCATCATCGACCGTCTATTTACGGCCCGTGAGAGCCGTGAGCTCGTAGGTATCGAGGGTGTCGGCAATAATTACACCGATCTAATGCAGGCCATATCGTCTCCGGGGCGCATCCAGATCCTGAGGGAACTCGTGTCGGAATTCCCTGAAGAGCCGCATTACTGGGCGCACCTAGGGCGGCTTCTGTCGTACGACGCAGGGGATTTCCCTGGGGCGTTGACGGCCGTCAACCGCGCGATCACGCTCTCTCCGAATGACCCGCTCCTACACCACATACGTGGCATGGTGTTTCGTAACGAGATGCGCGCCCGTATCCGGGCTCGTACCTACGACGATGTCACGCAGCGAGAGATCCAGGTCCTCGATCTCGGCCAGTCCGCAGGCGATGCTTTCCGGCGCGTCTCCGAGCTCGATGACACAACCGAGTACGGACACGTCGCGCTCGCGCAGACGAATATCAGGATGATCGAATACGGCCACGGGCTGTCAGGCTCCGCGACGTATGCCCAGTTCCTCGCACTCCCGGCCGCCAGTCGCTACCGGGATCTACTGGCAGACGCTGAGAATAGCCTGGAAGCCGCCCGCGAGATCGGCGGCTCAGACCGCGCGTCGTACGTCGCGGAGGAGACCGAAATCCGACTCAGAAGGCTGTACGACGACTACTCCGCTCTGTTACAGGGATGGCGCAGCCTGCTCGACCGGCCTGACCTCGCAAAGCCGCCAATCCGGAGGCGGCTCGCCCGGGCTTACCGGAACCGGGCTGGCTCGTGGCTCAAGGCGTCACCCAAGGATGTTCAGCGAGCTGTTGAATTACTTGAGGAGAACCTTCTAGACAATCCACGGGATGGGCGTAGCCTCCTGGAATGGCTATGGGCGGCTCGCTTCGCCGAGGCGTCATTGGACCAAGCCGCCGACTTGGTGGCTGGGTGGGCCAGGGCCGAAGGCAGCCGCGAAGCTTTGTTCTACGACTATGTTGTGACGTACCTGCTTGCGATGGGTGGGCAGAAGGCTGCGGTCACCGAGTACCAGTGGAAACTCGAGCGATGCCGCGACCGCGCCGCGTGGTTCGGCAACCGCAGGTTCCCCTACGAATGGCTCGGTCAAGGCTCGGAGCTCGGGAGCCTGGTGCACCACTCAGATCTAACGGCCTGGGAACGCAGGAGCGGAGTCCCCGCGCCTCCGACTCTCCGACGGATACCTGGATGGGTGCAGTCAATCGCAAAGCCGACAGCGGGAACGATCGGCCTTGGGCCCGGTCTGCAGGCCTTTGTTGCCCCGTCCGCGTCGGGCCTGCTAAGAGGTCGTGACGAGAACAAGCTGGTAACAGTGGTCGTCGCGTTCCGCTACGACGGACCGGTGGCTTTCGTCCAGAAGTCAGCCTAACATATGTCTGAGTGCCGAAACTCGGTCATCCATGGGACGTGTCGCACTCGTGCAGTAGGCCATCGAGCCGATCGTGCCGCAGAACCCGGATTGTGCCTTTCAGACGTGAACCTGGGAGAACGTTAGGGGAACCGGTCCCACGGCATGATGCGAGCGGTGGTGGTTGAACTGATGCTCGTACTCCGTCACTCAGTTGGGTAGCTAGGCCTGTCCACTCGGGTACTCGCGTCCGTGGCAGGACGGGGCTATGCATGCGCGCCGACATCCTGCGCGACCTGGTCGAGAAGCCGGGTGACGTCGTGGACCCGGTCGCCGAGGGCGAGCAGGAGCCAGCCTGGACCGTGCAGCGCTGAGCATGCCCAGCGCAGTCCCAGCTTTTCGCCGGCGTCCTGCGGTGAGCGATCGATTCCCGCCCCCACGACCGTCAACATCCCGACAACACGTGCCCCGCCGGTGCCGGCTGGTCCGGCGAGCACCGGGTCCGCGCCATCAAGCAGCAGGGTGTGCGCCAGTAGCGGGACACCGTCGCACTCGACGGTGAGCGTGCCGTCGACGCGCCCGCCGCGCTGACCAGCACGGCCAAGCATTACCACCTCGCGCAGAATGGCCCGAGCCCCGCGCTGCAGTGCCACCGTCGTGCTGCTGTACAGATCGGCGGCGTCGCACACGACAGTGGGCTCCGGGCTCCAGTCCAACATCGCTCCGTCAGCGAGGTCAGCGGCCAGGGTCCACCGCGCCGGCGCCGCAGGGCGACCCGCTTGGACCACCATCGCCGCCGTCGAGCGCAGCTGCAGGGAGGAGCCGGCGCCGAGATGGACGTCCAACGCCAGGTCGTCGCCGCCCAGCGGACCGCCTGCCGCCTGTACCATGTGCACCCGGTGTCCTCCGGTGGGGCGCAGCACCACCGGCGCCGCGCTGCGCCACCGAATCCGGGGAGCATCGGCGACGAGCTCGATCGTGAGCTCGGCCCGGGCCCGCACGTCACTGACCAGTAGGTGGCAGCTGAACGCGCAGCCAGTCGACGACCGGCTCGGCGTTCGGTTGCTCCCGCAGTGAGATCAGCACGGTGGGTAGGTCGCCGCGGGCTGCCAGGGCATCCCGGCGCATCACGTCCAGGTCCGCGCCGACCAGTGGGGCGAGATCGATCTTGTTGATCACCAGCAGGTCGGAGCGGGTGACCCCGGGGCCGCCTTTGCGGGGCACCTTGTCGCCACCGGCCACATCGAGGACGAAGATCTGCACGTCGATCAGACCGTAACTGAAGGTGGCGGTGAGGTTGTCCCCGCCGCTCTCCACCAGCACCAGGTCGGGATCGTGGCGCGCGGTGAGCTCCTCGACCGCGTCGAGGTTGGCGGTGATGTCGTCGCGGATCGCGGTGTGCGGGCAGCAGCCGGTACGCACCGCCCGGATCCGCTCGTCGGGCAGCACCGCGTGGGTGCGCAGGAAGTCGGCGTCTTCGGTGGTGTAGATGTCGTTGGTCACCACCACCAGTGACAGCTCAGCGCGCAGCGTCCGGCAGACCGCCGCGACCAGGGCGGTCTTGCCGCTGCCGACCGGCCCTCCGACGCCGATCCGCAGCGCCCGGTCTTCATGAGGCAAAGAGGGTCACCTCCGTGCGGGCGTGTAGTTCGGCCAGCACTTCCGGCAGCGGAGTGCCGGTGCTGGGCAGCAGGCGTGGGTCCCGCTGGGTGACAGCCTCGCGCGCCACCCGGGTTGCGGTCAGCGCGACCTGCTCAGCAGACTGGCTCGCGCGGGCCTGCACCGCAGCGACCGTGATCGGGTCCAGCCCCAGCAGCCGTACCGCGGCGGCACACGCCCCGCCGAGCAGGTGGTGCAGCGTGAGCAACGCCGCCGCGTCGGCACCGTCACCGGTGGCGGCTACCGCGGCGCCGAGCACCAGCGGGTGGTGCGGTCGCCCCGCTGGGCTCCCCGCTAGGTACAGCGCTTCCAGCGCCGTCGAGGGCCAGATCCGGCGGGTAGCTCGCAGCAGCGCCGCACCCTGGGCTCGGGGGGCCTCCCGAGCGGCGGTAGACGGGATGCGGGCACTCACCGCCGCATCCCACCGTCCCCAGTCCACCGACGCCCCATCGACCTCGGCAGTGCCGGCCGCCAGCAGGCAGCCCGCGGCGGCGACTGCGGCGAGCACCGGGCCTGCACCCCGCAACCGACCGGCCAGGAACAGCGCGAGGTCGGCTTCGTCACGCAGCAGGCCGCGCTCGACGGCCGCCTCCACCCCACCGGAGTGCGCGTGCCCGCCGGTGGGCAACCGCGAATCGGCCAGCAACAGCGAGGCCAGCACAGTCATGATGCCAGCACGGTCATCAGAACAGGAAATAGCGTTGGGCCATCGGGAGTTCCGCCGCGGGGTGCGGCTCGACCACCTCACCGTCGATCCGGACGGTGAATGTCTCGGGATCCACCTCGATGCGCGGCAGCGCGTCATTCAGGGGCATATCGGCCTTGCGCAGTGCGCGGGTGTCGCGCACCGCCACCAGCCGGCGCCGCACCGCCAGCCGGTCGGCGAGGCCACCCTGCACGGCTGCGGGAGCCACGAAGTGCACCGACGTGGCGGCTGCAGTACTAGCGACGGCCCCGAACATCGGCCGCGGAAGTACCGGCTGCGGGGTCGGGATGGCGGCGTTGGCATCCCCCATCGCCGCCCAGGCGATCATGCCGCCCTTGAGCACGATGCTCGGCCGCACCCCGAAGAACGCGGGCCGCCACAGCACCAGATCAGCGAGTTTACCCACCTCCACCGAGCCGACCTCACCGTCGAGCCCGTGCGCGATCGCCGGGCAGATCGTGTACTTGGCCACATATCGCCGGGCCCGCAGGTTGTCCGACGTCGAGGGGTCCCCGGGCAGCGCCCCGACCCGGCGCTTCATGACGTGCGCGGTCTGCCAGGTCCGCAGGATCACCTCGCCGACCCGGCCCATGGCCTGGGAGTCCGACCCGATCATCGAGATGGCCCCGAGGTCGTGCAGCAGATCCTCGGCCGCGATGGTGGAGGGCCGGATCCGGCTCTCCGCGAACGCGAGATCTTCCGGCACCGCGGGGTTGAGGTGGTGGCAGACCATGAGCATGTCGAGGTGTTCCTCGACGGTGTTCACCGTGTGCGGCCGGGTCGGATTGGTCGAGCTGGGCAGCACATTCGGCTGCGCGGCGACCGTGATGATGTCCGGCGCGTGGCCGCCGCCGGCTCCTTCGGTGTGGTAGGCGTGGATGGTTCGCCCACCGATCGCGGCCAGCGTGTCGGCGACGTAGCCCGCCTCGTTGAGGGTGTCGGTGTGGATCGCCACCTGCACGCCGGTGTCGTCGGCGACCCGCAGGCACGCGTCGATCGCCGCCGGGGTGGACCCCCAGTCCTCGTGCAACTTGAAACCGCTGGCACCGGCGGCGACCTGCTCATACAGCGCCTGCTCGCCCATGGTGTTGCCCTTACCCAGCAGCGCCACGTTCACCGGCAGCTCATCCAGGGACTCCAACATCCGCGCCAGGTACCAGGCACCCGGCGTCACCGTGGTCGCCTTGCTGCCCTCCGCGGGGCCGGTGCCACCACCGATCAACGTGGTGGTGCCCGAGCCCAGCGCCTCGGGCACCTGCTGCGGGCTGATGAAGTGCACGTGGCTGTCCACCGCACCGGCGGTCATGATCATCCCGTTACCGGCGATCACCTCGGTCCCCGGGCCGATGACCAGCGCGGAATCCACCCCGTCCATGATGTCCGGGTTCCCGGCCTTGCCCAGTCCCACGATCCGGCCGTCGCGCACCCCGATGTCGGCCTTGACGACCCCCCAGTGGTCCAGCACGACCGCACCGGTGATCACCAGATCCGGCGCGCCGTCCGCCCGGGACGCCCGAGCCTGGCCCATCGACTCCCGGATCACCTTGCCCCCGCCGAAGACCACCTCGTCCCCGCCGTGCGGCCCCCGGCACCGATCCTCGGTGACCTCCAGCAGCAGATCGGTGTCGGCCAGCCGCACCCGGTCACCCTCGGTGGGACCGTAAAGCGTGGCGTAGCGGCTGCGCTCCACTGTCCACAGGCCTCCGCTGACGGGTCCGTGGGGTTGCCCACCGGGATCCGGCAACCCACTGGGATCCTCCGCGTCTAAGCGCAGCCCGGGCACGGTGCGGGTACCGCCCAGCGGCACGACCCGCACCAGCCGTTCGATGCCGGGTTCGAAGCGCACCGACGTACCTGCCGGCACCGCCAGCCGCATCCCGAAAGCGGCCTCACGATCCATCTCCAGCGCCGGGTTCGCCGCGGCGAGGTGGTAGTGCGACCCCACCTGCACCGGCCGGTCACCGATATTGCGCACCATCAGTTCCCGCCCAGCCCCCGGTCCCAGCACGACGGGTTCATCGGAGAGCAACAGCTCGCCGGGCACCCCGGTCACTGGACTGGCCGGTGCACGGTGACGAGCTTCGTACCGTCCGGGAACGTCGCCTCCACCTGCACCGAGCTCATCATCTCCGGCACCCCGTCCATGACGTCCTCCCGGCTCAGCAACCGCTGGCCCCCCGCCATCAGATCAGCGACGCTGCGCCCGTCCCGCGCCCGCTCCAACACCCACGAAGTGATCAGCGCGACGGCCTCCGGGTAGTTCAGCCGCAATCCTCTCGCCCGGCGCTCCCTGGCCAGCCGGCCGGCCACATGGATGAGCAGCTTCTCCTGCTCATGCGGAGACAGCAGCATGCCCGTTCCTCCCTGTCCACGGCTTAGCGCGCAAATTTTGCGTTTGTGTCGATCGCGGGTCCGGGGTCGCCTCAAGAAAATAACTTATGGGGAGCTGAGGAAGTGACCGAGATCAGCCGGGCAGAGCGGGTACGGGGTGCGGTCACAGCGCACACCCAGCTAGCTCGGTAAACTCCGCGCCGATGACAACGCCCGACATCGACAACACCGCCGCCGGCTGCGGGCTGCCGGTTCCTACCCGTAGATCGCCCGGTAGCTCGCACCGCCGAGCCCCCAGTCCAGCCAAGGAGAGATGACCGGCATGGCTTCACTGCAGACCCTCGAACGTCGAATCCTCGCGCTCGAGGCGCGCCTGGCCGATGTAGAGGGCGGGTACGGAGCCACCCTCTACAAGCTGCACCGGGCAAGCGTCAAAGCTGACTTGCGGACGGCGAAGATCCTCCAACGCCTCGACATCGACGATGTGTCCGACGAGGAGATCGACACCGCGCTGGACGAGGAATGAGGCCGCTGGCCATCTTCGGGTGCCGGTCCTCGTCGACCTGGCGCTGGAGCTTGGTCAGCGCACTCTCGTCTGTGCTTTCGCTCGCGGCGTTCTCGACCAGGTACCGCCGCTTGCGGGTCAGGGGATCGATCCCGGCGTACACCTTTGCTCGGAAGCTCCCGGGCGGGAGCGTCTCGATGCGGCCCCGCGAGGGCGGCTTCGGTGACCAGCCATCGGCGGTAGAGTAGCCCGACTGAATCCACGAACCACCCGGCGTCGACCCGCGCTGACCGTCCCGGCTGGTCAGATGTGGCGCCCCCGGCAGGATTCGAACCTGCGCTCCCGCATCCGGAGGCCGGGGCCGGGTGGTTGGTGCGCAGTCGGGGACCAGACCGCTCACCGGCCGAGCGTTCAGCTCGCTCAGTAGCGACGGCGTTCATCAACCATGCCGATACCACGATCTACGACCAGGATCATGGCGGGAAGCCCGAGGTCTGGCCCCGTCCTGAGCGGAGTCTCTCAGGTGACCCGGACGGACTCCCACGCCATCGGCACGTGCCGGGACCGGTTGCGGCATCATCGGTACCGGGTGCTCACCGGAATGCCCCGGCCCACCAGGTTTGGGCCGGGGCATTCCGCCGGGTCACAGGGTCAGTTCGCTGTCTTTCACCGCCGTGAGGAACGCGGTGAACTGTTGCGCGGGCACGGCCAGGGTGCTCCGCCGCCGGCTGTCCGCGTGTTCCTTGGTGTCTTGCACGCCGGTCCATCCCGTGGCGTGGCCGACGGCGACGCACTCCTGTGCCCCGCTGGATCGGCTGGACTTGCGGTAGTGCGCGCTGCGCAGTGCCTCGTGGTCGTTCATGTGTCTCCCGTCCGGCCGTGACCAGGGCGTTTCCTCTGATGTGCGTTGTCCTGATCGCTGATAATGATCGTCCTGGCCGTCCGCGAGAGCGGGAGCCCAGTCCCACCAGTGTTGGACGACCAGGTTCGTCACGATCTCACTTGGTGCGCCGATCGTGGTCTAGGCGAACGTGTCCGCGATCTCAGCGATCTTGCGCGCCGAGTCGTCCGGGTCGAGTGCTTGGGCGGTGACGGCGCCGAACACGCTGGTGTGCTGGCGGATCTCGTGCGCTTTCTCCAGGAAACCGCTGGCGTGCGCGTAGTCGAGGAACACGATGGCCGGGTCCTCGGGTTCCGGGAAGGTCAGCAGCGCGAAGGACTGCCCCTGGGCGGGATGCTCACCGGCCTCATACGGCAGCACCAGCACCTCCACCGCGGCGTTGTGCTGGGCGTCGAGCAGGTGGCGCAGCTGCGCGTGCATGACCTCGCGTCCGCCGACCCAGCGGTGCAGCGCGGCCTCGTTGATCACCGCCGTCAATCGGAAGTCGGTGGCGGTCAACCGTTGCTGGCGGTCGGCGCGCAGTTGCGCCACCCTCGGCAGGTCGGCCGAGCGGAGGAAGGGCGCGGCTGAGCTGATCACGGCCCTGGCGTACTCGGGTGTCTGGAGCAGGCCCGGGATGAAGGCGTCCTGGTAAGTCTGCTCCCAGGCGGCTCCGGCCTCCAGGCCGATCAGGAGCTCGACGTTGTCGGGCAGCACGTCGGAGTACTGCTCCCACCAGCCGAGCATGTCACCGTCGCGGCGCAGCGTGTGCAACTCCTCAGCCTTGCGCTCGTCCACTCCGAATACCTTGATCAGCTTGTCCAGCTGCGCGGCGACGAGCTGGCCCCGGGCGTTCTCCACCCGGCTGAGCTGCGGCTGTGACATGCCGATCTTCTTGGCGAGGATGCCGCCGGACATCCGCTCGGCGTCCCGGAGCCGTTTGATCTCCGAGCCGAGTCGCCGCCTGCGCACGGTCGGGCTGATCGCCATGCTGTCTCCCCGCGTTCCTCGTCAGGTCACTCCGCTGCCACGCCATCCACCCGTTCGGGCCACTTGCGCTCTGGCGCCTGGATATCCCAGAATATCCATAGCTATCCGGTAAGCGACCACGCGAAGCCGCCACAGGGTAGTCAGACCAGGGGCACCATCCCGAGGTGGGCACCCACATCGCGCCGGGCGGCGCCCCTGGCCCGGAACTGGCCGGAGCTCCGCATGGCCGCCGAGCGTGCCCACCCAAGGGCGCACCCCCGACAGCTCGGCGGTCGCCCAGTCGCCCTCCTCGCGGCGACTGGCCTCCGCGACGGCGGCCCCGAGTCCGCGCCCCGCTGACGCCTCGGGGCCGCCGTCGCCCCTAAACACAACGTCGCCCCTAAACACAACACCGCGAGAAGACTGAAGGAAGGCCTCCGCGCGATCCCCACCTGGGTGGACGAGCCGGAACCCCCGCCGTCCTGTCCGGACCCCTCCCCCGGCCCGCTGAGGCACGCCGCGTTCCACCGACACCGAGCCGCAGGGAGACCCCACGATGAACGAGATCACCTCATCGGCAACATCAACAAGATCCACGAGACCCGGCAGACCCGCTCGGGCATAGCGATCTTCAGCTTCGACATCGCGGACTCGAAAGGGTGCTGACGCGTGGCAGGCAAGCCTGTGACGACGATCGCCAGGTTTGCCGCGAAGAAACCCGGATGGCGCTGGCGACGTGGGCTGGGTGGTTCACCCGTGCCACACGCCGGTGGCGGCCGCGGCTCTCGCGTAGGTGGGGAAGTCGCCTGGCTCGCGTCCGAGGACGCGTTGCACGCCGTCGGACAGGTGCGCGTTCCGGCCCGCGCTGATCCAGCCGCAAAGCAGGTTGAGTACCTCGGTCAGCTCCGGCGATATACCGACCTCGGCAGCATGTGCGGCGTACTTCGCACTGGAGACCGGCACATAGTGGATGTCACGCCCGGTGGCCGCGGCGATCGCTTCGACCGCCGCACCGAAGGTCAGCAACCGCGGGCCGGACAGCGCATACGTCTGCCCGGCGTGGCCGGACTCGGTGAGCACAGTCGCCGCGACCTCGGCGATGTCGTCTGCGTCGATAAACGGTTCGAGGCCATCGCCCGCAGGCAGCGTCACCGTGTCGCGCACGACCGCATCGCGCAGGACCGGCATCTCGCTGAAGTTTTGCATGAACCATGTGGGGCGCAGGATCGTCCAGTCCGCGCCGGCGTCCTGCACCGCGCGCTCGCTGCCGAGCCAGGCCTGTCCGCCGGACACCGCCGCGTCACGGGACGACAGCAATACCAGGCGCCCGACGCCGTTGGCTGCCGCCAGTGCACTGAACGCGCCGAGGGTTTCGGCGGCGTCGGCCGCTTGTGAGTCGACCAAGTAGGCCGCCTGCACCCCGTTGAGCGCGGGCGCCCAGGTCCGCTGGTCGCTCCAGTCGAACCGGGTGGGACCTGTGCGCGACGCCGCGTGGACCGCCACACCGCGCTGTCGCAACTGCGTCGCCACCCGCTGGCCGGTCTTTCCCGTGGCACCCAGTACAAGGAACACGTGTTGGCTCATGGATCCAATAAACCGCGGCAGGCGTGGACTCGCCATGGATCAGAACCGCTTATGCATGTCCATTCGTCTCCACTTCAGCCATGGACGCCTTTGCCGATCTACTGCGCGGGGTACGCGCCAACGGTTCCGTCTTCGGGCACTCAATCCTGTCGCCGCCGTGGTCGTTGCGGTTCGTCGACGGCGCGCCGCTGACGCTGTGCACCCTGCTTCAAGGCGAGGGGTGGATCACACCCGAGGCACAAGCGCCTCAGCGCATCACGGTCGGTGACACGGTGATCGTGCGCGGCCCACGACCGTTCTCATTCGTCGACGAGCCGGCCACGAAAGCGCCGGTGGTCACCGACTGTGGGGAGCACTGCTCCATCCCCGCGAACGGCGGCACGTCCACCATCTCGGCTGGCGGACGTGCGGTGACCCCGGCGGGTCTACGACGCTGATCGTGGGCGCGTATCCGGTGCGCGGCGACATCGGCCGGCGGCTGCTCAAGGCACTGCCGCCGGTGCTGACCGTGTCCGAGGACGGCGACACCGCTGCGCGGTGGGCGAGTACATCGCGGCGGAGGTCGCAGTTGGCCTCCCGGGTCGGCGTCTCGCGCTCCGCCTTCGCGCGCCGGTTCACCACGCTCGTGGGCCAACCCCCGCTGGCCTACCTCACCCAGTGGTGCATGACCATCGCCTCGGATCTGCTCAGTGAACCGGACGCGACCATAGCCGACGTCGCCAAGCGCGTGGGCTACGCTGACGCATTCAATTTCAGCGCTGCGTTCAAGCGCGTCAAGGGCATGAGCCCAAGCAACCACCGATCACAGCGCGCGCGACCGGTCGTATCCACACGCTCGGCACTCTCCACGCATGACCAAACTTGACCTCCCACACTTCGGTCCGGAACAGTTCAGGCCCTGCTGAGGCAGGCGCCTGGTTGGCAGGCGTCGGCCGCCCAGGGCAGGAAGGCGTCGAGGAATCGCTCGGTCGCGGGCATGAAGTAGCTGCCGAAGTGGCTGATCGGGTCCAGGGTGGTGACGAGCAGGGTGCCGGCGGTGCTCACCTGGTCGATGTAGAGCACCGCCGCACCGCCCGCCAGCTCCAGGAGTACCTGAGCGCCCTGGGGTGGGTGGAGCACGCCGTGGTAGTGCCAGGTGCAGTCGCGCAGGCTCAGCCGGTCGAACAGGGAGTGGTTTGGGCTCGGTGCGCGCAGCCTCAGCTCGGCGCCCGGCGTGAGCCACCACCAGTAGTCGGTCGGCCGATGCTCCCAGCGCACGCCCGGCAGGAACTCCGGTATCGGCTCGCCGCCGCTGAACGCGATCACGGTGCCACCGGCGTCGAGTAACTCACGGACGCGGTCGGCGGCTTGATTCAGCAGGCCCCGGTGCATCCGCTCGGGGATGATCAGGCCGGCCAGCCCGGTCAGGTCGGTGTCGGCGAGTTCGGGGAGGTAGACGAGCCCACCGGTCAGGTGCTGGGCGTAGCGCGGCGCGGCGAGCGTCCGGTGGTGCTGGGCCGAGCCGCCGTAGACCGCGCCGAGCCCGCGGTGGTGGTCTTTGAGCTCCGCCTTTCGGCGCGCGGATTCGGCGATGGCCCAGTCCAGGAGCGTCGCACCGCAGTACCCCAGCAGATCGCTGGTCGCCTGCACCAGGATGGTGCCCGCGGTGGACACCCGGTCCAGATACGTCGCGGGCTGGCCGCCGGCGAGCCGGGTGAGCACCTGTGCGCCCTCGGGAACCGGGTGGTGTCCGCGCGCGAAGAACCCCGCGACCCCACGGCGGAAAGTCAACTCATCGGGCGCAATCCCGTGGAAGATCACGTGGTTGGCGACCTCGACGACCTGGTAGGCGGCTAGGGAGAGCTCGGCCAGTGGCACGAACGGTGACGCTCCGGGCAGCCAGTCCCGGTACAGATGCCCACCGAAGATCACTACACCGCCGCCGTCGAGGAAACGGCGGATCACGCCCCGATGCCGGGCCAGGTGCTCTTGGTCCACGGTCGAGGTGACGATCAGTACCCCGTACCTGGCCAGCGGAGCCGAGCCCAGTGAGTAGCAGTCGACCCGCTCGACCCGGTCGTGCCATTCGCCGCGCTCCGGGGACCGGATGTCCATATCGATCACGGCGATGGCGGTCATGGTGTAGCCAGTCCAGCGGGGGCCGGGAGCGAAAGTCAAGAGCCGCACGTTCGGCAGGCGAGCTTGCGCAGCTACGGGCTGCCCGGTATGTCTTGCGCTGTCCGGTGTCTGCTGGTGGGTAGGAGGGGTGCGATGCGGCCACGTTGGTGCTTCCTGCCCCGTGCGCGAAGGTCGATGTGGGCGGTTCTCCTCTCGATTACCGTGCTGATCACGGTGGGATGTGCCGGTCACACGACACCGAGCTCCGGCCGGCCGGTGGAAGGCGGGGTCGCCACCTTCGCCGAACCGGCGAACGTCACTCCGAACTACATCTTCCCATTCATGTCGACCGCATACTTCAGTGTTGTCACGGTTTCGGACTTCCAATACCTCATGTATCGTCCCCTGTACTGGTTCGGAGCCAACGGCGAACCCGTGTTGAACGACAGGCTGAGTCTCGCCGACTATCCGACCTTCTCCGACGACAACCGCACCGTGACCGTGATGTTGCGCGACTACGCGTGGTCCGACGGCACGAAGGTGACAGCGGACGGCATCGTCTTCTGGATCAACATGATGAAGGCGCAGAAGAAGAACTGGGCCGTATACGTACCGGGAGGGATCCCGGACGACATCGACTCGGTGACCGCGGACTCGCCGATCCGGGTGACCTTCCATCTGAACAAGAGCTACAGCGCGAAGTGGTTCGTGTACAACGAACTCGCCCAGATCACCCCGCTTCCGCACGCCTGGGACCGCACGGCGACCGGCACCAGCGACTGCGAACACGATGTCGGCGACTGCACGGGCGTCTACGACTACCTCACCGACCAGGCGAAGAGCATCAACAGCTACGCTACGAATCCGCTGTGGCAAGTGGTGGACGGCCCCTGGCGGCTGAAGTCCTTCAACGCCGACGGCAACATCAGTTTCATCCCCAACAAATCCTACTCGGGACCGAACAAGCCGCATCTCGCTCAGTTCAACGAAGCGCCGTTCTCCGACAACGCCGCCGAGTACAACGTGCTGCGCTCCGGTGACAACTCCGTTCAGGTCGGCTTCCTGCCGCCGGAGGACGCACCGGCCAAGCCGGATGACCAGGACGTCGGACACAACCCGCTGGAGAACAACTACACGCTCAACCGGTGGTACAGCTTCGGGATCAACTACTTCCCGCTCAACACCCACAACCCGAAGGTCGGCCCGATATTCCAACAGCGGTACTTCCGGCAAGCCCTGGAATCCCTCGTCGACCAGAAATCGATCATCAAGGCGGCGGTACACGGGTACGGCGCGACGACCAACGGCCCGGTGCCGACGAAGCCGAAGAACCCGTACGCCAGCGACGAGACCGAGCCCAATCCGTTCACTTACGATCCTGATCGCGCCAGGAGACTGCTGGCCGATCACGGCTGGAGCACTCCGCGCGACGGTGTGGGTACCTGCGAGCGGCCGGGCACCGGTCCGGGCCACTGTGGCCCTGGGGTGAAAGCCGGCGCTCGACTGGAATTCCAGATGATGTACGCCTCCGGCAGTCCGCGGGTCGCTCTGTCGATGCAGCAGCTGCAATCCTCGGCCACCAAGGTCGGTATCAAGCTCGACCTGCGGGGAGCCCCTTTCAACACCGTGATCGGCACCGCCATCCCCTGTGACGCCGGCAAGCCCGACTGTGACTGGGAGATGGGTAACTGGGGTGGGGGCTGGGTGTTCGCTCCGGACTTCTACCCCACCGGCGAACAGATCTTCGGCACCGGTGCCGGATCCAACCAGGGCAGCTTCTCCGACCCGAAGCTGGACCAGCTCATCGCCGCAACCCAGCACAGCGACTCGCCAGAGGCTCTGCGCGCCTACGCCCAGTACGGCTCAGAGACCCTGCCGGTCATCTGGGAACCGAGTTCCGACTATGCAGAAACGGAGATCGCCAACAACCTCAAAGGGGTCACTCCGCAGAGTCCCTATCTGAATATCACGCCGGAGGATTGGTACTACGTGCAATGACCGCTGATCCCAGCACTGAGACAGGTGTTCGATGACCGGATTCATCGCCCGACGACTGCTGCAGTCCGTCGTCGTCGTGCTGCTCGTGACAGTGATCGTTTTCATCCTGCTGCACCTGCTACCCGGCGGACCGGCGCGCGCGCAACTCGGGCCACGCGCCACACCTGTGGCGATCGCGAACTTCAACCATCAGATGGGGTACGACCGCCCCATCCCGATCCAGTATCGGAACTGGCTCGCACAGCTCGTCACCGGCGACCTCGGTTTCTCGACGAAGTTCAACCAGTCGGTCGTCTCACTGATCGGTGAGCGGCTCCCGAAAACTCTGGTCCTCGCAGTCATCTCCACCGTCTTCGCGCTCGTCGTGGCGATTCCGCTCGGCATGCTGCAAGCGGTGAGGCGCAACCACGCCGCAGATTACGCGATCACCTTCTGGGCGTTCGTCTTCTACGCGACGCCGCCGTTCTTCCTGGGCGTCGTACTCATCGTGGTGTTCTCGGTCTACCTGCCGATCCTGCCTGCGGAAGCCCCACAGAGTTCCTCGCTCGGAGTGATCCTGTCCCAGCCTGCCGGGCTGATTCTGCCGGTGGTGACCCTGGCCTTGCTGACCATCGCGCAGTTCTCCAGGTACATACGGTCCTCGGTGATCGACAGCCTCACCGAGGACTACGTACGCACCGCCCGCGCGAAGGGCGTTGATGAACGGACCGTGCTGATCCGCCACGTGCTGCGCAATTCGCTGATCCCGGTCGCCACCCTGCTCGGACTGTCGCTGCCGACGATCTTCTCCGGTGCCCTGATCACCGAGGCGGTGTTCAACTACCCCGGCATGGGGCAGCTTTTCTGGACCGCCGCACAAACGCAGGACTACCCGATCATGCTCGGCGTCACCGTACTCGTCGGTCTGGCCACGGTGATCGGTTCGCTGCTGGCCGACCTCGCCTACGCCGTCCTCGACCCCCGAGTGAGGTTCGCATGAGCGCCGTTCTCGCCGATGATGCGGCGCTGCCCGACCCGCCCGGGACCCGCGGCCCCAGGGATCGCGGCCCCGTCGCGCGAACGCTGTCTGCTTTCGTGGAGAACAAGCTCGCCGTGGTCGGTGTCGGTATCATCGTGCTGTTCATTCTGTTCTGTTATCTCGGCCCGCTGGTCCAGCACACCGACCAGGTGCACATCGACCTGTCCCAGGCCACGCTGCCGCCCTCAGGCGCGCATCCCCTGGGGACCAACGAGGTCGGCTACGACCAGCTCGGCAGAATGATGCTCGGCGGAGAGTCCTCGCTCGAGGTGGGAATCGCCGCTGCCCTGCTGGCAGGTGTCTTCGGCACGCTGTGGGGCGCGATCTCCGGGTACGCAGGTGGCCTCATCGACTCCGCGATGATGCGTATCGTCGATGCGCTGCTCGCAGTGCCCGCGCTGTTCCTGTTACTGTTCCTCACGTCGATCGCGCGTCCCACCGTCGGGCTGCTGATCCTGGTGATCGCGCTGATCTCCTGGCTCGGTCCGGCTCGATTGGTACGTGGTCAGGCATTGATCTTACGTACCAGGGACTATGTGACATCGGTGCGACTGATGGGTGGCGGCCCGTTACGCGCGGTTCTCCGGCACATCGCGCCGAACGTCATCGGCACCGTGGTGGTGAACGCAACCTTCCAGGTGGCGGACGCCATCTTGACCGTGGCCGCGTTGAGCTTCCTCGGCCTCGGCATACCGCCCCCGGCCGCGAACTGGGGGGACATGCTCTCCAACGGCATCAACTACACCTACGACGGCTACTGGTGGCTGATCTACCCACCAGGCCTGGCAATCGTAGTCGTGGTGGTCGCGTTCAACCTCATCGGTGACGCATTGCGTGATTCATTCGAAGTTCGGTTGCAGCAGAGATGAGCGTCGGTGCGAACTCCTCCAACACCGCCCTGTTCTCACCGGGGACACCGGCGAGTGGTTCTTCGGCACGGACCATCAACGCGCCCTCGGCCCTCTCCGTACTGATTGAGTACTGATCTTTGATCTCGTTGATTGATCTTGGCTTTGCCAACTCCGATCGAACCAGGCTGAACAGGCAACCAGACCACCGATGCCAGGCTGAGTACCTGATCGATACGGAAGAACTGCTCGAAACACCCGTTCCTGACGCTGGGGAGCGTTACCGAGGCTGCGTTCGGTGACTGGGTGTCCCCGAACGGGTACCGACGGTCAGGAGTACGGTGCGACCGCCCGGACCGCAGGTGGCCGTGCTGCGGACAGTGTGGTCCGACCCGTGGCAGGACTCTCCTGAGAAGCTCGCCTGCGTCGGTCGAGTCCGCTGGGGTCGATGACGCCCTGCCCGGTGAGGTGGGCGCCCTCATCGAGCAGGTGTAGTGGAGGCGACACCCCGTACTGGCGCAGTTCGAGATCTATGACTGCCGACCGCGTCGCTACCGGTGTACTGGGGAAGACCGCCCGGCCCGCCTCGTCAGCATCCCAACGAATTACAGCCCAGTAATTTGCTTGCGTGGTTGTCCCCAGGCTTGCGACCTCTATCCACAGCTTTGTATGCAGCTAGAGGCCATCTGACGGTCCAGTTGTGCACAGCTGCCAAAGCGCTGCGCGTCGCTTATCCACAGCCAGGCCGAGTTTATCCACATAGCGTTCCACAATGTCATGACTGTACGGTCGAGTCGTCCCTGTCAGAACCTCACCGACGACCAGACCTGCCTCGGCTCCATCGCCCACGAACTCAACATCAGATCACGCCGTATCCCCGGCCGCCGAACGCCAGTAGAAGCCGTCGCCGATCTGATCACCAGCTCGACTGCTTTCACCAGCTGAGACCGCCGAGCCTTACTTCGGCGCCTGACCAGAAGAAGGAGATATCTGATTTATGTCTCAGAACTCGGGCTCCGTGACGAACTCTCGCAGTCTGGAGGATGACCGCCTTTCGGTCAGCGGAACCGCTGAGGGTGTCCGGCCTGAGAGACTTTTCCGGCGTAGCGATGTCGCGACAGCTGTGGCGGAATTTCATGCCGCTTTTGATCTCCCGAGGCGGGCGACCCCCAGCATAGAGATCGGCGACTTGCTTGCCAAGCTGAGAGGGGCGCTCCTGGAAGAAGAGTGCGGTGAATTCTTATCGGCGATAGAAGCTCGTGACCTGGTGGCGATCGCAGACGCTTTAGCTGACGTCGTTTACGTCGCCTATGGAACCGCGGTTACCTATGGTATTGACCTCGACCTCATACTGTCAGAGGTTCATAGGGCCAACATGAGCAAGCTCGATGATAGCGGAAAGCCGATCAAGCGGGCTGACGGAAAAGTCCTCAAGTCTCAGTGGTATACGCCTCCGGACGTGAAGGCAATGCTGCAGAATCAGTCGCCTTTGGTGTTCCCCTGCTAGGCGTGATTCACCTCGATCAAAAAAATCCAAGGCGACCTGTTTTTTAATGTAAGTGGTCGGGCCTATCGCAGTGTAGTCGACCTGCCGCACGCGGTGGGTGATGTGGACTTACGGTAACCTCACTCTAGCCCACGCGTCGGGCCGCGTGTCTGCGGCGGGAGACCACCTTCTGTGCCCTGGAACGGACGTGGGACTTGGGTAGTGGATACAGTAAAAATCTACTCAAATCGCAAGTGGTACGCCTTGTCCCATGATGCTATACGTTTTTGGAGCATATCGAACGAGGTGTTTATTCTAGTCGCGCTCTCCCGGGATTCGGAAATGCAAAAGAAGGCCCGACCGTCGAACGCGCCAAAGCGGAGTGTTCGAATGATCGTAGGTCGCTGGAATCACTGGTTTGATTTCTAGTGCTATAGCGATGCGCTAGCAGCGTATCGTCACCCGTCAGATGGGACGTGGAGGATCCTCCAGAGCTCCGAGTCAAATTTTCTAAGCTCGATAACCTGCTCGCGCGTTCGGGCTGCGTCGACGACTATTATACCACTAGCGAGGCTTGTCTCGGCGATGCGCTTGACTGCATCCGATATCCACTGCCCGGCCTGAAAGTAAGAGCCGAGACCCACCTGCTGGAGCTCTCGGCGATCGATTTTTTGTCCGATGGCGACAGAGATCAGACTTGATGTACTGATTCTCTTCGCCTCGTAGTTTCGAGAAAACTTTTCAGTGAGCGTGGTCTTGCCGGATCCTATTGGGCCCGACAAGACGATGACCGTCAACCTTTTCAAGCGACCTCTCCCCATCCGGATTGAACCGCGCCAGGTTTCGAATTCTGGAATTAATTGCACTTCCGGGCACATCGTGATGGTACCATCTCGTTCATATGCGAATTTGCCATCGTCGTTATGTTGCAAACCTTTTGAGTCCATTTTGATATTTCCCGTACCTCGGGGTGTCTGTGTGTGGATTTACGTGACTGTAGCGATCGCGGGGACGGCCGACGTTTCGGTTTTAATCCAGGTTCTCGGACAAATCGAACGCTGATATTCCTCGCCTGGCAGTGACATCTTGATCGCGCTGCCGGCCTGGATGAGCGTGGGCCTCATCGATACGGATGAAGTAATTCTCCCGGTCATGGACAAATGACTCATCGAGCGTCGCGATACCCTCCTCGAGCATGGCGAGCGCCTGGTCGAGCAGCTCGGCGATCACTCCGAACTCCTGTTCGGCCAGCGAGAGCACCGTGCCGCCACCCGCGACATCATCCATCACCCGCAGCTCGGGATCATGGCCATTAACCGGTCGACCAGGGCTGCGCCACCCGACTTGCCGACAGTCCGGATACCAGCGGGCCCGGGTCGTGCACCAGCTCCTGATGCGCCGGAGCGGTCAAGGCCATGCCGGTCAGGAACACGAACCCTGGGCTCTTCACCGGGCGATCACCGCTTCTCAGCACAGCTGCTACCTCGATGGTTCCATTGGGCTGAAGGTACGTGGGTTCGACGCCCGTGACCCGCGCCAGCGTTTCCTGGCTGACACCGACTATTCACCCGCTCGTTAACGTGTTCGAGGGTCCCAGCGCGGCCCTGTGCGCGCCACCGAGTTGGCAGGCAGCGTGGCGTGCATCATGGAGACGTTGTAGCGGTCGTACTGGGTCATCGTGAAGTAGACGTCACGTCCCTTCGAGTCAGGGTTCAGGAATCCGCCGTAAAGATTCGGGTACTCGCGCGACGTGGCGACCGGCATCGGCGCGCCCCACGGCCCAGACGGGTGCGGCGCCAGCCGGACCACGATCGCCTCATGCGACTCGTCGAGGTACATCATCTCCCAGCTCTTGAGGATCTCGTCGTAGCGGACCGATATCTCCCCGACGGGCCCTGCCACGATGGGGGCCGCGCTCTCGCTGCCGCCCCGCTGCCAGGTTTTTCCGTTCCAGTACTCGTAAGCGGATGTGTCGAGCAGCCGCTGTTCGGGCACTCGGGCGACGTGGGCGTCACCGAAGCGGCCGTTCGGCGTGCCGAAGGCGTAGACGAAGCCGTCTCGCCGGGCATAGGCGATCATCTGGAATTTCTCGTCGAGGCCTGCGGTGTTGGGCCGGCGCGCGCCTGGTGCGTCCTTCCAGGTCTGCCCGCCGTCGTCGGAGTAGGCGATGCCGCTGTGGTTCGTGATCCACTGCCCAGGCTGGGTGAAGCTGCGCACCGACATGTAGGCCAGATAATCACGCCCGCCGATGTTGATCCCGCCGGTGGGGATCTTGGTCATCTCGACGCCGTCCTGCTTGAGCGAGGGCAGCAGCTCCTTGGCGTGGCCGGGGCGGTCGGTGACGAAGGCGAACGACATGCCCCCGTCCGGGTTGTGGTCCGTGCTGCGGGCCAGGGTGTTCGAGCGCCAATCGATCATCGTGGGATTCGCGAATCCGCTGCTGATGCCGGCCCATCCGGGCCCGAACGTGTCGCCGAAGGCGGCCAGGATCCGGCCCTTATCGTCGGTCCACATGATCCCCAGGTCGGTGCCCTTCACCTGGTACCGGGCCTCGGTCGCGTTGATGGACGCGGCACCGGTGAGCACGGCCACCGGGTTCGCGACGCCCAGCGGCGACGTTTGCGCCACCCCGGGCGCCGCTGCGCTGACAGTGACTGCTACAGTCGCCGCGCTGAGAGCCGCTAGAGCCACCCCGGCTCGCGTTCGGTGAGTGAGCATCATCCTCCCCCTTACTGTATGAATGCGCGCGCTAATCACGCCAGCGCAGCCATGCGCCGGCGTCGCCGCAAGCGATGTCCCCCGACACCCGAAGGGGGGAAAGCAGTCCTCCCCAGTGCTTCCGTAGCGCAGTGCATTCCGTAGCTGTGTACGCCCCGGACCCATCATAACGTCCGCCCCCCTACTCCCCGTGGGTGAAAAGTATCCTGGTGTATTCGTCACAGGTACCTAGTGTGTTCGTCACCGGCGTCCCCGGTGTTCCTCACGGGTGCGCGACGATCAGTCGCGGGCTTTCCGGTACGCGTGGACCGTTGCCTGCGCACAGGCCTGCCAGGTGTAGCGGGCCGCGTGCGCCTGCCGGGCGACCGCGCCTGCCGGGTCGCGGCCGGCGCCGTCCACACCGGTCAGCGCGGTGGCCAGGGCCGCGGGGTCCCCGGGCGGGACGAGGGTGGCGAGGCCCCCGGCGACCTCCCGCAGCGCGGGCAGGTCGGAACACACCACGGGTACGCCGGCCGCCATCGCCTCCAGCACCGGTAAGCCGAAACCCTCGTCGCGCGAGGGCAGCACCAGCGCCGCCGCGCCGGCTACCACGCAGCGCACGTCAGCCTCGTCGAGGTAGCCCACGGCGTGTACCCGGGATGAGGTCACCGGCGCCGGACCCCAGCCCGCCGGCCCGGCCAGCACCAGCGGCGCGAGATCACGTTGTGCGGCGTGCGCCTCAAGTAGTACGTCGAGGCCCTTTCGGGGCTGTGCCGCACCGATGAACAGCAGATAGCGTGGCGGCAACCCCAGCACCGCGCGCAGAACCGGGGACGGCGAGCCGGCACTCGACCAGGCGGGATCCACACCCAGTGGGGTGACCACGATCCGTTCCGCGGGGATGTCGAGCCGGAGGGCCACTTGCCGCGCCACCGCGTCGCTGGGGGTGCACACCACCGCCGCGCGGGCCACCGAGCGCCGAAGGAGATCGGGCAGATCACGCTGTTGTGGGGCCAGGAACTCCGGGTGGTCCAGGAACGCCAGGTCGTGCACGGTGACGACACCGCGGGCGCGCTTTGCGGGCGGCAGCACGAAGTTGGTGGCGTGCAGCACGTCAGCTTCGGCGGCGAGCAGCTCGGTCGGAGGCCAGTTCACCCGGTGCCACAACGCTCGCAGCGCCCGGGCCGGGACCGGTCCACCGCGTACCGCCACCCCAGGGGGTACCGCGGCGCGCAGCGCGCTCTGCCCACGCGCGGTGAACGCGGTGACCGTGACGTCCACATCGGCCCGCGTCGCCAGCTCACGCACTAGCGCGGCGGTGTAGCGCCCGATCCCGCTCCGCTGCCCCAGCAGCGGCGTCCCATCGATGAGTACCCGTGAGTGGCGATGTGAGTCATCGCTCGCATTACCACTCACGGGTTATCCACAGTCGTCGCAGCCGGCCTGCGGCTCGTCGGGCCACCTCACCGGGGCCGCCTGCGGCGAGATAGGAGCGGGCCAGTGCGGCGTCCCGGCGCAGCGCGCCGGCCACTCCGGTGGGGCCGCCGCCCGTGGTGAGCGAGGCGGCGCGCAGCCGGTCGGGTGCGGGACGGGGATGTCGACAGAACTCGACCAGCGGCGCCAGCACCGTCTCCCAGGTGTAGCGCTGGGCCACCGCGGCGATCCGGTCCCGGCAACCGGCGGCGAAAGCGTCGTCGTAGAGCACCCGGGCCAGCGCGGCGGCCAGCGCCGCCGGATCTCCAGCGGGCACCACCACGCCGAGCTCTTCGGCGGCGACCAGCTCGGCGAAGGCGTCGCCGTCGGTGGTGACGATGGGCAGCCCCGCCCACAGGTAGTCCAGCACCCGGGTCCGGAAAGCGAACGTGGTCTCGATGTGCTCGAAGTGCGTGGTGACGCCGGCGTCGGCGTCGAGCAGCCAGTTCTGCCGGTCGGCGTAGGGCACCCAGGTCTCGTTGAAGAACACCTGCTCACCGGTGAGCCCGAGAGTCTCGGAAAGCCGACGGGCCTGCCCGGCCATGCCCATCTCGGGCACGTCGGGATTCGGGTGGCGCATCCCGAGGAATACCAGCCGCAGCTCCGGGTGCTCGGCGCGTAACGCGTGCACGGCGTGCAGCAGGGTCAGCGGGTCGAACCAGGAGTAGACGCCGCCCGCCCAGAGCACGACCTTGTCCTGCGGCCCCAGCCCCAGCGTGTCCCGCAGTCCTGGACCGGTGCGCTGCGGCGGCTTGCCGGACAACCCGAAGGGGGCCACCGCGAGCAGCGACCGGGTCGTCGGGTCAGCGTCGTAGACGGCGGGGGACAGCCGCCCGATCGCGGCCAGATGCCCGAGCCAGAAATGCCGCTGGCGCTGCGAGGCGCACAAGAAGAAGTCACCGCGGCGCAGCTGGGTCGTCAATACGGCGGTCGCTGCGTCGACGACCTGCGCGCGCGCCTCGTCACCCAGGTCACGGCCCTGCTCGAGTTGCTCGAGGTGCATCGGGTCGTAGATGTCGGCGATGACGAGGTGGTTGGACGTCTTCAGCGACGGAATCTGCTCGAGCACGTGGCCTTGAAGGACTACCAACTGGGCCCAGGCCAGGTCCGGGCTGATCTGGTGCGCGAGCACCTGGCGCACCTCGAAGTCGGCGGGGGGTGGCGAGCAGTGCTGGTTGAGGCTGATCAGGCGTACGTCGTGCTCGCCGGAGAGCACCTCGGCCATGTTCCAGGCGCGGATCGCCGGCCCGGCCATCCGCTGCGACACCGCGTCCGCGGTGATGATTAAGATTCGTCGGCGAGCCCCGTAGACCCGCGCCACGCCGAGTGCCTCGACGATCGCGTCGTGCGCGAGCAGGTAGGGGATCTCCGGGGAGGTGCGCTCCAGGGCGTTGCGCATCAGTGGCAGCAGGTCGGCGTCGGTGCGGACCCGTGCGGCCTGCTCAGTGCGTCGGGACGCGGCCAACGCGGGCAGCATCTCGACGAAGCGGTCGATGGCGTAGATCCCGGCCATGGTCACCCGGGGTACGTCCATGGGGCCGGGGGTCTCCGCTCCAGGGCTGCGGCGGGTCATCTCCAGTTCGGTCGGGTCGCATTCGCCGCGGGCGGTGGCGCGGCGCACCGCCAGCGCGAGCGCGGCGGGCAGCACGGTGGCCAGGGTCTCGTCGGAGACGTTCTTGTACAGCGCGGCGAGCGCGTTGCGTTCCAGCAGGTAGGTCTCGCGGGCCGGGTCCGCGCCGTGCAACGAGGCGTGGTGGCGGTGGTAGGCGATCGAGGCCGGCTCGTAGCGCACCCGGTACCCGCGCAGGTTCAGGCGCCAGCCGAGGTCGACGTCCTCGCAGAACATGAAGAACCGCTCGTCGAACCCGCCGAGTCGCTCGAAGACCTCGCGCCGGACCAGCAACGCGGCGCCGGTACCGAACAGCACGTCGCGGGCGGTGTCGTGGGCACCGTCGTCGGGCTTGCCGACGTGCGGTTTGTAGCCCATCCCGTACCAGGTCAGGCCGCCGTCGACGTAGTCGATCCGCTCGCCGTTCCAGTCCAGCACCTTGCTGGCCACCGCCGCAACGGCGGAGTCGTCGAGTGCGGTGACCGCGGCGCGCACCCAGTCACGGTGCGGTCGCGCGTCGCTGTTGAGAAAAGCGACGATCGAGCCGGTGGCTAAGCCGGCCCCGAGGTTGCAGCCGCCGGCGAACCCGATGTTGGTGGCCGAGCGGATCAGCCGGACCTGGGGGACCGCGGCGGCGATCCGTCGTGCGCCGCCGTCGCCCGAGGCGTTGTCCACGCAGATCAGCTCAAGCGCCTCACTGGGCCAGTCCAGCTCGTCGCGCAGCGCGCGCAGGCAGGTCACGCTGTGCTCGGCACCGCGGTAGTTGACCACGACCACCGACACCTTCGGTATCGCTCGCTCACCCACGCTCGGTCCTCCCTCGGTCCGCGGGTAGCCTGCCGCATCGCTCGCGATCCCCTGTCGCAGGGGCCGAGGGCTGAACCGTCGACCAGCACGAAATCGCCGGTTGACACGGGATAGCGCGTTCCTTGACGGAATCTCGCAGTGGGTACCGCACACCGCGGTAAATGACCGCTCGGCGCTGAATTTAGATCAACCACTTCCGTTTCCGGGTACGTGATGAGGGGATATCCGCATAACTCACCCCTACTCATTCGGCACCTTTCAGGTGGCGGGAAACCGAGTTCACGTGTACCGAGGTAAGCACCGAGCACCCACCCGGCGCCGCCTACCCGGTGTCGTCGCCGCAGCCTGTATCCCGATGGCTGCGGGTAGTTTCCTCGCGGGTACGGCGGACGCCGCGTCGGGGGTGAACTGGGATGCGGTCGCGCAATGCGAGTCCGGCGGGAACTGGGCCATCAACACCGGCAACGGCTTCTTCGGTGGACTGCAGTTCACGCTGTCGACGTGGCACGCCAACGGTGGTGTGGGTAACCCCGCCAATGCCACCCGGGAACAGCAGATCGCGGTCGCCGAGCGGGTCTTGACGTCGCAGGGAATCGGTGCGTGGCCGGTGTGCGGGAAACGTGCCGGGGCCGGTACACCCGCCGCAGGGACGAAGCCCGTGACCCCGTCGGCTCCGAGTTCACCCAGCCTCCAGCCGACCTCGACCGGCTCGACGTCGACCTACCGGGTGGTGCCGGGGGACACCCTCTGGTCGATCGCTGCCCACCACCATGTGTCCGGCGGCTGGGAGCGGGTCTACGCGGCCAATCGGGACGTCATCACCGATCCGGATCTGATCATCCTAGGGCAATCGCTGCGGATCCCGCTGTAGCACTTCTCAGTGCCGACCGGAGAGGACAATCACCCATGACAATTAAACCTACGCCACCCGAGATGTCCAACTTCGAAGCGCCGGCGGGGACCGGGTTGGAGGCTCGGTCGATCGCGGAACTGGTCGCCGCAAGGTTGTGTGGCCTGCACAGAGTCAACGACCACTTCGTACGCATGGATGCCATCCTCGGTGCCGACGGGTACATCGGCCTCGAGGTCACCCGCGTGTATTTCGATGGTGAGAACGTCACCGTGCGGATGCTGCTTCAGCCCACCGCGCCGGTGCCCGTCCCACCGCACTCCCTACTCGGACCGAGAAGCGCGGTGTGAGTGTCACTGGGGGCTTGACTACGACGCACAGTCATCTGAGGATGTTGACGGCGCGGGCGATGACCAGGGCCACGGTGACCAGGGAGACCAGGGATTGGGCGATCATGGTCAGTTTGGCCCATCGGGAGAGCGGCATCACGTCGGTGGGGCTGAAGGCGGTGGCGTTGGTGAAGGATAGGTACAGGTAGTCCACGAACTCTGGTTCCCAGTCCGGTGCGGCCAGCTCGGGGGCTTGCATCTGGACGAATTGGAAGTCGGGTATCACGTGGTGGGCGTAGGCTCGGGCGACCGGGCCGCCGCGGTCGAACTGCCAATACCACAGCCCGAAGGCGATGATGTTGGTCAGCCAGATCGCCACCCCGCTGGCCAGCAGTGGCGCGGCGTCTTCGCCTTCTCGACCGTGCACCAAGCCGAGGACCAGCAGGGTGGCCGACCAGGCGTTAGCGAGGCTGATCAGCCCGGTCAGGGTGAGGCTGGCTGCGCGCTGCGCTCGGGATTCCCGGTTGAACCGTTTCGGGTTGGCCACAATCAGGGCGGCCAGCAGGGCTAGCTCCAGGCCGGGCAGCAGCCACCGGGACTGCAACACCAACTGGTCGGGCAGGGCCAGCTGCAGGGCGATGGCGACCATGATCGCGGCGGCCACTGGCCAGCGGCTTTCCCCTTGGGTGCGGCGCAGCCAGGCCGGTACGTGCATGTGCTGCGTCGCCTCGCGGGACCGGGCGATGCCCGCAGGCGCGGTGTGGGTGGCCTCAGGATGGGGAACCGGCTCGCCTCGATCGTTGGAGTTGCTCATCACGATCCCCACACTGCCATCCGGTCGGTGAGGCGGGGGTTCGCCCCCGCACTGCACGTCGTCAGATTTCTTCGAGGGCATGGACCGGCTGTCGCGCCGGCTTCCGCTGTGTGGTGAGAGTGTATCCGATCAGTGCCAAGAGTATTGCGGTCAGGGCGGCGGAGGAGCCCACCGTACCCAGGTTCAGTCCGCCCTTCTCGAGGGGTTTGCTGAAGAAGTCTCCCACGGTCGCCCCGAGTGGGCGGGTGAGAACGAAGGCCATCCAGAACAGCAACGTGGCCGAGATCCGGGTGAAGTAGTGGGCGGCGAGGATCAGTGCCATCGTGCTAGTGATCACCAAGGCACCCCCCGCGTAACCGAGGCCTGAGCTGTCGGCCAGGAAATCACCCAGCGAAGTACCCAGGGTATTGGAGAACAGGATCGCGATCCAGTAGAGCAGTTCGCCCCGGAAGGTGCTGATCCGCTCGACGGAGAAGGTCTGCCCGCTGTAGCGCCAGACGGCGAACACGATGGCGAGGCAGGTGATCAGGACCAGGGCACCTTTGGCGTAACCGAGCCCTGCGGAGCGGTTGATGAAGTCCGACATGGTCGTGCCGGCCGTACTCGTCGCGACGATGACCGTCCAGTACAGCGCCGGATGGAAATTCGTCGCCTTCAGTTGGGTCACGAGGCTGACCAGGAACAGTCCGATGAAGAGCAGTGAGCTGACTGCGTAACCGATGTTCAGGGTCTGGGCGAGCAGGTCCCCGCCGGTCTCGCCGAGGGTGGTGGCGGCGATCTTCATGACCCAGAAGAGCAGGGTGATCTGCGGAAGTTTCTTCATCTTCTTCACTTTCCCCGAAATGATGTGGGAAACCGCCTGTCATGACGCGCGAGCAGGATCGACCCTACGAAGACGAGTGGGTACCTCGTCGAGATCTGAGAACCCTGGCCGCGCGGCAGCGCCCATCGGTCCTCTGCTCGCGGCAGGAGATCAGGAACTGCTCCACATGCTGCAGTGTCCTACTCCGTTCGGCTGCGAGCCGTTCTCAGTGCTCAGAGTGCGTGTCCGAGGAGCGATACTCACACCGCGCCGATCCCGATCAGTGTGCCGACCAGGTAGGTCGCTACCGCAGCGATCACGCCGAACCCCACCTGGCGCAGTCCGCCGCGCCACCACGAACGAGTGGTGAATCGGGCCGCGAGCCCACCAGCCAGAAACAGCCCACCCGCGCCGACGACGAGACCCGCGATCAACGAGGTGAAACCGAGCAGGTACGGGATGAGCGGAACCAGCGCGCCGATCGCGAAGCAGAGCAACGACGAGCCGGCGGCCACCCACGGGGAGGGCTGCTCGTCGGGGTTCACGCCGAGCTCCTGGTTGATGTGCACCCGCAGGGTCAGCGACGGGTTGGCGTGCACCTCCTGTGCTACCCACCGCGCGGTCTCGCGGGTCAGACCCATCCGCAGGAATGAGGCGACCAGCTCGGCCTGCTCCGCGCTCGGGTGCCGGCTCAGCTCGTCGCGTTCGACCTGGACCTCGGCGCGCACCGAGTCGTTCTGTGTCTCCACCGACGCGTACTCTCCCAGCGCCATCGAGAACGCGCCCGCCACCAGCCCGGCCATCCCGGTCAGCACGATCAGGTGGGCGCCCGCCCCGCTGCCGCCCACTCCCGCGATCAGCGCGATGTTGGTCACCAGACCGTCCATCGCGCCGAACACGGCCGGTCGTAGCCACCCTCCGGATACGTCTCGGTGGACGTGCCCGACCTCGTGACCCGGCTCGCCGGCCATCATTCATCACCGCACCTCAGCGACGCCCTCGCCACCACGGTACGGACCCCGCAGGGCCGGGTTCGTCTCGCCGTGGTCAGGCTCGCCTGGCCTGGCGAGCGACTGGTCTACGCTGCTACGGTGCCGCGTTTGTCCCGCCCCCTCGCCGCTGGGCTGAGCACTGTGGCGCGACTGGGGCTGGCTGCGGTGTTTCTGGTCTCGGGGGCGCTCAAGGCGGTCGACCCGGCGCAGACCAGGATCGCGGTGATCGCCTACCAGGTGTTGCCATCGAGCCTGGTCGGGCCGGTCGCCACCGCGTTGCCGCTCGTGGAACTGGCAGTGGGAACCCTGCTGTTGGCGGGCGCGTTGACTCGGTGGGTCGCCCTCGCCTCGGCGGTGCTGCTGTTGGTGCTGATGACTGCGGTGGTGCAGGCCTGGGCGCGTGGACTCTCCATCGACTGCGGCTGTTTCGGCGGCGGCGGGGCGGTGGCCAAGGGCGATACGCGCTATCCGCAGGAGCTGGCCCGCGACGCCGGAATATTGTTGCTCGCGCTGTGGCTTCTGGTGCTGCCCCGGACGGCACTCAGCGTCGATGGGTGGCTGCGCGCGGATCCGGGCGCACGGCGTGACACAGCCGGGACTCCGGCTATATGAACGCAGAACAGGGAGGACGTGTCGTGGTCGGCGCCGAACGGACCCAGGACAAGCGCAAGCGCCAGGCTGCGCAGGCGGTGACGGCGGCCCGCGGAGGCGGTGGTAGAGGCAGCCGAGAGGTGATCGCGGGGGTCGCCATCGTCGTGGTACTCATCATTGTCGTCGGGGTCGGGCTTCTGGTGCAGAGCCGTAACAAGACCGGTCCCCTCGGGCCGGCGATCCCCGTCGCCGCCGCCGGGGTGGAGTACCGGGTGGCCGCGCAGGGCGACACCATCGTCACCGGAAACCCCCAGGCGCCGGTGACCATCGACATCTACGAGGACTTCATGTGCCCGGTCTGCGGGCAGTTCGAAAAGCTCTACCATCCCCGGCTCGCGCAAGCCGCCGCGGACGGCAAGGCCAAGGTGGTGTACCACCCGGTCGCCATTCTCGACGATCGCTCGGTCCCGGCGGGGTACTCCACGCTGGCCGCCGGCGCGACGCTCTGTGCCACCCAGTCCGGCATCTTCCCCCGCTTCCACGACAGTCTGTACGCCACCCAGCCGCCTGAGGGGGGCCAGGGGTGGACCAGCGCCCAGCTCGTGCAGCTCGGCCGCTCCCTGGGCGCGGGCGGCGGCTTCGAGGGATGTGTGCAGACTGGTGCGCAGCAGCGCGTCGCCGCCGACACTCAGGCTGCCAGCCGGTACATCAGCGGGCTGAGCCCCGAGCACCAGTTCGGCACTCCGAGTGTTCTGGTGAACGGCTCGCTCATTAAGATCACTGACACGGGTTGGTTGGACCAGGCGCTCAGCGGCACTCGACGCTGAGCGGGGGTCCTGTTCGGGATCATCGCCGGCCTGGTGTACGGTTGTCCACGCGCCGCGGCCGAGCTGTGGTGATTGCTGAGGGGCTGTAGCGCAGCTGGTAGCGCACCGCACTGGCAGTGCGGGGGTCACGGGTTCGAGTCCCGTCAGCTCCACCACAGCATTTGATCTGCGGTTTCGTTGTAGCGGCGCGGCATTGCGCAAACTGTAGATCGCACCGAGTGCGACGATCGGCGATGGGTGCTCCGTTCAGGCGTGCTTGGCCCCTGGTCTCGGGTACGGCGCACCCGACTCCAGTGCACTTTCGTGCAGGTCCCGCTCCTTGGCCTGGCGTGACACGCCGGTTCACGAGGCGTTGGTGTACAGCTTCGTTACCTCGTAGAGGAAGTCACGGGCCTCGTAGAGCGAACGGACCGAGATTCGTTCGTTGAGACCGTGGTTATGGTCGTCGCCGGGGCGGAAGAATCTGCCACTCAAGCCGTAGGTGGGGATACCTCCCCGGTTAAGATATCTACCATCGGTAGCTCCCACTGCCATGGTCGGTAGCAGCGGGACGTGCGGCCACATCTTCGACGACACTTCCCGGACGGGCCCGAGGATTGCCTCCGACAAGGGAGGCACCGGTGCGGCCGAGGTGTACGGTTTAACCGGTTCTACCGTGATCTTGGGGTCGTTCACGACGTTGACCAGGGTCTGGCGCACCTCGGCGCCCGGCGTGCCGGGAAAGATTCGGCAGTTAACATTTGCTTGGGCTTGTTGCGGCAAAGCATTCGCGGCGTGTCCACCCTGAATCTTGGTGACCACGCAGGTGGTGCGCATCATCGCGTTGTAGAGCGGTGTCGTCGACAGGGTCGCTGCCGCCGCGGTGTCGTTCGGGTTGCTGACCAACGCCTTCATGGCTTGACCGCTGGTGCCGCCGGCCAGCTCGCTCCGTCGATCGAAATAAGCTCGGGTTACTTCATTGAGCTGCACCGGAAAAGTGAACGCATTGAGCCGGGCCAGTGCGGCGCTGAGAGTTTGGATGGCGTTGACCGGCCCAGGTTGCGAGCTGTGCCCACCGGGATCCGTGGTTTTCAGCTTGAAATCCTGAGGAATTTTTTCGCCGGCCTGAATTTCCAAGAATACCCGGTTATTCTGATCATCCAACGTGCCGCTGGCCCCTTCGTTGAGGGCAAAAGCGGCGTCGATCCAATCACGGTGGTTCCGCATCAGCCACTCGGCGCCATTAACTTGCGCGGCGCCTTCCTCGCCGCATGTCAGCACAACCTTGATATCGCGTTTGGGTTTGAATCCCTCCGCGTGGTAGCGAATCAGACTGTCGATCCAGATCGCGGCCATGGCCTTGTCGTCATTGGCGCCGCGAGCGGTGAAGTATTCGTTATCCTCGACCAGTTTGAACGGATCGCGGCCCCAGTCCTCCACCTTGGCCTCGACCACATCGATATGGGCCAGCAACAGGATCGCCTTGCTCGCTGGTTCGGTTCCGTGCAGGGTAGCGATCAAGCCGCCGTCCTTCGGGTGGCTCGGCGGAACGAAGACGTTGATGTCATTGTCCGGAATACCGGCCTTCGTCAGGTGGCCAGCCATTCTCTGCGCGGCCAGGGTGCAATCGCCGGCCGAGGCGGTGGTGTTGGTCTCCACCAATTCCTGATAGAGTTCGCGGAACGCTGCCCGGTCTGTCTGCGCCGCCGGTGGTGGGGCAGCGGACATGCAACCTGCTAAGGCCAACACACCGACGCAGGCCATCACCGAGGTTCTCAGCATCCTCGGTTCATACCATGGTGATATCCGATCATGCTATCTCGATCACGGGCGGCGTGCACCTTGGTTTAGCCGAACGTCGCGCCCTGTCTGCCCCGGCCACAGACCGGAAGGCGGCTTGGTAGGCGCGAGCTGCGGTGCGCAGGCGGGTGGGTCTGGGTCGGTGGGTTCGGCCAGTGTCGAGCGGCTGTGCCCGTACGTGTCGTTGCCGTGTTGGGCGCGTACGTTCCCGTCATCGGACGGTGACCGGAAGGGCACTTCGCGCTATGTTCGAGCGAACGCTCTCAAGGCGGTGTCCTCAAGGCGGTGTCACAGTGTGGGGGAGGCCAGGGTGGCAGGACGGCGGCCGGAGCAGTTCCTTCGATCAGTGCATGGTGCGGCCTCGGCCGGTGGCACCACCGTTGAGCAGACGCTGCTGCGGGGCCAGCCCGGTGACGGTGGGTACCAGCCGATCGTGGTCGGGCCGGGCGAGCCGCATGTACGGCGTGCGGAGCTGTGTCCGGCCAGCGATGAGGTGACGCGCCGCGGCGGGCGCCGCGGGCTGATTGCGTTTGCGCATCTCACCGACATCCACCTGGTGGATCCGCAGTCCCCAGCGCGGGTGGAATTCCTGGATCGGCATGTCGATCCAGGCTCGCTGTTGGCCACGTGGGTGCACATGCAGGGCAGTTACCGGCCGCAGGAGATGCTCAGCGTGCAGGTCGCTGACGCGATGGTGCGCAGGATCAACGAGATCGGCGTCGGCCCGGTGTCGGGGCTTCCGCTCGCCTGCGCGGTGGCGACCGGTGATAACTGCGACAATTCCCAGTACAACGAGCTGCGCTGGTACATTGACGTCCTCGACGGCGGCCTCGTCGCACCGGACTCCGGCGACCCCGACCGGTATGAAGGGGTGGCCGACGCGGCGCACTACGATGTGCACTACTGGCACCCCGACGGCATCCCACCCGGAGTGGTCGAGGACGTGCCGAGGGCACGCTACGGATTTCCGACCATTCCCGGGTTGCTGGATGCGGCGCGCCGCTCGTTCCAGGCGGCCGGCCTGGGCATCCCCTGGTATGCCGCGTACGGTAACCATGACGCCCTGATTCAGGGCAACATTCCGCACCTGCCTGAGACGTCCGAATGGGCGACCGGGGACGAGAAAGTGATCGAGCTTCCCACCGGGACCTCGGTGCTGCGCTTGGCGGCGGGCCTGCTGCGCGCGGACCCGGGGGCGATCCGCTTGCTGCGCCAGGGCCTGGTGCGCAAGGTCACACCGGACGCTCGTCGGCGGCTGGTCGACCGCACTGAGACGATTCGGCAGCACTTCACGACCCGAGGAAGTCCGGTCGGCCACGGATTCAGCGCCGACAATGCGGCGAACGGTACCGCCTATTACCGATTTGACATAGGGATCGTGCGCTGCTTGGTGCTGGACACGGTCAACCCGTATGGCGGCGCCAACGGCTCGCTGGACCGGACTCAGTTCGCCTGGCTGGAAGACGAGCTCGCGGCCGGCACCGATCGGATCTTCCTGGTGTTCAGCCACCACACCGCCGCCACTATGAACAACTGGCTGGCGCCACTGGAGCACCCGCGCGTCCTTGGTAACCACGTCCGGGACCTGCTGCTGCGCTTTCCCAACGTGGTGGCCTGGGTCAACGGACATACCCACATCAACACGATTACCGCCCACCCCCGGCCACCCGGCGGCAAGACGGGCGGCGGATTCTGGGAGATCACCACCGCCTCCCACATCGACTGGCCCCAGCAAGCCCGCCTGATCGAACTGATAGACAACACCGACGGCACTGTCTCGATCATCACCACCGTCATCGACACGGCAGCCCCCGCCGCGCGCGGCGATGGCCGGCTTGACACGCTCGACACGCTGAGCTCCCTGTCGCGCGAGCTCGCCGCCAACGACTGGCAGTACCGTACCGGCACTACCATGGACGCCCATCGCGGATCGATCCTCGACCGCAACACTGAACTGCTGCTGCCGGCACCCAGCACCATCGCGCCCATCGACACCGTCTGAGGGTGTGTCGGAGGGCGTCCCGACCGCGCAGAGGGGAAATTCATGGTTGCGCTCATGCTCAGACAAGTCACCGTGGTCGGCGGTCGGCTGCTGGCCGTCGTGCTCACGGCGACGCTAGTTCTCGCCGGGGGGTGCGCGAAGCCGGCGGCTGAGCCTGGCGGGAACAACGTTGCTCGCGCCGCACGTTTCCTGGATTCGATTCGTGACGACCCCGCTCGCCTCCATGATTTCGTGCGGGAGCTGCCCAAGGGAGGGGACCTGCACAACCACCTGTCAGGGGCGGTCTCGACGGAGACGTTGATCCGTTTCGCGGTGAGCGACGGGTTGTGCATCGACACCGTGACCGTGGTGGCCTCCCCGGCGCCGTGCGGGCGAACCAGCGGCCCGCCAGCGACACTGCGGGCGACAAGAAGTTTTTCACCCAGGTGCTTGACGCCTGGTCGATGCAGGACTTCACGGGTCCGGAATCCGGCCACAATCATTTCTTCACGGCGTTCGACAAGTTCGGCGCCGCCACGTCGCACAAGGGCGCGATGCTCGCCGAGGACGCCCAGCGCGCGGCGGCTGAGCACGAGTTCTACCTGGAGACGATGGTCAGCAGACAATTCCGGTGCCGTCGGGGCGCTGGCCAAGCAGGTCGGTTTCGACTCTGACCTGAGTCGAATGCGGGAGCGGTTGCTTGCGGGTGGTGCCATGGACAAGATCGTCGCGGCCGCCCGCGCGGATACCGACACCGATTTTGTGCAATTCCGCGCGCTGTTGCACTGCGACACGGGGCTGGCCGACCCCGTGCCGGCTGATCCGGCGTGCACCCTGCCGGTGCGGTTCCTCACCCAGATCGTCCGCACCCAGGCCCCGCAGGCCGTGTTCGCCCAGCTGCTGCTGGACATGGAGCTGGCCGCGCACGATCCCCGGTACGTTGGCGTCAACATCGTCGCACCCGAGGACGACCCCGTGGCGCTGCGCGACTACCGCCTGCACATGCAGATGATCGGCTTTCTGCACGGGCTGTATCCCGGTGTGCACATCACCCTGCACGCCGGCGAACTGGTGCCTGGCCTCGCGTCGCCCGAGGATCTGCGCTTCCACATCCGCGACGCGGTGACCACGGCGCACGCGGAGCGCATTGGCCACGGTGTCGATGTCGCAGGCGAGGACCGCCCTGACGAGCTGATGTCTACCATGGCCGCCAGTCACGTCCTGGTGGAGATCGCGCTCACCAGTAACCGCCAGATCCTGCAGGTGTCTGGCCAGCGGCATCCCTTCCTGCGGTATCGCCAGTTCGGCGTGCCGGTGGCTCTGGTCACCGACGACGAGGGCATCGAGCGCACTGATCTCACGCACGAGTACGAGCAGGCGGTGACCACTTACCACCTGGGCTACCAGGACCTCAAGACCATGGCTCGCGCCGCGCTCGACCACGGCTTCCTCCAAGGAGCCAGCCTGTGGATCTCGCCTGACGACTTCCGGGCGACCGCTGCTTGTGCCAGCGACCAGCTCGGCCAACCGAGACCCAGCCAGACATGCCAGCGGTTGCTCGATGCCAGCCCCAAAGCTGCTGCGGAGTGGAGACAGGAAGCCGCGTTCACCAATTTCGAAAACCAGCACCAAGGCTGAGACAGGAACATCGCGATGCTTCTACTGATGTCGACCGAGGAATGACGGACTGACCTTGGCAGGTAGGATTTCGATCTTTCGCCACACGTCACCGGTGACGTAGGGCTCGATCTCAAGCCATGCGTCCAACTCGGCGCGGGATGGGAAGTCCAAGACCAGCATTGATCCGATCATCTTGTCCTCGGCGTCGAGGATCGCCGTAGCGAACAGCAGCACGCCTTCGGCGACGAGTCGATCCCCGAGCGCGAGGTGGCGCCCTCGGACGGCGAGGCGCCGCCCGAGGGCGCCGTCGTCTTTGCCGTCGTAGCCGAGCAGCACGAACTGCATTTCTTCTCCTTGTGGACTCAGGCTGGTAGAGCGGACTCCGGAAGGTCGGCGCGTTACCACATGATCAACTTCGCTGGGGTGTAACTCCGGTGGATTTCGTCGTTTGTGATCGACTCTACCGTCGCCGAGTTCGACAGGAGCGCTGTTGGGGGTCTTGCGAGCAGCCATGTTGTCGAACTCGGCGCACTGAGAGCACCCAAGATCAAATCAGCCTCATCTCACGCCCCACCGCACCTGCGCACTCTGAGGCGGCTGGTCGCCGTGGGACCGCGTCGGCGAGCCGCGAGCAACGCGGCGGCCGCGTACCGGAGAATGGCAGTCGTGGGGACACCGAGCCAGGGACGGCGGCGACCCCAGCCATCATCCGCCGACGATCGGGCTGCGTGTTTGGCAGCGTCTTGGAAGGGGCATCATGGGGCAATGCCACTAAGTTAAGGGGCTGACCTGGGGAGATGGGCTTGGCGCTGCCCCAGAACCTCTCCGAGCTGGCTTCTTGGTTCCGGGTAAGGTGATTTGATGGCCCGGGGTGTTGTGGCGACT
>JBOHFI010000019.1:0-83790 GCA_050699595.1 Pseudonocardiaceae bacterium | reverse complement strand
GCAGTCGCTGAAACAGGACGCCCGGTCATCCCAGGCCCTCACGTCCAGCCCTCCAGCGCAGCACGATCAAGTCATACTGCTCACACGCCGCGCTGACCTGCACGAACGACTTTGCGCGTCACCCTGCCAGCGGATGGCCAACGGGCTCACATCCAGCAACCCGCGGACCCCGGCCTCGGCCCGCCATTGCGCATCGACCATTCGTGCCAGTTCCCGGGTCGCGGAATCCAGCGGGTCGGCAGAAGCCGTGATGAAGGTCGGAGAATACGTGACCGGACCGCTGATATCACGAGCCATCACCACGAAGTCGGCGACTCCGTGAAACTCGTTGTGGACGCCACCCGCCGCGCGCCCCTCGCCCGTGTCCATCGTGCCGTGAGCGTAGCCGACGAGGTGGGTCACTGACCGCGACGGTGAGGCCCGAAGGCCTTGGCGTCTCATGCTGGACACCATTGCCGAGCACCGTCCACGACTGCCCAGTACCGCCGGGTGGCCCGGGGGAATCTCCCCCCAGGGCTGCGTCAAAGTCGCGTGATCGGCTTCGGGTCCTGCGGGAACGCGTGTCGGCTGGCGTCGCCTGAGGCGAGCTGGTAGATCTTGCTGGGTGTCAGGATTGATGTTGCGCCTGGTGTTGCCGACGTCAGTGACGTGCGCAAATTCGCAGCACAGGCACGCTGCGAGAAGCTCACGGGGCGAAGCGCTCGCTTGCCGCGCGAGCTCGACGAGCCTACGGGATGATGTTTGGTCATGGCCGACCCCGAGGGCAACAAGTTCTGCTTGCATTGACATCGATCAGTCAGCTGATGCCCCAACTGCGGCTGCCCAGGGGGTACTCCAGGCCCGTTAGTCGTTGATCACTCCAATGGTCACCCGTCCGTCATGCGCGACGGTGAACCCCGGGTTGTGTGCGATCTCCCACCGATAACCGTCCGGGTCGGCAAAGTAGCCAGACACGCCACCCCAAGACCGGCGTTCGGCAGCTGCGATGACCGTCGCGCCGACCGCGTTGGCGCGATCCAACACTTCCGTCACGGCAGCCTCGTCGCCGACGACGTGGCCAAGGGACAGGGGAGCAGCCCGCTCTCCGCAGTAGATCTCGCCAGCCTCGGCGCCGAGATCATCGCGACCGTACAGCGACAACAGCAGCCCGTGACCGATCTGGATGAAGACGACCTCGGCGGGCACGTCGAGCGTGGGCTTCCAACCCAACCCGTCAACGTAGAAGCGGCGGGCCGCGGCGAGGTCTCGCACTCCGAGGGTAATGACATCCACACGAGGTTCCACGCCGCTCATGATGGCGTACCGCGCGGACCACCGCACGCATCAAGTCATACCGACGCCGCGTTGCGGAGTCCGCTGCCCGATCCTCAGCCGGGCGGCCCGCGAAGTGGGAGCTGCCGTGGCTGGTTGCGCGTGGAAGACGGTACGAGCCTCGCAGTAGGGCTCACTGACGTCGACCAGTTCTGTGCTGTCCTTGCGCAGAACCAGCTCACGGGCGACATGATGTGCTTGCTCCGGGCCGCCAGGTCCGCCCAGCAACGACTCCGCCACCGCTCGCCACAATGAGGTAGCCGCGATGAACAGGCACCCGCCGGGTCGGGTCGCCCGCGCGCTACTGCGCGCGCCGGCACGGCTCTACGACTGGCGCTGCGGGTGGCTGCTCGGTCATCGGTTCCTTCGCCTGACCCACGTCGGACGCAAGTCCGGCCGTCGATACCAGACCATGCTGGAGGTGATCGGGACCGGACCGGCGGGCGACGAGTTCCTGGTCGTTGCCGGTCTGGGCCGTGCGGCGGATTGGTATCGCAACCTGCGAGCCACCCCGGCCGTGGAGGTCGCCATCGGCCACAGCCGGTTCCGGCCTGTCCACCGCACCCTCGACGTCGAGGAGGCCATCGCCGCCCTCACTGATTACGAGCGCCGCAACCGCTGGGCCACGCCCGTCATCCGGAGAACGGTGAGTTGGCTGGTCGGTTGGCGCTACGACGGCACTGACCCCGCTCGACAACGGCTCGTGCGCGAACTGCCCATCGTGGCGTTTCGACCCGCCCACGAGGAGTGAAGCGCGCAGACGAGATCGTTTTCCCACGGCTGGCCACCGAGAGCTCCTTGTCAGCCTCCGGGGCCCCGTCGATCCGGTTCGGGAAGCGACTGGCCAGACGACGAGCATGCCGTAAACCAGTGGGCGGGCGCCCACGGCGGCCAAGAGCGCGACTCGCGGAAGGATCATGAGCGTCTCGATGCCGGACCCTCCGCGGAACAAGTCCGGACAGTGCCCTGGTGGGGTCCGGGTTTACGCGGTGGTCTCGTTGCTCGGTGGCCTGACTGCGGTGTGGACTGGGTTGGGGTCGGTGGGGAGGGGATGGTTCAGGTAGGACAGTGCTCGGTCGGCGCATTCTCCCAGGGGCTGGGTGGTGTCCAGACGTCGTTTCGGATCGAGGATCGGCTCGGCAGTGGCCTGGAGCCTCCGGTACAGCGTGACGTCGCGGTTGGCTGCGGGGTGTGCGCGGGCGGCGTCCGCGCACAGCCGTCGTTCGACGGTGGCCTCGGGGCAGACGCACTCGATCAGCCGCAATGGTTGCCGGGTGCGGGCAGCGAACCGGCGCACCTGAACTACTGGTAGGTCCGGGAGCAGGTGCGACCGTCGAAAATGACGACGGAACCGGGAGTGTGACGCAGGTGCCAGGCGGCGGCCCGGAACATCGTGAGCACGCAGAAGTCGTCCTGCTCGCAGGTGTAGAGGGTGTGCTGGGGACCGAACAGCGCGTGCCGGACGCGGTCCTTGTCCAGCAGCAACGCGCGGCCCTCCATCCGGTGGACGAGCTCGGCGGCCAGCGTGCTCTTGCCGGTGCCGAGTAGCCCGGCCAGCTGAACGATCACCGCTTTCTCCCTGCCGGAAACGGCGTCGGCGGGAGCTGTGGCCAGATGTGCCGCAGTCAACGCAGAGATCCTCGTCCTCGCCGGTGACTGCCAAACACAGTCGAACACGATCAGCCACCCCCGACCACCGCGAGAAACGAGGCGCCCATGGACGACGACAGCTAGCATGACTGGGCCAGACGCGCACGAGGCGACCTCCGGCAACGCCGTCGCCGAGACCCAGGCCGCGCGGGTGCACGCCTCGCTGGCCATCGCCAGCGCTATCAACCGCGTGGCCGCGGTCCTGGAAAACCGCGAGTGAGCGGGATTCACGCACGGTGGTCACGGGCCGGGGTCGGTCGCGTCCGCCGGTTGGCTGGTCGATCAGAGCGAGGAGTCATGAATCGGTGGCGTAGCTGCCGCCGTGCCAGCGGTCGGTGATCGGGGTGGGGAGCTGGTGGTCTGCGGCGGTGTCGGCGGGGTGATAGCCGAGGCGGTCCCAGCCCTCGCGGGGCCACCAGCGCCGCGGGTTGTTGGAGGTGCCGTAGACGATCAGGAAGCGTTCGGTCACGGGTGCGGCGACGGCGCGGAGCAGGGTGATGCCGTCGCGGACGCTGAGCCAGGTGGCGGGGTTCGGTGGGGACGGGGCGGAAGCTGCCGATGCAGAGGGCGATGACGGTGAGGCCGTGCTTGTGGGCGTAGAGACGACCGAGGGACTCACAGGTGATTTTGCTGATCGCGTAGAAGCTGTCGGGCCTGTTCGGGGTCGTGGGGGTGACCGTCTGGCCGAGGGGGGTGAGGCCGATGGTGTGGTGGCTGCTGGCGAGCACGACCCGGGGGATGCGGTTGCGGCGGGCGGCTTCCAGAACATGGTGGGTGGCGGTGATGTTGTGCTCGCTGACCTCGGGGAAGGTGGTGATGACGGCGAGGTGGATCAGCACGCCGCTGCCCCGGGTGGCATCGACGGTCGCGGGCAGGTCCCGCAGGTCGGTGTGCACGAACTCGACTCCCCGCACCGGTGGGGACGGTGGGCGGAGGTCAACGCTGCGCACCGGGATGCGCTCGGCGGCCAGCGCGGCGCTCAGCGCGGTTCCGATGGTGCCGGATCCGCCGGTGACCGTGATGAGCATCAAGGCGGCTACTGGTGCAGCATCGACGCCACACCGGCGTCGCCGCGTTCGTGGGTCACCCCTCGCACAACGGCGACCGGGACGCCACGGCCGCGTTGGCCCAGGATGATGCCGGCGGCGGCGGCGATCATGTCGGTGAGGGTCTCTTCCTGGCGGGTGGCCTTGCCGGTGGGGTCGGTGTGCTCGGTGACGCGCAGCGGCGCGATCCCGGCGGCGCCGAGGGAGATGACGGTGGCGCCGCGGCGGTCCGCGCGGCCGTCGGAGTCAGCGATGATCACCGCGATGTCGGCGCCGGTGGCGGCGGAGATCCCGTCGCGGAGGTGGCGGGCGGAGGCGTCCGGATCCAGGGGCAGCAGCCAGGCACTGTCGGTGCCGTGGCGGTCGACGCCAGCCGAGGTCAGCTGGTAGCCGAGCGTGTGCCGGGCGATGATCGGCCCGGTCGGGGTGGCCAGAAAATGCTCGGTGGACTCCTGGAGGATTAGCTGGACCACGGCGGCGGGTTTCCCGGTCCGCTCGGCCAGCGCACGGGCTTGGTCGCTGGGGGTGATGGTGGCCAGGGTGATGGAGCGTTTCTCGGCGATCGAGACGACCTTGCTGGCGACCACGACCACATCACCATCAAGTAGTCGCGTGTGTTGCTCACGCAGCGCGGTCGTGACCGCGTCGGTGATCGAGTCACCCTCAGTGATCACCGGGAAGGGTTCCAGGCCGAACACACTGAAGGCGCTGGTGGCGGTCATGACGGGGTCTCCTGGTCGGTGGTGAGCAGGGCGAGCAGGTCGTTGGCGCTGGCCTTCAGGGCGCCCGCCCGCTGGGCCAGGGTGGTACTGGCGCCCATGGTGAGCCAGGTGTGTACGTGGTCGAGGTAGGCCGGCCACAGCCACTCAGTGGCGGTGACGGCCGGGACGCCCCCGGCGACGGCGTGCCAGGCGTGCGCCACGGCCTGGGCCCAGGGGATCCGATCGTATCGGTTCTTGGCTGGTCGTAGCCGGCGCAACGTGCGCAGCATGGTCTGACGCTGCTGGTGGGGCAGTGTCCGGTCGGTGAGCCGGAATCCTGCGATCGGTGGTGTGCGCGGTGCCTGGGTGGTGGCCGGGTGCAGCAGGACGGGCACGGCCTGGGCGAAGATCGCGGGCAGGTGCGGGAAGCTGGGGGCGTGGCGTTTGGTGGCGTCCAACCGGACCGCCTGGACGGGCCCGGTGCTCGCGGCGGTGTGGAGTAGGAAGGCGTCGATGCCGTAGCCGTCGACGCGGCGGGTGATCTCGTTGGGGAGCGCGGCGTAGTGCTGGTTGAGCGCGAGGAGCACGACCGGGGACAGCGCGAGGTCGCCCGCCAGCGGTTGGGGCACGTCGTAGCCGGTGGCGGCGGCGATCAGCGGTCGCGCGAGGTGGTTGGTCAGGTTGGCCTCGTCCCAGTAGCGCTGGTAGTCGGCCAGCGCCATCGAGGCCCCGCTGGTGACGGTGTGCAGCAGGGCTCGGTAGGTGGCGGGGTCCGGGTTGCGGGTATCGGTGTCAGCCACCAGCACCGGGCCGAGCTGCCCGATCCAGTCCAGCTGGCCGAGGGCGGCGCGGACCTGGCGGCCTTTCCCGACCGGCAGCCCGACCAGGCACAGTGTGCGGGCGCGGGTCGGCGTGGCGCGGAACGCCTCGGCGGTGTCGGGGGTGGGCGAGGCGTCGGCGTGGATGATCAGCGCCGCGTCGTCGTCGAGGGCGGTGTCCACGGCCGTGGTGACCCCGGCGATGGTGTTGGGCTCGTCGAGGCTGGGCAGGATCGCCACCGGGGGGCCGGTCATGAGGGCATCAGCCGCTCGATCAGGCCCGCGGCGTGCCGCGGGGTCGGGGCGTGCAGGTAGCGCACGCCCAGCGCGCCGATACGGTCGATCACCGTGGCGCGGGTCACGGCGCGCGCGGGATCGTCGAGGGGGTAGACGGGTGCGTAGGTGTGCGGCTCCACGCGCAGCGGGGTCGGGGTTCCGGTGATGTAGCGGGCGAGGTTCTCGGCCAGTCGGAGCCGCTCAGCCAGCGACAACGGCCCTACCGGGGTGAGGACCGGGGCGGTGTCGGGGTGGATGGACAACCGCACGACCAACGAGACCGGAGCCGCGGGGGGCGCGTCGGGGTCGCCGAGGTGCACCAGGGACTTGGTCTCGTACCCGAACACCGCCCGAGGATCACGAACAGCGCAGCGCCGCCGGCCCGCGTGCGCATCCAGCCCCTCGGCGGTGAGGGCCAAGACCACCAGGTCGTCACCGAGGAATCGGTATCCGGCCGCGAGCAGCGCGAGCAGGGTGCTGGTCTTCCCGGCACCTTTGTCCCCGAGCAGCAGCACGGCGCGCCCCCCGGGATCGGTCGCGGCGGCGGCGTGAGCGGTGACCATGCCGCGCTGCTGACGGGCGCGTTCTGTGACGGTGTAGGTGACGTAGGCCAGGGTGGCCGTGGCCACCGCGGCTACCGGGAGAGCGACCAGCACCCGATCACCCTCCTCGAGACGGACGTGCGGTGTGCCAGCGGTGGCCGTCACGGTGATCCGGATCTGGGGGGAGTGCGGTGGTGGTGTGCTGGTCTGCCAGCCGCCCGGCAGCATCCGGTCGACCTCGGCGCTAATCGCGGCCAGCCGGCCGGGGGTGAGCTTGTCAGGCAGCGTCACCGTGGCGGTGACGTACCCGGTGTCCAGGCGCAGCTCAGTGGGCATGGGCCAGCTCGGTGAGCAGGTCAACGACGGGCTCGACACGCGGCCGGTACCGCTGCCCGTCCACCAGATCAGCCAGCCAGTCCCGCTCAGTCAGGGCCTCTCGCACCCGCCGCTCGTCGTCGATGCACCACTCGCGGGTGGTGATCTGCACGGTGGCGGGGTCGTCGTAGGCCGCGCCGATCCGCCAGGCCAGCCCGACCCGGCACGGGCCCGCGATGTGGCTCAGCGTGGTGGCGGCGTGGTCGGCGAGCCAGGCGCCGACCTTGCCGACGTGGTAGGTCGGGTTCTTGCCGAAGGTGACCTCGTTGCCCGCGGCGTGCGCGGGGCTGATCAACCCGTGCCGGGCGTTGCCCCGCCCCACCAGGCCGTCTTCGCCGTAGTCGACGGCGGAGCCGGACACGGTGAAGTACTGGCCGCTCAGCGGACCGTCGACCGTGGTGTTTTCCTTGGTGTTGCAGCGGAACTCCACCTCGATCTCGTCGGGGCAGTGGGTGCGGACCAGCTGGGTCAAGGACTTCTCGGCCGCGGCGAGCAGGTCACGGAACTCAGCGGTGGTGCCGAGTCGCCCGGCCAGCGCCGGGACGCACACCGTGGCCTGGAACCGGTGCCGGTGACGGGCCAGGAGAACCTTGATGTCGCTGCCCGACCAGGTGTGCTCGGCCAGCCACGCCTCGGCCAGTAAGGCAATGACCTCAGTGCGGGTGCGCGGCGCGGCGCCGACGAGGTAGGCGGTGTCGTTGCAGCGGACCCGCGTGCGCTCCGGCAGATCCTCCAGGCCCCGTGGGGTGAACCAGTGCGCGAACTTGCTGCTGTCCGTGGTCGCCACCCGCACCTCCAGGCGCACCTGCTCGAAACCGGGCAGCGCGGCCCGCAGCTGCTCACCCGCGGCGGCACTGAGGATGTCGACCACCGGGACCGGGGTGCCGGCGAAGGAGAACGACGCGCGGCCACCGAACACAATCCGCAACGGGCGCACATAATGCCCGTCACGGTCACCGAAAGCGACGCAACCACCGAACACGGCGACCTTGTCGAGGTTGTGGTGCAGGACCGCGCCGAACTCGCGCAGGCAGTACTGGGCATAGCGGATCGAGGCCAGCTCGGCGATGCCGTCGGCGAGGGTGTCGGGATGGCCCAATCCTTTGCGCTCGACGACCTCGTGGTCGGCGTCATGCGGCGGGACGAAGCCGCCTGCTAGCGGTGCGGTAGACACAGGTGATCACCTCCAGGACCGGGCGCAGCTCGCTGAGGAGGAACAGGCGCACATCGCGCTGGCCGCCGTGCCAGGTGATCAGGGCGTGGTAGAGCGCGGTCCGCAGCTCGGTGTGCGTCGGTGCTGTGGCGACAGGGCCAAGACCGGTTTCGAGGTTGCGACCGGTGATGCTCAGCTCAGCGCCGGAGGCGCACGTCAGGTGCACCTCGTGGCGAGGTGGCTCGTCGCTGTCGACGCGGCCGGTGAGCACCAGCTCGCGGCCGTCGGCGAAGCCGATCGTGGCCCGCACCGCGTCCTCGGCGGCACCGAATCTGCGGCGGTGGTCTACCTCGGTGGTGCACGAGACCACCGCCAAGTTGGGCAGCAGCCGCGCCGCCAGAGCCACCCCGTGGATGGCCTGTTGGTGCAGGATGCCCCCCGCCGTGGCCCACCGGGCCCGCCACCCCCGGTAGTAGCCAGCATCACGGCGGCACGACAGCACCACCCGCGCCCGCACGATCGGCGGTGGCGCGGCGAACAACGCGGCCAGGCCGGGCGCGAAATGCGGCTGGAACGCCACGGCGATCCGGGCGTCGACCACGTCGTGCTCCAGCTCGGCCGGGTCGATGACGACGGGTTTCTCCACCAACACCCGCGCCCCCGTCGCGGCGGCCACGCGCGCCAACCGCAGGCTCGTACCTGGCGGGGTGGCCACCACGACCAGCTCCGGGCGCGCCACCGCCAGCGCTTGGCGGTAGTCGGTGAACACCGGCACACCCACAGCCAGGTCGGTGGGCAGCGGGGCGGGTTCGACGATGCCGGCCAGCTCCAGCTCCGGGGTGGCGGCCAGCGCAGTCAAGTGTCGGCGGCCGACCTCACCGGCCCCGACCACCAGGGCGCGCATCACGCCACCGTCTCGGCACGAGCGTGGTGCAGGAACCTCGCCCCGTCGGTGAGGGCCTGGCGGGGCGTGTCACGGACGTGAGTCTCCAACGCCCACGGTGCCGCCGGTGCCTGAGCGGCCAGGATCGGCAGCACCCGCCGGTAGGGCACCACCCCCGTACCAGCCGGACAGAACCGCTTGTCCCGGCCCTCACCTGGTTGGTAGTCCTTGACGTGCACATAGTCGATGTACGCGGCCAGCTCCGTGACCGCGGTGACCGTGTCCTCGCCCAACTCGTGCAGATTGGCCACATCCAGCCACCACCCCAACCCCGCAGGGGCGTGCTCGGCCAGGACCGCGGCCACCACGCGAGTGGACGCGGTGGTGCAGACCGGTTCGTTCTCCAGCAACAACCGCACACCAGCGTCGCCGGCCAGCGCCAGGGCGCGGACGAGCAGCGGGTCGGCGGTGAAGTCCTCGGTCAACTCGGGCTCGACCCGCAGGTGCGAGAACACCCGCACCCGCCCGGTGTCCAACAGCCGGGCAACCTCAATGGCTCGACGCACCCACCGTTCCCGCTCACCGATCGGGACGCGGGTGGGAAACCCGAAGCTGTCCACCCGACCCGGTGTGGCCTCGGGCCGACACCACTTCCACAACGGCGAGGCCAACGCCGCGACCTCCAACCCTCGCACCTCGGCCTGCCGACGGATCTCGCGCACCCGGGCGTCGTCCAAGTGCAGGGCGTTGTGTCCCCAGGCGGTGCGGATCTCCACCGCACCGATCCCCAGGGCAACGGCCAGGTCCATGCCCACGATGGGGTCCGGGCCGAGCTCATCGGGGTTGAGCACCACTCCAAGCGGCATCACCAGGCTCCTCACAGAATCCGGCGGCAGGGGTCGCGTCACTGTGATCAGCCTGGTTACCGTCAGGGGTGCACCGATAGGCCGATGTCCGGGTCTTGTGCTGGACATCCGGACGTGGCGCGGACAGATCATGGACACATGACCGCTCCCGGGCCACCGCTGTCGACCGAACAGATCCGCGCCGAGCTGGAATGCCTGCGGCGCGGCCCCGCCCTGGGACACCCCGGCGTGGTCCGGTCCCTGTCACCCCAATTACAGGACCTGCTGCTGGCCAGCCAAGGGTCGCTGACCGGGCAGGCCGAGGACGTGCCCCGGATGGTCGCCGCGCTACGCCGCGCCATCGACGCCCTCGCCCAACACGAACGGCTCCACGCCCAGGTCGAGTTCAACCTCCTCGGTGAACACAGCTACCCCACGCTGGGACAACGCCAGGAATCGCTGGCCACACTGCTCGGCCGCACCGTCAAGACCGTCCGCCGGACGGCATCACACACACTCGACACCCTCGCGATGCTCATCGCGACCGGAACCTACCCACCCCCACCCCACAGCACCCCGAGCACCACCAGCGGCACCGACCAGCAAGCGCGCCAACACGCCGACCTCACCGAGTTCTGGGGCCTGACCGACACCTCCCGGGTGGACATCGTGTGCTCCGAACTACCCACCCACACCCGATCCCCGACCGCTACGCCCGGTGACCCGCACTTCATGCGCTACGGCCAGTTCGCCGACCTCGACGCCCTGGTCTACGTCCGGGTCCGCCTGGCCCACCTGTTCCCCCAAGCCGGCATCCACGACTTCGCCCCCTCGGAGTACTACGAAGCCGGTGCCAGCACCCTGATCGTGATCGGCTCCCCGACCTGGAACAGCAAACACCGCGAATTCCACCCCCACCTCCCGATCCGCTTCCAGAGCAACGACCCCGCCGATCCCCACCTGGTCATCTCCGGCGTCGATGACCCCCTCCTGAGCCCCCTGCGCACCGCGACCGGGCAACTGCTCGCCGACCTCAGCGTGGTCACCAGGATCACCCTCGCCGACACCACCGTGTTCCTACTCTCCGGATGCCTGGCGCTAGGCACCCTCGGGGCCACCAAATGCTTCCTCCGCCACCCCCGCGGCGCCGGCAACGCCCACCACATCACCAACCTCGTCGGCGACCACGACTTCGCGCTCATCACCCACACCCACCGCATCGGCGGAATCACCGACACACCCGACCTCACCACCACCCCACCCCTGCTCCTCCTCACCCGCAGCGACCACCACCCGTTCCAGGTCATCATCGACAACCGTGACCGATAGAGCCCTTCCAGGGATTCCCCTGGCGTGCAGGTCGGCGCTCCGGAGTCGGCGTGGTCTGGGCCTCGCGCTGCCCACCAGGCTGATCGAACCGGACCACGATGGCGGTGGGTTGTTCGGTGGCCTCTCCGCGTAGCACGACCCATTCTTCAGCGGCCGCCCTTCTCGACGTCGAACCCGCGCGACTGGAGGCGGGCCCACCCAGGTTTGTGTGGGGCTCGTTCCAGGTTCATCCCATGATCAACCGCTATGGTGCCCGTCATGACCGCACGGCAGGCCCCGCAGCCGTTGACCGTGCCCGAGTTGCTGGAAACCCTGGCCGCGCTCGGCGCGGCCGGCCCAGGTACCAGCGCACCTGGCCGAACCCGACGCCATGCTCCACCTGTCGCACGGCGTGGTCGGCGCCGCCGAGCGCAAGGTGATGGAGGCCGAGCCGGCACTGCGCGTGAACGGCGCGGACTCACCCGAAATCATTCCCGCGATTGAGGAGGCCTACGCCGTAGCCAACGCGCAAAGCCGGCTCGATGTGCTGGCCCATGTGCAGTGGCGGGCCACCCAACTGGTGCAGGTCCTGCAAGCCTTAACTAACGATCTCGGGCGGCAGGACGAGGTGCTGTCCACGGCGATGATGGCTGCGCCGACGCCATCGAAATCCACCGGGACCTCGGCATGCCCGCTCAAGCCTGGCGCTGGAACCGTGAAGCCACCATGGCCACCGACGTCTACGCTCGCTCTCACGCGCTGCGACTCACCGTTCTCGGCACCCCCACCTCCAGGGCTGTTCACCCGATCTCGACCGCGCCGTTCAGTATGGCCATCAGACGGTGAACGTTCTCTCGCGCGTGACATCGGCTCGGTCGCTGGACTACCTCAACGACCTCCTCGCCCGGCTCAGCCGTTGGCACACCGAACCCCCGTCCGCGAACTCACCCACCGCGCCCGCATCGAGCTGCTCATCGCGTAGAGCACAATTCCTCCCTCCGTGACCAAACGCTAAGTTAATCCCGAATGCCTGCGGCCGGTCACCGTATATTCCCCTGGGATTCGGTGTCGAAAAAATCGGGTCTGTCTTTCAGTAGGTCTCGTAGGTTTGGGGCACGAATGACAAGGGCGAAAAATAGGCTCTGCACTGTGGAAGCGGGAGTCGCTTCGACACCCATTCGAGACGACGAGCGAGTACTAAATGCGTCCCCGTACGGCCCAAACGGGCGCTGAACAGGACCAGCTGTGGCGGCTGCGTCCCGTTGCACATCACGGGCAGGGCGGGCGATAAGGCAGGTCCGGTGACACGTACTGTTTCCACGTCGCGGGAGTGAGAGTGTTCGCGGTGGCAGCGCAGATCCGCTGGATTGCTTGGTTGACGTTCATCTCCCATAGCCGAACGGTGTGGTCTTGGCTGCCGCTGGCCAGAGTCTGCCCATCGGGACTGAACGCGACCGCCACGACGTGGTCGGTGTGGCCGGTCAGGGGTTGGCCTAGGGGGGTGGGGTGGGCTGGGTCGGTCACGTTCCACAGCCGCACCGTCTGGTCGTCGCTGCCACTGGCCAGGATCTGCCCATCGGGACTGAACACCACCGCAGTGACGCCGTCGGTGTGGCCGGTCAGGGGTTGGCCCAACGGTGTGGGATGGGCCGGGTCGGTCACGTTCCACAACCGCACCGTCTGATCGAAGCTGCCGCTGGCCAGGGTATGCCCATCAGGGCTGAACACCACCGCCTCGACGGCGTTGACGTGGCCGGTCAGGCGTAGGCCCAGCGGCATAGGGTGAGTGGGGTCGGTCACGTTCCACAACCGCACGGTCGCGTCGTGGCTGCCGGTGGCCAGAGTGTGTCCATCCGGGCTGAACGCCACCGCGGCAACGATGCCAGTGTGACCGGTCAGGGGTCGTCCCAGCGGAGTGGGCTGCGCTGGGTTGGCCACATTCCACAACCGCACGGTCCCGTCGTAGCTGCCGGTGGCCAGGGTGTGCCCATCCCGGCTGGACGCCCCCGCGCTGACCGGGTAGGTGTAGCTGGTCAGGGGTTGACCCAACTCCGTGGGGTGAGCCGGGTCGGTCACGTTCCACAACCGCACGGTCCGGTCGCCGCTGCCGGTGGCCAGGGTATGCCCGTCAGGGCTGAACGCCAATGCGAAAACGAAGCTGGTGTGGCTGGTCAGGGCTGAGCCCGACGGCATAGGGTGAACCGGATTGGCCACATTCCACAACCGCACCGTCCGGTCATCGCTGCCGGTGGCCAGGGTATGTCCATCGGGACTGAACGCCACCGCGAAGACGTCACTGGTGTGGCCACTCATGACCGCCGAGGGAATGTTCCAGAGCCGGGCTGTGCCGTCGCGGCTGCCGGTGGCCAGGGTGTGCCCATCGGGGCTGAACGCCACCGCGTCGACGTAGTTGGTGTGGCCGGTCAGGGGTCGGCCCAACGGTGTGGCGTGGACCGGGTCGGCCATATTCCACAGCCGCACCGTCCGGTCATAGCTGCCGCTGGCCAGGGTGCGCCCATCGGGGCTGAACGCCACCGCGTCGACGTAGTTGGTGTGGCCGGTCAGGGGTCGGCCCAACGGTGTGGCGTGGACCGGGTCGGTCACGTTCCACAACCGCACCGTCCGGTCGCCACTACCGGTGGCCAGGATGCGCCCATCCAAACTGAACGCCACCGCAAGAACGTAGCCGGTGTAGCCGGTCAGGGGTCTGCCCAACGGTGTGGGGTGGGCCGGGTCGGCCATATTCCACAACCGCACCGTCTGGTCGGCGCTGCCGCTGGCCAGAGTGCGCCCGTCCCGGCTGAACGCCACCGCGCGCACAAGGCCTGTGTGGCCGGTCAGGGGTGGTCCCAGCGGAGAGGGGTGGGTCGGGTCGGTCACGTTCCACAATCGCACCGTCTGGTCGTCGCTGCCGCTGGCCAGGGTCCGCCCATCGGGACTGAACACCACCGCAACGACGTCGCCGGTGTGGCCGGTCAGGGGTTGGCCTAGCGACGTGGGGTGGGTCGGGTCAGTCACGTTCCATAACCGCACGGTGTGGTCGCCGATGCCGGTGGCCAGGGCGTGCCCATCAGGGCTGAACGCCACCGCGTTGACGTAGTTGGTGTAGCCCGTCAGGGGTGGGGTCAGGAACGTGGGGTGGGTCGGGTCGGTCACGCTCCATAACCGCACCGTCTGGTCGGCGCTGCCGCTAGCCAGAGTGTGTCCATCCGGGCTGAACGCCACCGAGGTGACGCCGCTGGTGTGGCCAGTCAGTGGCGTGGACAAGGCGGTGTTCCCTGCGGTGATCAGGGCCGTGCGGAGGTTCAGGGTTGGTCGCATGCGGTAGGCGGTGAGGTCGAGTTGGGCCGCGAGCGAGAGATCGGTGCTGCGCAGTCGGTCAGCTTGGGCGGTGATCTGGTTGAAGATGGCGTTGTCGCGTTGCGTTTGTGCGGCGCCGCGTTGCGTTTGTGCGGTGCCGCGTTGTTGGAAGGCGACTACCGACGCAATGAGCGCAAGCACCAGCAGGGTCGACAGCACGGTGGTGGTGCGGGTGCGGCGACGCCGTTCGCGTTCCTTGGTGGCGTGGACGCGCTGGGTGGTGGCGTTGAGGAACGCCTGAGCTTCGTCATCGAGCTCCACAAGGGGCGCGACGGGGTTGGGGTGGCCGCCGTTGCTGGTTATTCCCAGTGTGGCGAGGGTGTCGGTGAGCCGTTTGTCGTCCCAGAGGTAGTGCTCGGTCCGGCCCGCGCTGGTCCACTCGGCGGCCGCTTGCTCGACTACCCGGGCGGTACGTAGGGCGGCGGTGATGTCGGCGGTGGCGGTGTCCAGCGGTCCCCACTCGGTCAGCAGCGCCTCGTGGGCCACAGTGAGCCACACCTGGCCGGCGTCGTCGGTGTCGCTGAGCAGCAGACGGCGCTCCACGAAGACTCCCAGCGCGACCCGCAGTGACTCGGGCAGGCTGGTGAGCTTGATCTGCCGCCGACCGCGGCGGCCGGTCTCATCAACGGTGACCAAGCGAGTGAGCCCGGCCAGCACCTCTCGTTCGGTCAGGCCACTGACCCGGACCGCGTCAGTGAACGCGACGTCGGCATGCCGAGTCAGCGCGCCCCGGACACCACCGAGATCGCGGTAGCGGGACAGAGCCACCGTACCTCCGGCGGGCACGCCGTCGGCGAGCTGGCGCAGGATGAAGGCGAGCAGCGGCAGGGCTTCTCCGCTGTCGGTGTCGGCGACCAGCTGGGTTGCCAGGCCGTCATCAAGTCGCAGCCGGGCCACCTTGGCGGGCCGTTCGATGACCTCACGCAGCGCCTCCCGGTCCAGCGGGGCCAACAGGTACGCCTCGATCGGCACTCCAGACAGCGCGGGGAGATCACGCAGGTCGTCGAGGAACTCCGAGCGCATCGCCACGATCACCCGCACCGGGCCGGCGACCGCCCCGCTCAGCAGTTGCGCGAATCGGTGCAGGGCAGCCGGGGTCGTGCGGGTGAACAACTCCTCAGCTTGGTCAACTGTGACCACCAGTCGCCGAGGGTGGGTACCCGAGCCGGCGACCAGCAGATCGTCGACCACGCGCCGCAGGCCATCGGTACCGGCGTCGAGCTTGCCGCGGACATCGCTGGCCGACCAGCCCAGGCCCCGACGGTGAGCCGTGATCGCCAGCACCCGGGCCAGCTCGGGCAGCGGATCGCTGCCCGGCACCAGCGACGGCGCCACCAGCCATTCCGGGTCCCCCTCGAGCAACGGGGCCACCCCAGCGTTGAGCAGGGAGGACTTCCCACAACCGGAGGGCCCGACGATGGCCAGCAGCCCCCCGGTACCGCCCATCGCGCGCAGCCGATTGCCGACCTCGCGGGCCTGCACCGTGCGACCGAAAAACACCTGGCTCAGCGCCGCGGTGAACGGCTCCAGGCCGGGGAAGGGATTGTCACCTTCTCGCCACGTGCCCCCGCCATCGTCCACCAGCCGCACCGCGTGGAGCACTCGGTCCCGGGCTTGGCGGGGATCGGCCTGGTAGTCCACGTCCTGCAGGCGCCGCATCAGCGGGTGCACCACGCCGGCCTCAGCGCGCAGCGGGATGAGCCGGCACCCCCGCGCGCTCGCGATCCCCAGCTCCGCTGAGCACCAGTTCGACGCCAGAAACGACGACGTCACCACCCCGATCACCGCGTCAACCTCACGCAGCTCGCGGTACAGGCGCTGCTCCCAGTCCTCACCGGCACCGATCCCGTCGCGCAGGTCGTGGTCGAGGAACGGCTCATGGCCAGTTGAGCGCAGCCAGCCCGACACCTCATCGGCGATCGCCCGGTCGGGGGTGGCATAGCTGATGAAAATGCGAGCCACGATCCCCCCAGGAGATGTCTCGTAACCAGTGGACGGAACATCCGACCCTCAAGGTGACTTCAGATCGGACAGGTCCGGCGACCCGCAGAACCTACAGCCGGCCAGACAGCCGGAGACGAGCCGCCCAGCCCCCAGCCAAGCAGGATCCGATCATCGTTGTGGCGCGAAAGCCGTTAGATCCGGGTCGTGGCGAGCTGCCGGGCCCTCCGGGCGAGCTGCTGGGTGTCGGTGCCGGAGCGGGCTTCCAGGGCGGTGGCCAGTGGTGTCAGCCATTCCCGGCGGGCGGCGACGGAGTGCAGGGTGATCACCTTCTCGATGGCGTGGTGGGCCAGGGTCAGTCCCCGGGGTTCCCCCGCCCGCACGTGGATCTCGGCGAGGAGGAGCTCAGCTACCGTGCCACCCCGGCGGTAGTGGCCTTCACCGTAGGCGCGTACCGCGCGGGCGGCGAGCTGCTCAGCGGTGTCGAGCCGGCCCAGGTCGCGCTGAACCCCGGCGGTCACGAAATCGGCTCCCGCGCGCTCGAACGCATCGCGGGGCTCCCACCCCTCACCCGCCTCGGCCAGGCAGCGGGTGGCCTCATCGTGGCCACGCATGCGGGCGTAGGCGGCGGCGGAAGCCCGGGCCAGCCGCGCGGTGAGGGTCGGTACCCGGGAATCCTCGGCGCGGAGCTGAACCTGCCCGAGCTGAAGTAGCTTCAGCGCATCATCAGGATGCCCGGTGCGCACCCACACCATCCCCGCGTGCCAGGCGGCGTTAGCGATCCCGTAGGTGTCCTTGGCCACACCGGCCAGCCGCAGGGCGCGGGTAAACAAGCCCGTCCCGTCCAGCCCGGAGTCATAGCACGCCCAACCCGCCTCGATGTGCAGCTCAGCCAACGCGGCGGCCAGCGCTGCCTTGACGGCATCAGCCGCGGGCGCCTGCATCCACCGGGCGTAGAGCGTCGCAGCGGCGACGAACAGGTCGGCCTGCCCGCCGTAGTACCGCGCCACCCCGCGCAGTCGCTCGGTGACCGCCACCACGGTGTGCACATGGGACATCTCCAGCCGCGAGGGCAGCGGCTGCCCGGCCGGCAAGGCCAGCTCGGGCAGACCCGTACACGCCTGGCCCACGGCGGCGGTCATGGTGGTGACGACCAGGGCGCGGCGTTTCATGGCCTCATCCACCTCCTGTCCGGCGGAGGGCGGGTCCGGTGCCTGCTCACCGTAACTGACGCCCAGCCGCGCTCGGGGTATGCCGAGCCCGTCGGCGATGCGCTCGAGTACCCGCACGTTCAGCACCTGACGGCCCTGGAGGATCTCGCACACCTCCGACTGCGACTGCCCCGTCAGGTGCGCGATCCGGCGCTGGCTCACGCCCTGACGCCGCAGCAGCCGGTAGACGGTGCCGATATCCCGGGCGGAAAACGCGGCACGCATCTCGTCACTGTCGAAGAACTCGGGGTCAATCGGATCCACTGTTGATCACCTTTCGGTCAGGAAGACGACGGTATCCGCAAGGCAGCGAGTACTAGGCCATCAGGTGCTCCGCTCGCAGGTCGGGCAGTGATAGCGGGCGGGGGTGGTGAGGCTTGCGGGGCGCACCTGCGCGCCGCACAGGGCGATGCAGCCGCCTCCGGCGCGGCGGCCCGCGGCGAAGGCCTCAGCGGTGACGCGGTGCGCGATACCGGTCGGCCCGTCGGCGAACCCGATAGTGCACCCCGGGGTGGTGGCGACAGGCGTCCGGGCGCGAGGGCCTCGACCCAGTGTCACTCGGAGTCCCGCGATCAATCGGTATCGGTGTTCGCCTGCCATAGCACCCCTCGGGTCGGAGTCTTTCCTTCGCGGCACCACGCTCCCGCTCGGCTCACGTGGATGGCGCCCAGGGCCGGGGCGAGTCCGTCCCAGAACAGCGCGCGGTTCGGGGGCTCGGTGCCCGCCAGCTGCTTGGGTCTGCGCTGAAGGAAGAAAGCGCGGATCAACTGGCAACGGCACCAACCGTGCGCTGGGGTATCCCGTACATCCCGACCCTGGGGCCATGCGGGGACGCTAACGTCGAGCAAACCGGCGGAAACGAAACACGCCCTTCCCGAACGGTCAGTTCGCCTGCTCACGCTATCCGGACAGGCGAATGAGCGGAGCGCAGCGTGATGCGCCCCGCTCATTCAGTACATCGATGGGAAAGTGGCTGTCAGTCCAGCAGGCCGATCCGCCCAGCGAACTCCCGCACCTCGCCGGCATACGACGGCTTGGCGCGCTTCACGAGGGTGCTGACCATGCTGCGGGCGCCCCAGTAATTGTTATGCTGGAAGTCTTGCGGACACAGCCGTTCCGCCATCTTCAGATGCACAAAGACGGCCGCATCATTGCTCCGGCAGCCATAGCATTGAGCGACCTGGTACAGGTGTGAGGTCTGCCGCTCCAGTGATGGGATCTGGGAGATATCCACGTTGTCTGCGAGGCGCAATGCTTCGGATATCTCACCCTGCTCGTGTTCGACGCTGACCATGTGGATAGCCACATTGGTGGGCCCGAACACCGTCTGGTGGTAGTTGTGCCCCTCGCCAACCCGCAGGGCGGCTCTGTGAGCTGGTTCCCGCAGCAGCTCACGCGCCCGCCACGGGTCACCGGTACGCAGTGACGCGATGGCCCCCAGCAACAGCAAGCCACCGTAGAGGGAAAAAAGCTCAGGCGTCCCGTCCGGCAGCAACGGCTCCAGCGCCTCGCGGCCCTTCATGGCGACCTCCAGCGACCCGGCTGGCATGTCATCCGACAGCATGGCATGGCCGAGGCTCCAGGTAGCGGCCGCGATCAGGAGCGGGTCTTCGGTCTCCTCGGCGTAGCGCATGGCCCGGTCGGACACCATACCGCCGAGGTCGACTCGCCCGAGGTGCTTCAACACCTGCCGAGCCAGTTGGTACAGCTCTGAGATCTGGCGGCAGGCTTGGGCTGAGCGACCGTATTCATACACGGCTCGCTCACTGTTGACGATCAGATCCGGAAGCACCCGCAGGGCATCACTGTACTTGCTCGGTGACGTATACCAGGCTTGCTTGGCGGCGCTGATCTGCTCACCCAACTCCTCCAACGTGGGGAACTGTCCGGGATCGGTGAGCGCCAGGGAGCGGTAGGTGAACAGCGCCCGTTCCACCTCGGCCAGCCGGGGGTTCACCGGCCCTTCGTGGTCCTCGCTCGGTGCTTCACCCACCAGGGCCGAGGTACGCACACCCAGCACCTTCGCTAGCTTGCGCAGCACCGGCAGCGAGGGTGTCTTGCTGTCGGCCTCGATCATCTCCAGGTAGCGCACCGTGATACCGGCATGCGTGGCCAGCGAGACCGTGCTCATCCGCCGTTGGATGCGATACAGCCGGACGAGGGCACCGGTCGGCATGTCAGGCACGGCTGACACCTCCTACAGGGGGGATAGGGCGCCTTGCTTGGCGAGGGTACTGGGCGGGTAAGGGTCGCTGGTGGTGAGGTGCGTCGCATCCCGTCGTCCCCGGGCAGCGCCAATCAGCTAATTATTCGTGAGCGGCGAGCGGGCCAGGGAGTGTGGGCTAGCCGAGGGCGGACGCGGGGGTTGCCTTGGCGGTGAACCGCTTGGGCTTGTCCTGGGTCTGGATCGCGTAACCGTCGGCGACGAGTTTCTCCAGGGCGTTGGCGACCGCGCCGGAGGAACGTCCGAGTGCTTTGCCTATCGCGCTGGGGCTGAATTGCTGCTCGGGGCGCTCGGTGAGGTAATCCTCGACCATACCGCGCAGTGCGCCCTTGCCCAGCCGCGTGGTCTGTGCTGGTACCGCCTTGTCGTTGGATGCAGTGACGCCGGTGCCCGTGGGGGCGGCTGGCGTGGCGGGCTGCTCCGCTGTGCCCGGGTCGCTGGTCTTGATCTCCTCAGTATCCGTGTCACCGGTGATGCCGGCGTCGGTGTCGGGTGCTGTGCTGATGGTCTCGCGGTCCGGCTGGTCAGTGAGGGTGGGCTCGGTGACGTGGTCCTGGGTGGTGTCGGTGATCGTCCACGTATCTGCGGCGCGTCGCCCGGCTTGGGTGGGTCCGGGGGTGCGGGTGGCGCTGCCGTCGGTGGCCCAGGCGGCGAGGATCTTCCCGGCGGTGGAGTGGCCGATGCCCGCGTGGGCGGCGAGGTCGCTGGTGGTGCCGGCGGGGTGGGCGTGCAGGGCAGCCCACAGCTTGTCCTCGGTGACGGTGCGTCCCGCGACGACAGGGGTGGGGTCGGGCACGGCCTGCAGCGCCGAGACGCTGCGGTGGGTGGGGGCGTTGGCATTTGCGCTGGGCATGGCGACCTCTTTCACGGTGAGTGGCGCTGGATGGATGGTTATGCCCCCGGGGGGTAGCCCCCGGGGCGCTGCCGGTGGATGGGGCTACCGGTCTATGGACGCTTCCTTCAGGGTGGGAAGTCAACCCTCGTGGCAACAAAAAGCCTTCTTGTTTTCCGCGCCCTTGTGTCTGATCGCTATAGTTGGTGGTGGCTGTCACCGCGGTTGACGGGCGACACCGGCTGGGGTCGAACACCAGGGCGCGTTTGACATCAACCCGTACACCGGGCGTGGTTGAACCCGTCAGCGCCAGGGCAAGCTCACACCACAGCGCACAATCTCGATCGGGGCGCGGAAACCCTCTGGGTTGTGGCGCATCGAAACCAGCGAGAAGAAAGGCATGACCCCATACGCGTCTCTCATGGCCCTGCTTGTGTACCGATCACCAGCCCCGAACGGGCCGTAACATCCGCTGCCTCGCTCGACGATATCCCGGGAAAGATTCGGAAAGTTGTTTCCAATGCGCGGTATTGTGACGGCGGGCTCAACGCTGGAACGTGTGGAGAGTTCGTATCGGAGCGCTCTATCTGATGCTATGATGAATTACGCGCACTCGTCGATTGAGGGGACAGGACGGTGGACGGTGGGCGCTGACCGCTTGGCAGGCGACGGTGGCGGCCTGGGTGAGCAGGGTGGCGGCGTAGCCGGGGTTGTTGCCCTGGGCATACCGATCGGCGGTGAGGAGCTTCTGTACGGCGGTCGCGACGCGCTCGTGGGCGCGCAGGGTGTCCTTCGTCAGCACCCATTAGGTCAGGGCCTGGGCCGGGGTGCATCAGACTGAGCATGAGGGAGCGGATCGGGGTGGTGGTGAGGTCGGCGAGTGGCACGCGACGGCCGGTGACGATCTTCACGGCGTCTGCGATCACTAGGGCGGCATCGACCCGCTGGGCGAGATAGGTGTCCGACACGGGCGGGAGCGTGGCGGTCACCGGCACCGGCATCCCACGGAAGGGCACGTTGGCGGTCACGGTGCGCGGTTCGTCGGTGCGCATGATCGGCAGCTCGGCGTCCGGGCCGGCGGCGGCCTCGACCCCGCCGTCGGAATGGCGCGGGTCGGGGACGAACCACGGGCCACCCCGGTAGGACACTCGCACGCGGCCGAAGGCGAAGCTGTAGGCGTACCAGCCGACACTGGTCGCCTGTCGCCACGGCCACCCCTGGGCCGGGGTGGCGGTCAGCGCGTGGCCGGCCTCACGGTTGTCGGCGAGGAACTTGGGTCACCAGGTCCCGGTAGAGCGCGGGATGCGTGGCGGTGAGCAGATCGACCCCGCGCGCCGTGAGGCCGATCGGTTCGACCGCCACTTCGACGGGACCTCCGAGGTCGGCCACCGACCCGAGCCACACGGCGTCGGGGCCGGTGCCGAGGTAGAAGTCGGCGTGATCGCTGGTCATGGTCAACACCTCCCAGGTGTGTTCTGTTGTGGAGAGCATGAACGCTTCCTCCTGGTCGTGGTGCGGCGCGGGCTCAGGTGGGGCGGGGCGGGGTGAGCTGCGTGCGCAGCAGGGACCGGGCGAGGTCGAGCAGTGCGGTGCTGCCTGAGGCGGGGTCATCGCACCAAGTGTGGGTGGGCAGTGGAGCGGTCCACCCGGCGTGCGCGGCGACGTCGGCGAGGTTGTCGGCGAGTGCGCTGGCGGGGGTGCGGCAGGGGCGCTGCTCGGCGAGGGCGAGCCCGAGTCGGTGCGCGTGCCCGGCGAGCTGGGCGACGGTGTGAGTGGTGGCGCGGAGGGCGTCGAGCTGGGTGGCCAGCGGGCCGAGGACCAGCAGGGTGAGGTCGGCCAGCGCGGTGGCGGCGCGGGCGGCGTCGGTGTCCGCCGCGGACGCGTCGATGATCAGGGTGTCGCCCGCTCGGGCGTGGGCGAGCATGCCGTGGATCTCCTGAGCTGAGACCTGGGGTGCGTCTGGGTCGTGGCTCAGCAGCAGCAGTTGCCCGTGACCAGCGGCGGGACGGGTCGCGGGCAGTGCGTCGAGCAGGCCAGGCACCGCGTCGTGGTGGCGGCTGGTGGTGGTGGTGGCTAGCAGGGTGTCGCGCCGCGCCGCGCACGAGGCGGTGGCCAGCGCGGTGGCGAGTGCGGTGCCATGTGGGCCGTCGCACACGTCGAGGACGGTGATCACCAGGGTGTTGTCGCGGGTCGCGGCGCGCAGTCGGTCGCGCAACCAGTCAGTGGCATCCGGTAGGCACGCGACGTGTTCGGCGCGCAGCGCGACCCCCACACGCCACAGGTTCGCGGTGGTGTCCGGGCGCGCTGAGAGCAGCACCGGTTTGCGCGTGCCCAGGCTGGTGTCCACCAGGGCCGTGGTCTCGGGCGCGGTGTCGGCGTCGATGAGGATCAGCGGGCAACGCGCCCACCCGGCATCGGGCAGCTGGTCCGGGGCGATCACCAACAGCGGCTGGCCCGGTTCGGTCAGCCGCTGCACGGTGGCGGCCAGCGTGGCGCTGCGGGTGACCAGCAAGGCGGGTAGACCGCTCGGCGGGAGCGTCGTGGTGGGCTGGGTGGTAGTCATCGCGGTACTTCCTCACGAGCGGTGCGGGTCAGGGGTGGGTGGTCAGTCCGCAGGCGGGGTGGTGGGCGGGGTCGGTGTGGAATTCCTCGGGGCAGCCCTCGGTGGGGTCGTAGTCGGGGTCCTCGCTATCGAGGTAGGCACCGAGATCGGCCAACGCGGCGACCCGGGTGATCGGCACGGTGGCGCCGCAGTCTGGGCACTCGTCCAGCAGCAGCCACGACTCGGCCGCGCCGAGGTCGGGCACGAACCGCCACTGGTGCTCGTCGCCTGGGTCGGTGACGATCAGCAGGTTCCCGGGTACCGTGCCGTAGACCCGCTGCGGGTCGTCGGTCACGCTGACTTGGTCGACCGGCACACCCAGCGCGGCGGCCAGCGCGCGGCCCTGGCGCGCCCGCCGCTCCCAGCGGGGCCAGTCCTGGTAGCGGGCCGGGAAATGGTCACGGTCGGCCTCGTGCGCCCGGCGGGAGGCGCCGCGCGCCCGCGAGACCAGTTCGCCGCGGTGTTCGGGTGTCATGGTGACCTCCGGATTCAACGGGCGCGAAAGGCATGACTCGCGCCGGGTGGGTCATTCGGTGGGGTTTCCGGTTACCCGGTGACATGTCCAATATAGCTGGATCCCACCGGATCTCAATGGCCCTACAGGACATTTGTCGTGACTCTTTTCCACGGCGCGTCGGTGACGCACTCGACGGGGACTTCGCGGAATCCACGATAGGCCCGCGCGAGACCGAGTTGATAAACCACGCGGGCTGTGGCATACTATTTGGAGAAGGTCGACGCGACCACTGCGACATGGGCGAATTGGTGCAGCAAACGTCGATCGACCGGAGGCGGGCCACCGGTCGAGTACCAGGATCTGTACGAGCTGGGCGACCTGATCAGGCTTATCCGACAACGAGTCGCTACGAACCCGGGGTAGTTCAGTGAAGGGATGATAGGGGGGCAGAATCCCCGGACCGCGGGACCGTCGAGTAGCCCGACCACCGGCCCCGGCCCGATGTCACCTTTCCGCTTGTGGCCAAGCGAGTCTGGGATACCAGCGGATCCCCTTGCGGCCGGCCTGCGCTGCGACTTCGCCGAGCGCTGGGGGTGGTGCTCTAACCGGTACCCCCGGTTGATCCCCCCGGTGATCCTCCGTGTGCACCCCCAACGGAAGTCACTGTATGCGTACGTGATCTCCGAATTTATAACCGAAAGTAGCTGCGCTGGCGCATCACTGCCCCGACTGGGCGGCTGCTGCTGGTGTGAGCCGCCGCGGCGAGGATGGTGCGTGGGCCAGGAAATGGGGGGGCGGGATCATGGAGAAGATCACGATAAAGGATGGCAGGGGGTTCCTGCGGGATCTGTACTAGTATGACCTGCTGCGCTTATTCTGTGATAAGTGGGTGTCGCCGATCCCGCTTACCCTGGCCGGCGGACCGATGCGGCGGGTCGAGATTCTCCGCGCGATTCGTTCGTATTCTGTCGGGCGGGAATGGTCGGGAAAACTCACTGTCCCGCACGATAGCATTCTGGCGCGGGCGTTGGAGAAGATGACGGCCGAGGGGTTGTTGATCCGCGACGAGAAACTGGGAGGTTTCCGCCGAAGGTTTCTGCTACTCGTTGACCCCGCAGGTTCCGGGGCTCGCGGTCGGGCTCGGGGTGCTCAGCTCACCACGGCGGTGTCACGTCGGTCACCCCGGGGATCGTGCCGGCCGGGTGTGCGGGTGTCGGCGCCCACAGCGTCGTGGCGCTGTTGCAGGCGCGTGGCCAGCCCGAGGGCCTGCGGTGTGGGTGTCTCGTCGATTTCGGCGAGGCGAGTGGTGAGCAGGGTCAGCGTGCGCGGGATCGCGTCGAGGTGCCCGAGCCGTTCCTGCAGGCGCATGATGTCGCGGTAGAGCAGCTCGTTGTGCGGGTCGAACGCTCGCGCGGTTTCCAGCAGGTCGAGGGTGTGCTGGGGGTCGGAGTCGACGAGGGCTCGGGCCAGCGCGGCGACGGCGTCGATCGCGTCGCGGCGGGTGGCTTCACGGGCGGCGTCGATCCACTCGGTGTCCATGCCCTCGGCGAGGCACCCGCCGTAGCGGTCCACGATCCGCTCGTAGGCGGTGATCCGCTCGCTGTCGTTGGCCGCCGCTCGTCGTGCGGTCACCGCGTTGCTGAAGCGCCAGTAGTCGACCTCGACGAGGCTGGTGTCAAGTTGGTAGCGGCCTTCCCCGATGGTGATGATGTCGCCGATGGCGCCGCCGGTCGCTTGGCTGAGCGCGCGCCGCAGCCGCGACAGCGCGGTGTTCAGGGCGTTGGTGGGCCGCTCGGGTGGGTTGGTCTCCCAGAGCGCGGCCACCAGCGGGTCGCGGTGCACGCCATCGGGATGCAGCGCGAGGAACACCAGCAACTCCCGCTGCCGCGGCGGGAACGCTGCGGTGATGTCCCGCACGGTGGCCTCCGCCGCGGCACCGCCCTCGGTGGTCTCACCTGCGGGTCCGGGTGTCCAGTGCACCCGGGGGCGACCCATCACGCTCAGGGTGATCGGTGTGGCGAGGGTGTCGCGCTGACCTGACGTGTCGCCGGGCGCCGCCGGAGGGCGCCGGGGCGCGGTTCTGCTCTGTTCGGTGGGCTCGCCGTCGGGCCCGTGGTGGGGTTGGCGGCCGTCGGGGCTGGTGTGGAGCGGCGCGGGTCCGGGTTCACGATGCGGCGCCAGATCGGGCACCAGGCGTGGGCCGATGCCCTCGGGTTGGGCGCGGGGAATCCCGGCGACTTCCAACGTGGAGTCGTCGATGACGTCGCCATCGCGTGCATCGAGGGTGGTGGGCGCGTTCCCGGCCGGGGGTGGCGAGCCGCCGGTCCGGCGCGCCTGGACCAGCGGCGGTGTCGGGTGGTCGTGTGCGGTGGGCGTGGGGTCGGGTGTGTCGGGTTGGGCGTGGTGCAGCAGCGCGAGCAGGTCGGCGGTCTCAGCTTCGGGCATGCGGAACATCCGGGTTCCGAGCAGCGCTTGCCCCGGACCGGGGCTGGTCGCTGAGACGGTGCCGTCGGCTCGGATGTAGGCGCTGACCCCGGGACGCCACTGGCCCAGTAGCACGCCCACCAGCCCGAGGTGGGCGCCGTTGTCCAGCACCGCCTGCAATCGCTGTGTGTTCTCCGCTGGCGGGCGGGCCACCAGCGCCATCACGGGCCACGCCGCCGCAGCCGGGTCGTGTTGCCGGGCGCGAGCGAGGGTCTGGGCTTCCAGCTCGTCGAGCGCGGCATCGAGGTCGGCCACCACTCGCAACGCTGCCGGCCGCTGACCGCGAACGTGCTCAGGTCCCAGCACCAGACTGAGATCCTCGACGGGCACGATCACCCTCGCTCCCGCCGACGGCTGGGTGGGCGGGTGCGTGGGGACCAGTATCGCCAGCAGCAGTGCTCGGGCCGCTCCGCACGCCCCCGCACCGGCCAACCCCAGCCCGCGGGCCACGGCCAGATCCAGAGCGATCTCCCGCCCGTCGCGCACGCCCAGCCCCGGTGCCGCCCGCACCTCGCCCTCACCGTCGGGCGCGGTATCCGGGTCGTGCGCGTCCCCGATGACCAGCACAGGCGGGGCGGCCCACCGACCGCGCTCGGCGTCGTCCAGGTCGCTGTCCGGGTGGGTGTCGGCGTGTTCGGCGCGTAGATGCACCAGCCGCAGTTGGTAGACCACCGGTGCCACGGGGAGGTCATCCCGGCGGCCACTGCCGGGCCGGTAGGAACCCCGGTAGCGGCGACGGGCCATCATCACCGCGGCGCTGATGGCAGCGGCCAGGCCCAGACCGACGAACACGCCCGGCTCCCACCCGATGCCCGGCCCAGAGCCTGGGATGGTGCCCGTCTCGGGCTCTGGGGCCGCAGAAGGGACGGAAGTGGCCCGCAGCGCGGTCGCGGGTGGGAACTGGCGCGCCGAGTGCGTGGGTGAGGTAGGTGTCGAGGACGGCGGCGGCATCAGCGCCGAGCGCGGCGGCGGTGGCGCCGGCACGGTGGGTGGTGCGACCTGGTGATCGCCGCCGGTCGCCGGGGCCGGCAAGCTCGAGGTCGGCAGGGTGAGCCGTTCACCGGGAAAGATGAGGTTCGGGTTGGTGAGCGTGCCTCCGTTGGGTTGGGGCTTGCCCTTATTCGCTTCGTAGATCTCCGGCCAGCGCCTGGCATCGCTCAGCGTGCGCGCGGCGATCCGCGAGAGCGTGTCGTGGATTCCGTTGTGCGCTGCGCGCACCACCACGGTGCCCCCGCCCTGGAGCGCGGTAACGTCGGGCCGAGGCGCTGCCACGGCGGCCGTGGCAGTGGTGGTGTGCACCATCGCGATCGGCCGTGCGTGCGGTGGCGCGGGGTTGGCCGCGGGAGCCGTCGCGACGAGTCCGCCGTGTCCGCCGCTGATCTCGGTGATCCCCGCTGCGGCGGCCGAGGGGCTGCGGTTGCCCAGCAGGGAGACCACGATGACACCGACGAGGATCGCGGCGACGGCGTGCACCGGCCCGCCGAGCTGCAGCTCGGGCCACCGCAGGCCTCGCACCGCCGCCCCGACACAGCGGGCCACGTCGATCACGAACGCCACCCAGGTGATCCAGCACAGGCACTCCAACACGTCCAGCAGCAGTGGGGTGCTCAGCGGGCCCAGCAGCACCGCCTGCATCTCATCGGCGGTAGGGAGGTGATCGGTTAGCGGCCAGCCGATGTAGTGCCACAGCGCCCAGGGCAGCGCGGCGACCAGCGCGACCAGCGCCGCCACAGCCGCCAGGCCCTGCACCAGGCGCCCCAGGACCCGGGCGGTACCCACGACCAGGCGGCGTCCGCCCGAGCCGTGGCGGTGCCCGGGAGCCGGGTGGCGGGTCCTGAAGGCAGTCACGGTATGGGGTTCTTTCTGCTTGTCAGGGCTCGATGGTCAACACGCCGCGCTGGGAATGGGCGCTCGCTGACCCGTGCACCGACAGCGCGCGGATCCCCACCAGTCCCAGAAGTTGGGTGGGTCGGGTGGCGGTGACGGTCACGGTCACCGTGTCGCCGGTCACGGTGATAACGCCGGTCGCGCCCACCGCGACCAGGTAGCGACGCGCGTCTGCGGCGGCCTGCGCGGGGATGAGCTGGACGGTTCCGGTCGCGCGGTAGGCGCCCAGGTCGAGGGCTTGAGCGCCAGCGCGGGCGGCGGCTTCGGCCTGGCCGTTGGCGCGGACCTTCGCGGCCAGCGCCAGACCGCCGTCGAGGGTGAGCCCGGCCAGGGCCAGGATCGCCGCCAGAAGGGTCACCACGAACGCCGAGACCCGACCCTCATCGCCGGCCCACCAACCGCGCCGCCACGTGTTCCACCGGCACAGTCGGTGGCCGAACCTGGCCTGAGACTGTCGGGTCATGAGCCACCACCGCCGCCGCTGTTGACTCCGACCGAGCGCCAAGTGTCGACCGGTTCGCTGGCGGTGGCGGACAGGACCCGCTGGCCCCCGACACCGAGGATCACCGCGTCACCGAAGTCGACCGCGCAGGACAGCGTCACGGTGACGGTGCCACCGGGAACCAGCCCGGCGGTGTCGGTGTTCACGCCGACCGAGCGGCACACCACCCCGGCGCTCGACAGCGCGCCCTGGGCGGTGGACCGCGCCGCGATGACCGCGGCGGGGGCGCTGCGTTGCAGAGTGGCCGCGCGGGCGGCCTGGTGGGCGGCGTCGTCCAGGCGTATCCGGGCGTCCACGCCCCGGTGGATCACGACCGCCACGAGCACCAGCAGCATGATCAGAACAGGTGCGACCACGGTGATCTCGGCGGCCACCGAGCCACGATCGTTCCACCACCAGGCCATCCACCAGCCCCGCCGGCTGCCAGGCCGGGCTGGGGCGTCGTATGGTCGTTGGCTGGTTCGCGGTGTCACCAGCGGTCACCTCCCGCCAGCGGCGAGGTCTGGCACGAACCTCTCGACAGGCCCGGCGGCTTCGGCGTGGACAGGCAAAAGCAGGAAAGGGATCACCGTGGAGGCGTCACCGCTGATCCGGATCGAGGCGGCATCGGCGCTGCGGGTGGCGTCGACGCGGGTGTTGGTCAGCGGGCCGCGCCCGAGCTGGTCGAGGACGTGTCGGGCGGCGGCACTGCCCGCAGCCGCTGTCGCGTCCTGCACCCGGGCGGCGGCGAGTCCCTGGGAGGCGGCGGCTTGGGCGATGTGGGTGGCGTGTGACCACAGGGCGAACTGCACGATAAACAGGAGCAGCACCAGCAGCAGCGGGGTAGCGATCACCAGTTCGGCGCTGACCGAGCCGCGATCCCCGTGTAGCGCCCGCCGCAGCTGGGACAGCCCCGCCCCGGGCGAGCGGGCAGCTCGCCGTGGTCGGTGACCCGGGAGGCGTCCGCGCATGTCAGAGCCCGAGGTTGATGTCGTTGGCCTTGGCTGTGACCTTGGCGACGATGATCGCGACCACGGTGAGGGCTGCCACGATCAGCAGCGCGGTGACCACGACCGTTTCGGTGGTATAGCCGGCGTCGGGGTTGCGGCGCAGCTCGTCGATCCGGGTGCGCAGCGCGGTGAACAGCAGGGCACAGTAGGTCCACATCGCAGTTTTCCTTCACAGTCCGTTGAGAACCTGGGTGAGCGCGGGGAAGCCGATGAAGACCAGGAATCCCAGGAACAGAGCCATGACCGGAAGGGACATCCGTTCCGTGGCGGCCTGGGCGTCGGCTTCGGCGTCGGTGATCTGGTGGGTCCGCAGCGCCGCCGCCTTGGCCGCCAGCGAGGCACGGACCTTGGCTCCCTCGGTACCCGCCAGGCTGACCGAGGCGGCGAGCTCGGACAACTCGCTGACGTCAAGTTCGTCACCGAGTTGCCGCAAGGTGGCCCACGGCGTGGTGCGGGTCAGCCGGGCGGTGTCCAGGGCGCGCCGGATCTGCGCGAAGGCCCACCCGTGGCCGATGGCGACCGAGTCGCGCAGGGCGCTGTCAACCCCGGCACCGCCGGCCAGGGTGATCCCCACCAGGTCCAGGTAAGCCGATAGGGCGTGGCGGAACCCGACGCGGCGCTGCCTCGCTTCGGCGCGGACCTGCAGGTGGGGAGTGAGGAACCCGAGCACGGTCAACACCAGCGAGGCGATCACCGGTGGTGCGACGCCCAGCGACAGGCCGCCCACGGTGAGCAGCAGTTGCGCCACGACCGGTGCCAGCAGCCCGGCCATGGCGCCGCTGGCCTGCCGTGCCAGATGGGTGGACACCGGCTGGTCGGTGACCGCCAGGTCACCGACCAGCCGGGCCCCGGGCAACCCCAGGGCCTGCAACGGAACGACGAACGGACCACCCAGCCGCGCCGCCCATCCCGAGTCATCGGTGGGCAGGATCGGCGGCGACGCTGGGGGTGCGCTGGCGCGGGCCAGCACCGCGCCCAATGTCGGCCGAGGCGGGAAGAGCCCGACGACCAGTGCCCACAATCCGATGCCGAGCCCGGCACCCAACCCCAGCGCGGTGATCACGACCACACCCGCCTTCCCGAGAGCACTGTCTCGTGCCTTTGCGCGTCAGTGGTGTCGGTGCCGTCGGCGGCAGGGGTCGAGAAGAACCGGATCGGCTCGGGCACCGTCGCGATGCGGGCCAGCCAGGCGAACCCCGCCGCGAACAGCGCCCCGATCACCAGCAGCATGACCTGGCCGGTGACCGAGTCGTAGGCCGCGAGGTAGGGACGGTCCAGCAGGACCATCGCGGCGGCGAAGCCGAGGGTGGTGCCGACGATGACCCGGACCGAGGTTCGGGTGCGGGCACGCCCGGCCTGCACCCGCATCCGCAGGGATGCCTGCTCACGGGCGGCCAGGGCCAGCGAACTGAGCAGCTCGCCGAGCTGACGGGCCTGATGCTCAGCGGCCAGCACCAACGAGGCGATGACCAGATCCGCAGTCGGGTCGGCGAGCTGGTCGGCGAGCGCCCGCAGCGAGGGCGCCAGGCGCTCGCCGTTTCCCAGCCGGGCGACAAGTTCGCTGATCTGAGGCCGGATAGCGGCCGGGGCCAGTGGCGCGGTGGCCAGGATCGCCTGCTCCAGCCCGGCTGCGGCGGCCAGGGTGTCCCGCAGCATCTCCGTCCACGTGGTGATCGCCTCGATCCGGCGCACCTGGCCGGCGTGCCGTGGGTCGCGGCCCAACGCCGGGGGCAGCGCCCAGCACGCCAGGCCGGCCAGTACCGCACCTACCACCCACCCGGTCACGACACCGGTGACCACACCAACGGCCACGGCAGCGGCCAGCCGCACCACCCACTGATCGTCCCGACTGCGGAGATGCCGCCGTGGGAATCGCTTCGGTCGGTGCGCATCCACCCCACGCCAACCGGTGATCACCAGCAGTAGGCCCACGCCGGCGCCCAGGCCCAGCAGAGCTGCGAGCACCGTGGTGGTGCTGATCGCCGCGCTCACCGGGGCCACCAGCCCGTGGGTTGCTCAAGCACACCGGGGTCGAGACCACCCTCGATGAGGTCGTCGAGGGCGTCGGTGCGCAGGGCACCCGGCACGGGCAGAGCTCGGCGGTCGGGGCCGGGCCGGTAGACCTCGTTGGAGATGACGTGGGCCCCGTCGGCGCCGACGACCTCGCGGATCGAGGACACCACGCGGGTTCTCCCCCCGGTGGTGAAGGCCAGGTGCACCACGAAATGCACCGCGGAGGCGACGAGAAGGTTGGTCGCTTCCACGGGAAGTCGCTCCACGCCCTGGGCGGCGTAGGAGGCCAGGCGGGTGAACGCGATCCGGGAGGAGGACGCGTGCAGGGTGGCCATCGACCCGTCGTTGCCCTGGCTCATGGCGTTGCACATGGGGATCACTTCCGGTCCCCGGATCTCGCCGACGATGACCCGGTCCGGACTCATCCGCAGCGCCCAGCGGACCAGTTCGGCCTGCGTGATGCCGCCCTCACCCTCGATGTTCGGCTCGCGGGCCTGCAACGCGGTCACGTCCGCGTGCAGCCCAGGATCGAGGTCCAGGCCGAGCTCGAAGGCGTCCTCGATGGTCACGATGCGCTCCATCGGATCCATCTCCGACGCCAACGCCCGCAAAAGTGTAGTTTTTCCACTACCGGTACCGCCGGTGATGAGGATGTTCTTGCGCGAGCGGACCAACGAGCGCAGGAACTGCTCCAAGCCAGGGTCGAGGGTGCCCAGGGCGCGCAGCTGCTCCAGGGTGACGGTGCGGTAGCCGTGCCGGCGGATCGACAAAGCGGTGACCCCGCCGGACGTCAGTGCCATCACCGCGAACAGCCGCTCACCACCGGGGAGCTGGAGGTTGACCGCCGGTGCGCCCCGGTCGAAGCGACGCTCCTCAGCACCGGCGCGGGCGGCGAGCATCCGCACCAGATCGGTCAGCTCGTCGTTCGACCCTGCGATCGCGGGGACCTGGGCCCGACGCCCGTCGCGGTACTGGACGAAGACCCGGTCGAACCGGTTGACGTTGATCGTCTCCACGCTCGGGTCATCCAGCAGCGGCTGCAGCCCCGCCATCCCGAACACCTCGTTGATCACGTCAATGATCACCCGCTGCTCGGCGTCCTTGGCGACGAGCATCCGGTTGGCCATCAGCTCCTCTTCGCTGTACGCGGCCACCGCCTCATCCAGAATCACCCACGCCAGCGCTTCACGTTCTTCCCGACCGACCGCCATGCCAGGCCGCTGCGCCTCGACCCGCTTCGGGAGCTCGGTGCTCAGCACGTCGCGCAGTCGCCGCCGCAATCGAGCCAGCGCCGCCGCGGTATCAGGGGCCTCCCGCTGAGTGCGTGGGCCTTGACCGGTCGGGTATCCGGGCAGGAGCGTCAGTGGTGGGCCGCCGTTGGTCTGCAGGGTCATGGCTTACTCCCGTTTCGCGACGTGACGTCCGGTGCGAGCACGGTCGGCAGCGAGGCCTCGTTCGCGGTCACGGAGTGGCCCGTACCTGCGGGGGCCGCGTGCTGCACCGGCACGGGCTGACCCACTGGTGCGCTGGAGCGCCCCAGGCCGGACCGGGTGAGCGGGTCTGACAGCAATGCCCTGGCGATGGTGACGGCGCTGTGGCCCAGCGGAGAGAGCGATGGCCCGCCTCGGCCGCCGGGCCGGCCGCACAACACCGCCGCGGCATGACGGTCTTCGGGAATCCGGCCCATCGCCGGCACACCCAGCTCGCGGGAGACCTCAGCCGCCGAGTAGCCCTCGCCGACCAATAGCAGCCCGGGACGTGATGACCATCGACTCACCTCACTCAACCGGGTCACCAGATGCGCCAGGTCGTCGGCGTGTGCCCGGCTCAGCAGCAGCGTCACATCCGCGGAGCGCACGATCGGCAACGCTGGGGAGGTGGGGTCCACCCGGCCACAGTCAGCGATCACCACCGTGTCGGTTGCCTGCGCCGCCAGCCGCAGCACGCCCGCACCGCCGGAACCCTCCGGGGCCAACGCGGTCAACGCGGCTAGCGACTGGTCCGCTCCCGTCGGAGCGACCACCACCGCCAGATCGCCCGGCAACGCCTGCGTGTGCTGCCACAACAACCCCGGATCGCTGCTGCGCCGCGCCGCGGCCGCCAAGCTCACCAGACCCGGCGAGGACGCCAACCCGAAGCGGGTGGCCACGTCACCCCCGGACGGGTCGCACTCCACCAGCACACACCGGGCCTGCACCGGCCAGAGCGCGGCCAGCGCCACCGAAAAGGTGGTGACACCGGGTGAGCCCTTGAGACTGCACACCGCGACCAACATCACTGACCACCTCCCGACAGCATTACCATCGACAGCTGCCCCGCAGGCACAGCAGCGACCTGGCGGGCGGCGGCCTCGACGAGCTCGAGTGACACCACCGTGGTCTGCTCATCGGCCCGCCCCGTCACGCTGGTCACGGTCGCCTGCCACGACGAGACGGTCGGTGACGCCAATGCGCTCGGCAAGCCCACCGTCGAGGCAGGCACGAACACCACCGCCACCCGATCGCCCGGGGCCAACTCGGGTGGGAACGCTCCCGCCTTCAACGCCAGCGCGGCGATCGCCTGCCCCTGGCCGGGAACCAACGCCGCCCCCAGCACCTCGGGGGTCAGCAACGACCCGGCGGGCAGGCTGGTCGCCATCATCCGACCGATCACCGTGGACGCTTGCGAGGCGGCCACCGTGGACACGCCCGCATCGGCGGCGACGCTCACCTCACGCAGGTCGGCCGTGGACAGCACATGACCAACCGACACCGGGCGGGTCAGGGCCAACACTCGCTGGCGGTCACCCGCGGCGAGTGACCACAGCACCACGCCCGCCGCGCAGGCCAGCACCAACAACGCGCCCACCAGCAGGTGGGGAATGCTCCGTCGCCGACCGCCAGGCAACCGCGAGCCGGTATCCGGCCCTTTCCGAGTGTTCAGCCACGATCCTCCCGCTGACGGTGCGGATCGAGGCGGTGCGGCAGAAGTGTTCACCAGGTGCCTCCAGGCATAGGGGTAGTTCGCCGCGTCGCCTGACAGATCAGCGAGCGGATTCAGTGACGTGTTGTGTTTGTCAGCGTCGGTGCACGGGCCAAGGTCCCCGCGGTTCAGCCGGTGCCGTTGCCCAGCGCCTGCGCCTCAGCCACCCGGAATCGCCCGGTCGCCGAGGTCGCCAGGTCAGGGAACGTCCCGCTCTGGCCAGCCCCGGCCCAGGTGACTGTCCAGTGCACCGTCGCGATCACCGGAAACGTCTCGCCTGGCTGGCCCGCCGAGGAGCTGCGGTAGAGGTGACCGCAGTCCGGAGACGCCGCCTTCGGGTCGCCACCCACGGGGAACGGGGTGCCCTGCCCCCGACAGGTCACCGACACGCCGTCTCCCATCGACCACGTCACCGAGGTCGGCCTCGCCATTGCCGTCACCGACACCCCGGGCACCTCCGCCGTCGCCGACCGCTCGCCCCACCCGGCCCGGTCCAGCCACAACCAGGTCGGCAGGTTCACCAACTGGGCGCCCGCCGGATTCGCCTCGATCTGCGGCGATGGCAGGACCAACCGCTCATGCGCCTGCCGGGCCAGCTCCGCCGCGGACGGTGCCCCGCCGGGCCGTCCGTCGGGGATCCACACCGGCGGGTGATAGACCGCAGGAATAATGCCCGTTCCGTCGCAAAGGTAGACATACCAAGCACCCGGCTGGCCAGGTGCCGGGTCAGCGGTCACGGCGGCAAGTACCGCTCTGCTCGCTGCCGCCCGCCAGAACACGGCCGGCTGCACGGTGACTGCCCTACCCCGACCTCTCGGCTGGTACGCAATGATCGCCACGCCAGTAGTGGGCGGCTGGTAGTCGCTGCGAACGTAGGAGCAGTGCACAGGCTTGTGCGCGCCACCAACGCTGTGATCACCCCCGTCGGCTCCTCCACTGTGATCACCTTGCTCGCCGTGAAGTGGCCTCCGGTCGGGATTACCGCCGTAGGGGCCCGGCCCATCTCCACCCTTGCCCACACCAAGTTCACAAGCAGGTGTCGGACTCTCACCGCAATCCACGCTGCCCCAGGGATCCGCGAACGCCGGCAATGCGCTCACCAGCACGAGAAGCGCCGCACCTCCCAAGGTGATGATCATTCGGCTCAACATGTCCCGACCGCCTGAACGCCAAAGTCCGTCACCTTCCACGAGCCGTCCACGGCCTTCTTCGCGATCGCGTTGATCTGCCGCCTGCCACCGGGCCCGTCATTGGCCGGCTGCCCGTTGTCGGCGCGGTACTTCACCCAGTTCGTCGAGTCACCGCAATCCGTGATCACGACCTTGGTCGGAGAGTCCACGGAGGACACTTGTGGGTTATTGACTGGCCTCCCACGGGACACCAGACCGTTGTAGTGATCGGCATACAGCCCACGGGACAGCGTGGACAGCGCGTCACCGGTGGCGTTCCGCGCCAGTGTGGGAGACCGCCAATCCGACGTCGTGGCGGCATCAGCAAAGTCCCGCCACATGCCCAGGTAGGCGGCGATGGCCTGATGTCGCGCGACGTCAGCCGGCGAGGCCGGTGATGTGGGTGCGGTCGGGGTGGGTGTCCGCGCGGCGGAGTGGCCTGTCGCCAGCGCCGGACCGGACGCACCCGCACTACAGGCGGTCAGAGCCAGAGCCGCGATGGTCACCGCAACTGCCCGAACGACGCTCGTATGCGAATGCTCGATCATGAGCAGGTACCTTTCCGCTTGTCTGTGCTGTCGACCCGGGCCAGGAGCGCCTGCCCCTCGCCGAGCGCAACCGGGCGCTCATCATCCGGAACCCGCGCACGCATCACCGGCCGCAGCGAGGACCCCCAACCACCAGCTGGTCGCGGCATCTTCCCCACACTCAGCTCGCATCCTGCGGCCGAAACCTGTCCACAATCGACAGAACCCCAACCGTCATCACCCGCCCAGGCGAGACCGGCGCCGACCATCATCAGAGCCGCCATCGAGGCACTCACCGCCGCACATCGCCTCAGCATGTGCTCAACCCCTGTACCGCGAACCGGCTCACCAGCCACGCCCCGTCCAGCTGGCGCAGCACCTCGGCTCTGACGAACCGGCGACCCCCACCCGACCCGGTACCGGCCAGCCTGTCGGTCCCCTGGTGATATTTCAACCAGTACGTCGAATCGCCGCAGTCCACGATCACCACCTTCGCCGGGGCCTCCGGCGGTTCCGCGGAACGCACCACCGGGGAATTCGTCGGTGCTCCGCGGGTGACCACCCCGTCGATACGGTCGGCATACAGACTGCGGATGATCGTGGCCAGCGCCTCACCGATGGCGTAGTGACCCAGCTCGGGTGACTGCCAGTCCGAGGTCTCTCCGGCTCGCGCCATCGCCTGCCACATCTCCACATATGCCTCGACCGCGGCCTTCGTCGCCACATCGGCCGGTGATGACGCCGGAGGCGCAGCCCACGTCGGTGGCGCAATCCACACCGGGGGCGGCGGAGACGGAGCAGCCGTGGGTGTCCGCGCGGCGGAGCCGCCTGTCACCGGAGCCGGACCGGACGCACCCGCACTACAGGCGGTCAGAGCCAGAGCCGCGATGGTCACCGCAACTGCCCGAACGACGCTCTCACGCGAATGCTCGATCATGAGCAGGTACCTTTCCGCTTGTCTGTGCTATCGACCCGGGTCAGGAGCGCCTGCCCCTCACCGAGCGCAACCGAGTGCTCATCCTCCACAGTGGTGGCGTTGACGACCTTGACCTCGGCGAGTGCGGGCACAGCGAGGACCGGGGTCCGGCAAGCGCCAGGAAACGCAAGGACAACGCCGCCGTGATGCCGCTCGCTCTCAACCGTCTCCGCTGCCGCCAGGGCCGCCCAGGGATCACCGCCCGGCCAGTCTCCCGGAGGGGGCGGCGGACGCAGAGGTCGATCGGGCAGTTCCAGCTGCAGCGGCCACGTCATCCGCGGTGGCCGTCTCGCGAACATCCGCCCCATCCTTGATCCCTCCTCAATCGAAGACTGCCCGAAGCTCACCGATCAACCACTAGTGGTTGTCTTCACGTTTCCGTTGTCACATGACAGTGGCGACCGGAGCACTCGAAGTGTAGCCATCCATGCCGCGTTGTCAACACCAGTGTGTGACGTGAGCGCCGACTAGTACCATGGTGGTTCAGAAGCACGCTCCAGGCAGGAGAAGCGCGTGAGCCCTAGCCAGCGTCCTCGCCGGACGCTCGCCGACAAGATCAACCGACTTTTCGAGACCATCCACCCGCCCGACCGGGGTCCGTGGTCCAACCAGGAAGTGGAGCGTTGGCTGACCGAGAAGGCCGCCGAGGACGGGGACGGTCTGACGATCTCAGCGAACTACCTCCTGCTGCTGCGGAGCGGGCAGCGGGACAACCCCACCATGCGCAACGTCCAGGCCATGGCGAAGTTCTTCCAGGTCGATCCCGGCTACTTCCTCCGCGATGATGACGACAGCGAGCAGATCTACGCCGATCTGCAGCTGCTCGGCGCGATCCGAGACAACGATCAGGTCAAGAGCATCGCGCTGCGCGCGTTCGACCTTGATCCCGAGATGCGCGAGTGGCTCGCTCACACGGTCGAGGGCCTGCCTCGAGGCCGGAGCAGGAGGCAGCGCAAGCCCGGAGCCGGGCAGGACCCACAGTGAGGTAATAGCTACGGGGAGTACTGTGGGCGGCTCGTTAGTGGGCCAGGTTCTGTGCACGCGGCTGACGGACCTGGTTGCCCCGGGGAAGGTGAGGGCCATGGACCGGGACCTACGGCACCGATGTGAAGCCGTCGTGCGAACGCTGGATCAGCGCATCGGGATCTCGGTGCCCTGGGATCTCAACACGTTCCTGGACCGGCTTGAGCAGGATCGCGGTCGCCCGATCGAGCTGGTCCCCTTCTCAGCCACCGCGCCGGGAGCGCTGTGCGGCATCTGGGTCGGCACCGACAGCCTGGACCTGATCTATCACGAGGAAGCGACCAGCCTCCTGCACCAGGATCACATCATCCTGCACGAGATCGGACACATGGTCTGCGATCACACCGGGGCCGCCCTGTCCAACGCCGAGCAGGTCCGCGGCCTGCTGTGCACCGAGGCGGTGAGAGGCCAGGTGGAGACCGTTCTCGGCCGTGGCGCCTACACCGCGGTGGAGGAGCAGGAAGCCGAGCTGGTCGCCACGCTCATCCTGGAACGGGCCGCGCGCTCGACACGGCCAGCGCGGTCGGTACTCCCGTCCAGCCCCGAGGTCGCCGCCACGCAGCAGCGAATCGAAGCGATCTGGGGCCGGCGTCCCGCCCGTCCCTGGTCATGACCAGTGCCCTGTTTCTCGGCGTTGCCGCCCTCGTCCTGAGCGGGGCGACGTACAAAGCCGCGGGGCTGTGGAACCAGCCCAGCCGCCCCGCCCGAGCATTCACCGCCACCCTGTACGCCCTGAGCGCGGCTCTCACGTTGCGCGCTCCGGTGATCGCGCAACCGATCAACAACACTGTGCACGTTCCCAACCTCACCGTGCTGGTGGGCAACGCCATGACGTTGATCAGCGCGTACTGTGTGCTCACCGTGCTGGTGTACTTCACCGACCCGACCGGCCACCGATCGCGCCGCAAGTCCCGGCTGTGGATCACCCTCCTCATCGTCGCGCTCACCGCGATGACGGGACTGTTCGTGTGGGCGTCGGCATCGCCCCCCGCTGACTTCCTCGAGCATCGCAGTGCACAGTCCCTCGCCTACGTGCTGATCTATGTGACCTACCTCGCCGCAGGGATGACCGCAGCGTGCCGGCTGTCTCTGCGCTACGCCCGCCACACCGCCGACCCCTACCTGCGGGTCGGCCTTCAGCTGGTGGCGATGGGCAGCGCGGTCGGCATCCTGTACTGCCTCATCTATGCCTACAACACCGTCGCGCCGCGCACGCGGCTTGCCCAGCTAGCTCCGGGCGTCGTGACCTCGGCGGTGCTCCCGGTGACCTGTTGCGCGTTGTTGGTCATCGGCTCGACGATCGGAGGATGGGGTCCGCGGCTGCGCGAGGGGTGGGATTGGCTCGCTGACTACCGGTCCTACCGGAAGCTGGGCCCCCTGTGGCGGGCCCTGGCCGCGGTTGCCCCCGAAGCCATCCCCCCTGCGGACATGGCGAGCCTGACGATCGGTCAGAAGCGGTACCGGCGGGTCATCGAAATCCGGGACATGGTCCTTACCCTGCGGGCCTACCGCGACCCTGCCATCGCCGCGGCTGCCGCTGGGGAAGCGTCGCTGGCCGCCGCGGCTGCCGTGGAGGCTGCGGTGATCGCCTCCGCGATCCGGGCACGTCGCGAAGGACGACCCGCCGCAGGTGGTCCAGATATCGCCCTGCCCGCCCAGCTGGGCACTGACCTGACGACAGAATCACACTGGCTTGAGGCCGTGTCCGCCGCCTTGCAGGCAGCAATCGCGGTGCCTACTGGATGGCCGACAGTCGCGAACGCAGAGGATGGGCGGCGTGGTTTCCACTGAGCGACGGCGTACCGAGCCGCGCACCTGGCGGGACATCACGGCACTGGTGATCACTGAGGTGCTCGCCCCGTCGGTGCTGATGGTGATCCTGTTCCTCGTCATCGGCGTGGCCCTGGGCGGCGGCTTCCCCGCTGGCTTGTGGTGGGGCCTGGCGGGCGCATTCTTCGCCAGCATCGGGCCGACCGCGATCATCATGGGCGGCGTGCTGCGCGGGCGCTGGAGCGATCGCCATCTCACCGTCCGGGAACACCGGCGGGTGCCGCTGATCGCCGCGTTCGCTCTCGTGGTGGTGGGCGTGGTCCTGCTGGCGGTACTGCGCGCCCCGCGCGATGTCATCGCCACCGAGGCGGCGATGCTGGCTGGCCTGGTCGTGAGCACTCCGATCACCCAGGTATGGAAGATCTCCTTCCATACCGGTGTGGCTGCGGCGGTCGGTCTCATCCTCACCATCGCCCTCGGTCCGGTGCTGATCCTGAGCTACCCGTTGCTCGCCGCCATCGGCTGGGCCCGGGTGCACCTCCAAGACCACACTGTGGCGCAGGTCGTGGCCGCAGTGCCGATCGGCGCCCTCTCAGCCGGTCTCACCTTCATCCTGATTCGATGAGCCCAAAGTGAGGATGAGCAGGATATCCCCAAGAAAGGACCGTAGGAATGATCATTACGAAAGGCTCACTGAGGTGAACTTCAAAGTCACTATGTTCTGGAAGCTGGGTAAGTCAGAGAAGTCGGAGTAACCGGTGTCGCAGGCCAGGCGGGAGGAGTTCGTCGTTCAGGTGCTGCGTGCGGGTTCGCCGGTTCCGGCTGGGGTGGGGTTCGTGGTCGGGGAGCGGCACATCCTCACCTGTGCGCACGTGGTGAATACCGTGTTGGGCCGAGGGCTGCGCGCTCAGGACGCGCCGGAGCCGCAGATGCGGGTACAGGTGGCTTTCCCGATCCTAGGCGATGCTGAGGGGGCACCATTGCGGAGTTGCCGGGTGGCGGTGTGGGTTCCGCCGCCGGTCTCAGGGACTGCGGGTGGGGATGTGGCCGGGCTGGTGCTGGTCGGGGAGGGCCTGCCGGCAGGGGCAAGCCCGGCGCCGTTGGTCGAGACGGGAGACGTCCGGGGAGCTGCGGTGGCCGTATTCGGCTACCCGTGTGAGCCGCCGCACCGGCAGCATGGGGCGTGGGCCGCCTGTCGGCTGCGTGGCGCGGTGGGCGCCGGGATGATCCAGCTGGATGTGGACAGCGAGGCAGCTCTTCGCGCCCAACCCGGCTACAGCGGCTCTCCGGCTGTGATGTCCAACGGGGGCGGGGATGGTGTGGTGGGCATGCTGGCCGTGGCCAGCACAGAGGGGGATGCCCGAGACGCCTACGCGATTCCGGTGGCGCAGCTGGTAGACGCCTGGCCGGCGGTGCTGGAGACCGTGCCGGCCTGCCCCTACCGAGGCCTGCTGCCGTTTCGGGCCTCCGATGCCGAGGCCGGTCTGTTCGTCGGCCGGGAGGAGGAGACGGTACGGCTACGGCGGATGGTGGATGAGCACGCGCTGGTCGTGGTTGTCGGGCCCTCGGGGGTGGGTAAGTCCTCACTGGTGAACGCCGGGCTGTTGCCGGGGTTGGGCATCCAGGAATGGGCTACGGCCGTGTTTCGACCCGGACGGATGCCCTTCTTCGCGCTGGCCAAAACGCTGTATGAATTGGAGGGATCGCATGCGAGTGTGGAGGAGGTCCAACGGCGTAGTGACCGGCTACGGCGGGATGGACTGGCGGGGCTGGCCGGTGAGCTGGGCATCCTGACCGGCAAGCGAATCCTGATCTACGTGGACCAGTTTGAGGAATTGTTCACAACCTGCCCAGGCGAGGACCGGACTGTGTTCCTCGATTGGGTCTTGCGCTCCGCGGACGCCGACGATCCGGCGTTTCGGCTGGTGTGCACGCTGCGAACCGACTTTCTTGGGCGGCTGTTGGACTACCCCGGCGTCGGACTTCGGCTCCAGGACCGGCTGATCCCCGTCTCCCCCATGGACCGCGACGCGTTGGAACGCGCGGTCACCGTGCCCGCCAGGGCGTGTGGAGTTTCCTACGACGAAGGCTTGGCCCAGCGGATTGCCCGTGATGCGGCCGGAGGTGACGGTGGGCTGCCGCTGATGGAATTCGCCCTCACCCAGTTGTGGCGCCAACAGCGCCGACGGCAGTTGACGTTCGCCGACTACTTTGCGCCCTCGTTCGGTGGCGTGACGGGCGCCCTCAACCGCTACGCCGAAGCTGTCTTCGCTCAGCTGGAGCGACAGTGGTCCGCTGAGCGGATCCGGCAAGTACTGCTGGCCTGCGTGCGCAGCCGCGGCGGGGCTGCGGCGGCTACTCGATGTGTGGTGGGCCGTGATCGCCTCGCCGCTGACTGGATGCTGGTCGAGAAGCTAGCTGAGCGTCGGTTGTTGGTAACCGGTGAGGACCCGACAAGCCATACCGCAACCGTGGAGCTGGCTCACGAGGCGTTGATCCGGTCCTGGGAGCGGCTCGCGAGCTGGGTGGATGCTGACGCGGAGTTTCAGCGCTGGCTGATCACCATGGAAGAACGCGTGGCCGAGGGCGAGCTGCTCGCCGATGACACGCGTATCGGCGCAGCGGAGCGGTGGCTGGTCGAGCGGTCAGCTGACATCCCGGCCGAGGTGCGCGAGCTGGTTGAACACAGCACATCCGCCCGTGATCAGCGGATCGCAGAGTTAGAGGAAGCTCGCCGCCGTGCCGAGGAAGCAGCCCATCAAACCGAGGAAACAGCCCGCCAACGAGCCCGTTTCCTGCGCCGGTTCATCGCTGCTCTAACGGTCCTGCTCGTGGTCGCTATCGGCGCGTCCCTGTTCGCATTCTTCGAGCAACGTACTGCGGTACACCAGCGTGATATGGCGATCTCCCGCCAGGTCGCCGACGAAGCCAACAGCATCCGAGCATTCGATTCGACTTTGGCTATGCAGCTCAGCGTGGCGGCCTATCGGATCGCCCCCACCAGCGAGGCTCGCAGTAGTGTGCTCAGCGCGTCCACGGTGCATGCCGCCACACGCGTGTTCGGCGATCACGGCGGTATCCTCACCGTGGCTATCGGCCACGGTGAGGATACCCTGGCCGCTGGCTTTGCGGACGGATCAGTGAGTCTTTTCGACGTTAGCAATGTCAAGGAGCCGGTTTTTCTTAACAGCCTCACCGACCATACCGGCGCCGTTCATGGGGTGGCGTTCAGCCCGGACGGACACATTCTGGCCAGCGGCAGCGAGGATCGTACGATGCGGCTGTGGGATATCACCGATCCTCGTCATCCCGCACCGTTGGCGGCCCTGCCCGGACACAGCGCCGTTTACGGGGTGGCGTTCAGCCCGGACGGGCACACCTTGGCTAGCAGTGCCGGTGACGCTATGATCCGGTTGTGGGGCCTCACTGACGCCCATCATCCCGCACTATTGGCGACCCTGACTGGCCACACCGGTGCGGTTTATGGAGTGGCGTTCAGTCCGGACGGGCACGCTCTGGCCAGCGGCAGCTTCGATGCTACGGTGCGGCTGTGGGATGTCACCGATCCTCGTCATTCCACGCCGCTGGGCCCACCCCTAAAGGGCCACACCGGCACTGTCCACGGGCTAGTGTTCAGCTCGGACGGACGCACTCTGGCCAGCGGCAGCGACAATGCTACGGTGCGGTTGTGGGATCTCACCGATTCCCGGCACCCTGCGCCGCTGGGCCCGCCCCTGACCGGCCACACCGGCACCGAACACGCGGTGGCGTTCAGCTCGGACGGACGCACTCTGGCCAGCGGCAGCGACAATGCTACGGTGCGGTTGTGGGATCTCACCGATCCTCAGCACCCTGTGCCGTTGCCTACCCTGACCGGCCACACTGGTATTGTCGCTGGGGTAACGTTTGGTCGGGAGGGGCATATTCTGGCCAGCGGCAGCTTGGACGATACGGCCCGGTTGTGGGATCTCACCGATCCTCACCATCCCAAACCGCTAGCACTCTTGACCGGCCACACTGGCCTCATCGACGCGGTGGCGCTCAGCCCGGACGCGCGTACCCTGGCCACCGGCAGTGAGGATCAAACGGTGCGGTTATGGGATCTCACCGATCCTCGTCATCCCAGACCGCTAGCGCCCTTGACCGGCCACACTGGCCCCGTCGACGCGGTGGCGTTCAGCCCAGACGGGCATATTCTGACCAGCGGCAGCAACGATGATACAGTACGGTTGTGGGATCTCACCGATCCTCACCATCCCAAACCGCTAGCACTCTTGACCGGCCACACTGGCCCCGTCCACGCGGTGGCGTTCAGCCCAGACGGGCGCACTCTGGTCAGCGGCAGCGGCGATACTACGGTGCGGTTGTGGGATCTCACCAATGCCCGTTACCCCGCGCCATTAGCTACGCTGATCGGACACACTGCTGTCGTCCGCGGGGTGGCGTTTAGTCGGGACGGGCATGTCCTGGCCAGCGGCGGTGATGCTACGGTGCGGTTATGGGATGTCACCGATCTCAGTCATCCCACACCGCTGGCAACTTGGATTGCTCACGCCAACGATGTCGTCCGTGGGGTGGCGTTTAGCCCGCGCGGGCATATTCTGGCCAGTGGCGGGGGCGGTGATGCGGTCCGACTGTGGGATATCATCGATCCTCGCCATCCAATACAGGTGGGCCAACCCCTAACTGGTCACACCGACGGCGTTGAAGATGTGATGTTCAGTTCGGATGGGCATATTCTGGCCAGTGGCAGCTTTGATCGTACGGTGCGGTTATGGGATCTCTCCGATCCCCGCCGTCCCATACTGTTAGCTACCTTGACCGGACACGACAGCTACGTCCGTGGGATAGCGTTTAGTTCCGACGGGCATATTCTGGCCAGCGGCAGCTCCGATCACAAGGCGGGGTTGTGGGACACCGATCCCGATGAAGCCATCAAGAACATCTGCTCCTTGATCATCACTCCCCTCACCCCTGTCCAGTGGCAGCAGTACATCCCCGACCGGCCCTATAAACAGCCCTGTCAGTAATCTGTTACTGGCCAGACTGCAGCTGTTACGGGTTGAGATCAACAGTTACTACACCACGTGGTAGCCCACCCGTTTGAACACGGCAACCCTGGGTGCCGAAGAGGCCATCCATGTCAGGCGACATGGGATGTCCCGCTGGTCAGTGAAAAAGTCGTCGTTTGCGGCTATTAACAGCTTCACGGCACCCTATCCCAAGCACTCTTCCCACTAATTCTACTATCCCGGTCGAACAAGCCGCCGCAGTCACTCACGCTCACCGACCGTTGCCGTTAGCCGCCGCCACCGTCGATCAGCGAGCGCGAGTCATGGCCTGAGTGAACCGGGCGCTGGGTCGGGGCGAGCGGTCGAGGTCGAACAGGCCGAAAGGCACGGTGAAACCCGTCAGCCATTCGTAGTTGTCAATGCCTGTCCACAGCGTCACACCCTCGATACGCACCCCCTGGTCCTGGGCGGCGCTGAGGTGCTCCAGGGCTTGGCGCAGGTAGGAGCGACGTGCGTGATCGTCAGTGCCGCCGTAGCCGAGTTCCGCGACCACCAGCCTGGCCTCGGGCAGCTCGTGCTGGAGCCGGTGCAGCACCGCAGCGATCCCCTCGGGCCAGGGGACGTAGCCCAGCGGCCCCGGCCGCTGGTCGCTCGGGTGCGGCAACAGCTGCCCTTGCGGCGTTACCCGGCCGCCGTAGTAGTAAGTGAATCCGTAAAGGTCGAACGCCTGCGCATAGCGCGGGTGGCGGGCCAGCGTCAGCCAGGAATCCCACACCAGCGCGTCGAGCTGCGCCATCGCCGCCGTGGTCTCGGCGGTGTCGTCGGCGGGGTACAGCGGCAGGAGCGCCTCGTTACTACAGGTGGGCTTGCCGGTCGCGCGCAGGGCCAACGCGGCCTCGAAATCGCAGGTGTGCACCGTCCCCAGCACTGTGACCATTTCAGCGAGATTCTGACGGCCCGGCGGGAACGTTCCCGTTAGGTATCCCTTCTGCGCATAGGAGGTCGGCGTGTTGAACGGCATCCACCCACCCGCGAGATCACCGAAAGTGGTCGCGGCGAGATCCACCCACCGCAGCCAGGTGCCCACCGCGTCCTCGCTGGCGAACCCGCCCCGGTCGGCGAACCACACCGGGATCGCGGTGTGCAGCAGGCACACCCACACCCGCAGGCCGACCTCGCGGGCTGCGGTCAGCACCGAGCGGTAGTAACCGATCGCTTCCTGGTCAACCCGCCCCTGCTCCGGCTCCACCCGCGCCCAGTTGATCGACAGGCGGTGATCGGTCATCCCGATCTCCCGCAGCAGCGCGAAATCCTCGCGAAAGCGGTGCGCGAAACCGTTGCCGTCACCGGAAGGCGGGGCGTTGCCCGCCCGCTCCCAGCGGTACCAGTCATCCGCTGGCGATGCCCCTTCGGTCTGCACCGCCGAGGCTGCGGTGCCCCACCACCAGCGGCCGGTCAGGCTCTCGACCGCCCGATCATCAGGCATGAGACCGGAAACCACCTGCTCCACGGGACTGACCTCCCACACTCGTTCCCTGCCCGACTTCGGAATTGCGGCCCCGGAACTGGAGATCGGGCACCGGCGGGGTGGGCAGCATAGCTGCAGGTACCGGTCGTGCCCGGCGGCGGTGAGGCTGACCCGTCGTAGGCCCCACGTGTCCTCCTCGGCCAGTGCCAGCACCCCGCCCTCGACAAGCTCATCCAACGCCCCGGTCAGATGGCTCAGCATCAGACGGCCGCGATCGAAGTAATGATCGCCCGACTTCGCTACCCCACCCCGGTGAACCCGCCGCAACGCCCACGACGCCAGCAGCTCCGGGCTCAGACCAGGGATCGGCTCACCGCTGCTCAGGGGGCGCTGGACACCAGGCACGCCTGCCCGAGGCGAGTCATGCCCTGATCCCCGGGGCGCACGATCCACCATTGCGGACGCGCTACCAGCCCCAGGCTCAGCCGCGGGGACGGAGGTGCGCTCACGTTGCCACTGCCGCAGCGTCTGCCACACAATCACCGCCACGACCGCGCCCGGCCACAACAGCTCCCTCCACCAGTCTCCTCGCGCCCGGCGGTGCCGGTTAGCCTCGGCCATCATCGGGCCGCCCTGAGTTGAGTGCCTCGGCGAGCACCCGCTGCACCTCATCCGCGCCCGGCAGACAGAGATCACGGTCCTCGGGTGGTGCCTGCGTCCACTGGACGGGCGAGTATCCGCCCAGCGTCGTCGGCGGCAACGCCGCCCACTGCCCGATCCCGCGCAGGCATACCGACGCGGCGGCCAGATCAGGCCGCACCGTCCCCGAGCCGGTGGCCACGAGGAGCAGCCACCGGGAGGGCGCCAGCGCCGTGACCACCGGCACCGTCAGGCCCCGCCCTCCCAGCGCCGGCAGTAGCTCGTACAGCCGAAAGGGCACCTCCAGGGCGTCGATGCCGTGTCCGCAGACCAGCAGCACCCCGACCTGCCGCAGCCGCGTCCAGGTCTCCTCGGCCTGTTCGGGGTCCGTGATCGGGGCGAGGTCCCAGGTGTGCTCGAGTGGGCCTAACTCCGGGAAGCCCATCTCATCGGGGCGGCAGGTGCCGGGCACCACCGGCCAGCTGCGGCGGACCGCGCTCACCGCGGCGTCCCGCACATCCGTCCACGCCACGCCCGCGTTTGTCGGGTTCGCCCTCACTGCGCCGCTGCTCATGTCCCTCATGCGACACCGTGGACCTGAATCCGGTCACGCTCGCGCCGCGTCTCGGGTACGTCGATCACGATGGACGACCATGACCGCTCAGCGACACCGGATATCCCGCATACGCGACGTCCCCCCGGTTCCCCCCGAGGGCGGCCACCCGGTAGTACACGAAGGCCTGCGCATGGCGGTCCTTCGCCACGGTGGCCGGTGTTGCGGGTGGGGTGGTCACCGTTTGCCTCCTGCCCACCCCGAGCCGGTCGGGTGACCGCTGCGATCGCCATGTCAGGTCGCCTCTTCGTGGCTGGTTGTGTGCCGTTGCGGTTCGTGGCCCCACCAGGATGGTGTTGATCACCGATGGTGCGGCCGGGTGTGCACGGGAACATTTTCCCGTCCACCGCGATGGCGTTGACCTGGGCAGACAAGCGGCTGACGGGAGAGAGTCACCGCTCGATCAGCTCGTCTGGGCTCCCGCGTCGGGCCAGCGGGAGCTACCGTTGCGCGGCGGGTTCGGTCTGCACATGACTGCTGGGGGTGGCGATGCCGCGCAGGGCGGGGACGTCGGCGAAAGCCGAGCGTGATCAGCTTCGGGATCGGATGCGGGCGTGGGGGTGCCCGGTTGCTCAGATCGCCGCTGAGCTGGGTCGCCGGTTCAACCTCCGGCCGAGGGTGGCGTGGCGGCATGCGTTGGGGTGGCCGCAGTGGAAGGTGGCGCAGCGGTACAACACCGCGCATCCAGGCGCCAAGCTCTCGGACAACCGGATCAGTGAGTTCGAGGCCTGGCCGCACGGTGGCTGCCCGCCCAGCCCGCGCTACCTCGTCCAGCTCGCCGCCACCTTCGGGCACGGGTGTACTCCGGCTCAGCTCGTCGACGCCGACGACCTGGAGCACCTCACCCCCGCCGACCGCTGCCTGCTCACCACGGGTCACCTACCCGCACCCGTGAGCACAGGGACGCTAGCCCCCGCCGTCCGCGCTACGGTGGGTGAGCACGCTGACCCCGGCCGTGCGGTGGCGCGCGGAGGCGGTGACACTGGTGTCGTCTGGGGGAGCCGACGTGTCGTGCGCCGCGACGCGCGGGGCCTGCCGATCCAGGAGGAGGTTCTCGTGGCGGCTGAGGAATCCGCCCAGTTCCATCGCTGGAGCGCCACCACCAACGTCGACGACGACGTGCTCGAGCAAATGACCGCCGACATCGCCGAACTCGCCCGGCGCGAGCAGATGGACCCTCCCGCCATGCTATTCTCCAGCTTGCTCGGTGCCCGCGACGATGTGTTCCGCCTGATCGCCGGACGCCAGCAACCCCGCCACACCGTGAGCCTGTACAAGATCGCCGGGCAGCTGTGCGGTCTGCTGTCCATCACCACCTTCGACCTGGGACACCCGCACGCCGCCAACACCCACGCCCGGACCGCGCTGCACTGCGTCGAGGTATCCGGCTATACCCCGCTGCGGGCCTTCGTCCGCTACGTGCAGTCCAACATGGCCTACTGGGACGGGCGCTACGACGAGGCCGCCCAACTCGTCGAGTCCGCCCTACCGGACGCCAGCAGCGGAACTGCCTTGTTGCGGCTGGCCAGCCAGCAGGCCCGGATCCATGCCGCCCGCCGTCAACCCAGCGACGTCAGCCGGGCCCTGGCGCTCACCGCGTCCGCCCCCACCGAGCGCACCCTTGACGAACCGGGCACCTTCGGCTTTGACGCCGGGACCGCTGCCCTTTTAGCCAGCGAAGCCCACTACGCACTCGGCGGCACCGACGACCTGGACGCCGCTGTGGACTGGGCGCACACCGCCGTGGAAGAGTTCACCGCCGAGGCCCAGCCCAAAGCCATGTACATCGCCGCCGCCCGCTTCGACCTCGCCCTCGCTCACCTGGCCCGAGGTGACTTGGATGCGGTCAGCGAGCACATCGCCCCCGTGCTGCGCTCCACCCGCGCCGAGTACCGCACCGTGCCAGTGATCGGCCGCGCCCGGTCCCTGCTCACCCTGCTGACCCAGCGCACCGACCTCACCTCCAGCACCATGACCGCCCTGCAAGATGACCTCACCGAGTTCTGCGCCCATCCCGCCATCGCACCGCCAGGGCTGGAGCCGGATTCGACCACCACGTGACGCCTGCTCGCGACCGCCTTGCGGGCGCCGACGACCCACCAGAAGCCGTCCGGCCGGCGTGGCACTCCGGCCGCCCCCTCGACACCATCCCCGTACCCCAGCTAGATCTCGCGTACCCGATGTCACCGACAACCATCGACGCGGCCCGGTCGCGCTCGCGCTCGGAGGTGGGATCGTGAGCCCATGGTGGGCGGTGCCCCTCTGGGCGTTGCTCGGTGCCATCGTCGGCGCCACGCTGCGCCGGCCATCCCGAGGACTCCTGGCCCTCCCACGGCAGGCTCATCCGCTGATCGCGGCCGTGACGGTCGCGGCCGCCACGGCGATCCTCTTCGGACTGCTGGCCTGGCGTGTCGGTGTCCACCCGGAACTGGTCGCCTACAGTGGCCTGGCGGCGGTGTGCGTGCCGCTGGCCGCGATCGATCTCCTCGAGCAACGCATGCCCGCCAGGCTGTTGCTGCCCGCCTACCCCACCCTCGCGGTGCTGCTCGCACTCGCGGCGGCCGTGGAGCACAACGGCGCAGCGATGCTCCGCGCGCTCGCTGGCATGGCCATCCTGTTCGTCTTCTACCTGGTCGTCGCCCTCGCGGCCCGGGGATCGCTGGGCGCGGCCGACATCCGACTCGCCGGTCTGCTCGGACTCGCCCTCGGCTGGCAGAGCTGGACCGCGCTGATCGGGGGAACCCTGCTCGGCCTGCTCTACGCCACCCTCACCGGTGCCACGATGATCCTCCTGCGGCAGGCCTCCCGGCACACCCTGATCCCCTTCGGCCCCGCCCTGATCGCGGGAGCCTTCACCGCCCTACTCATCCCCATCAGATGATCATCGAAACGTGAGCCAACGCGACATCGTGGCTGATCACTCATAACGCCTGGCGGAGGGCTCCGTACACTATCGCCGGTGGCGGGTCGCCTCGTCACTCCGGGGCCTGTCCTTCGCTCGGTCAGAGTCTCCCCACGAAGAGCAGGCCCACCCTGGAACGGTCTCGGCCACCGGTCGTGCAATCGTCCACTCCCCCAGCTCTCCGGGAGCTGACCGACGTCCATGATGCGACCGGAAGGCCCGACAACCACACTTCACCTCGGCGTCGCGGCTGATCAGCTCGATGCTAGCCCGCAAACCCCCGCGAGCCTCCAGCAGACCCTCGAATCACCGCCCCACGTCAGGACACTGGGCGGCCACACCGACTCGGTGCACGGGGTGGCGTTCGCCCCAGACGGGCGCACCCCGGCCACCACCAGCAACGACCCGACCGTCCGGTTGTGGGATCTCAACGACCGGGACCAGCCCCGCCCGCTCGGCACGCCTCTGACCAGCAATACCGACACGGTGTGGGGGGTGGCGTTCGCGCCGGACGTACCTTCTGTAGCCACAACAGCCACCTCATCAAGGCAGCCATCCGGGGTCCGAGCCCGGTGAACTCACCGTGATCTCAGTGTTGAGCGCTTCAGCGTTCGCGCTGGGCGACGCTCTCCCGAGCCAAGGGAACCACGATGAAGATCTTCCAAGACGATCTTCGTCTTGCCTGGCCAGGTCGCTGAGCTGGTGTTTTGTGGGCCGCCTGGGGATCGAACCCAGAACCCAAGGATTAAAAGTCCTTTGCTCTGCCAGTTGAGCTAACGGCCCCGCGTGCTGATGGTAGCCAACGCGCCATCCCGGCTGGTGATAGGTGGACGGTAAGGAGCGGACAAAAGCTCCTCACGATGTCGAGTTCGCGGCAGGAGCCCGATTGGAGCCCGTTCACGTGGGGGTTCGACAGCGGTCCCCGGCTACGCGCGGCGCAGTGCCGCCGTCTACTCGCACCGCTGGGCCATGATGCGGTCAGGACCCCTGCCGGGTCTGCTGTCTCCGGTGGGGAACAAGACCTCCTCCATGATCAGTTCAGGTGCTTGCTGTCGGCGCTCAGCCCTGGCATCGAGGAGCCCGGCATGGCACGTACAAGAGACACACCCCTCGACCGCACGGTCTACCTATACTGCGACGGGCCCCGTCTCATCGCCATGAGCGCGACATCGCGCGATCGGGCTGTCCCGCCTCGGCGTCCCAACAGTATCGGCCGCAGGACCAGGGTTGTGGAACATCGGTCGGTGTCCGTTCGGCCCCCCGTCATCGAGATACGTCACCGGGCGGGCTTGCGGGAATCCGCAGGTCCCAGAGCCACGGCGGCGCGGGCGGGCAGCTGAGCGTTCCGGTGAAGGTTCCTCCATAGGAATGCCGCGCCCGGCTTCGCCCGTGTGGCCCGGACCCACTAGAGGCGCAGAAATCCACCCCTGCGGAGGATGAGAACCGTACGCCCGCATCGCCACCGGATACTCGCCGGGGCGCCGCGCCCTCGTACTCTCCTGGAGCGGCTTCGACCTGGCGGGAAAAATCTTGAAAGAAAAGTGGGGGAAGTGCGGGATCCCCGCACTTACGAAGGGGCGCCCACCGAGCCTCGGTGAACGCCCCGCCCAAGAGAGGTCGTTATGGCGCCCCGACCCGAGGAGCAGCTGGCCACGCTGGCGCACTCGGGCGCGCCCGTAGAACCGGAAGATCAGCAGCATGATCCGGTCCAGCAAGTCCCGGCGGGATGGCTCGAGCGCGAGCACCTGACCCAGACCGAACAGGTCGACCGGCTCGCCGCTGACTATGACCTGGTCACTACTCTCGCGCTGCGACGCTTCGAGGGCGCCGAGTACGACTACTTCGCCAACGAGCTCGCCAAGTACGGCATGGCCGTCATCAGCGGCTGGATGCGTCGAGGGGTGATCCTCGCGCGGTGCCGAGAACGTGGCTTCGGCGGACTGCCAGATCCGCCCATCGATGCCTTCGACGACCCCGACGTGGTCGAGGAACTTGCCTGCGAGACGGTCGCCGTCGCCCTCGTGCACTTCCGGACGGACGTACTGCTGACCCGCAAGTGGGATTACCGGCGCGGCGCGGCCCTGCGAACCTTCTTCGTCGGGCAGTGCCTCATCCGCTACGCCAACGTCTACCGGCGCTGGCTCAAACACGAAAGCCGCCGGCCGCACGCCGTGACCGACCACGACACCCTGGACGCGCTCGAGCGTCGCCAGGTCCCTGGAGTCGAGGAACTAGTCATGAACCGGGCGCAGGTAGACCGCGCGCTGCGGGCGGTCCGTGAACCGCGTGTGCGCCAGGCGCTGGTCATGCGCGCAACCGGCCTGGCGTACACCGAGATCGGCAAGCGGCTCGGCGTAACGGCGAAAACTGTCGAGCGCATGATCGCCAACGAGAGGGCCCGGATGATAAGGAGGGGGATCGCATGAGCAGCATCCGCGAGAAGGTCGAGCGCTCGTCGTTCGGCACAAGTGCCGCACGAGCGGCCCGGCGGTCGGTGTCGGAGGTGACCGCCGCGAAGATTCTCGCCCGGGCCGCAACGATCCCCGCCCCAGTTCGCGACGCGAGGTCGAAGAAACCTGGGGGCTAAACGCTGTTCTGTACCTACACACAGTGTGTCAGCTCGGTCCAACAGGGGCCGGCGGCAACTATCGAAGGGCAGCGCGATGGCGAAGAACACCGGCGGTGGGTACCGCCACGGAGCCGTGAGGAGCCGGTCCCAGGTCCACACCCCTTCCGGATGGATCAAACGCGACAGCAACACCGGGCGGTTCATGGACAGGAAGGCGGACCCTCAGCCCTTTAAGGGCGTCCGCCGGGAGAGCTAACGCCACGACCGTCGGTGGGCCGGGGATGCGCCAGTCACCCCCGGCCCACCACTGGGGCCACCCGGTGGGCGCCCCGGTAGGCGGACGCGGGCTCGCGTGAGGCTACGCGCGGACCAGCGCGCATCCACACATGAGGCCTCGGCGACGTCCGTTCCGACAGGGGATCCCGCTACGGACGCGACCGGAGTCGAGTTCGAACTGGCGAAAGTAGCACGCCCGGTCGCAAGGTATCGAGTGGACCGAAGCCACCTGGAACCCCACAACTGGCTGCGACCAGGTGAGCAGCGGTTGTATATGTCGCGGCGTTGGTCGCCGACGTTCTGCCAGCTGCGCAGTAGGCCCTCACACCGGGTAGCCCACGCGCTCGGCGACCCGCCGTGACCCTCGTTCCGGGACTCGACGTACGGCTCGCATGTGTCCGTGTCAACGGCGTGCTCGCCGGACGGGTCGCGTCCTGGGGCGAGGAGGTGACGTCTGCGGGAGCCATCAGATCACGCCTCGCGTGGTTACGGATAGACGGTCCAGGACGTGATTCGCTTTGAGCGCGGTGATGTGTTCGGCTGCGCGCTGTGGAGCGTGCCCGCCGTGAACCAGCAGGCCAGCCTCGATGTTCTTGGCCACGCCGGACTGGGTGAGGTTTGCGCTCGAGACGAGCAGCACCTGTCGGTCGGCGACGGCGAGCTTGGCGTGCATTTTTGCACTGGTCTCGGTGCGTTGGGCCACCGGCCAGTGCCACAGCTGGACTGGGGATGGAAGAGAACGCGGCGGCTGGTTCGGCGCCTGCGAGCGCGCTGCCTGCGCCTTGCAATGTTTCCACCACGACCGTGACGGCGACGCCGCGTGCGACGGCGCTGGTCAACGCGGCGTGGATGTCCTCGTGCGGCTTGGCCGAGTACGTCATGAGCAGCAGCTTGTGCTTCGCCTCGGCGATGACCTCGATGAGTGCCTGCGCGGTCGCGCGGACGGGAACCGCATGGCTACTGGGGCCGCTCCACACTGTCTCGACGGTGACTGAAGTGGCGAGCTGCTCCTGTGCCGCGGCGATTCCACGGAGGAAGGCGCCGGCTTCGGTGTCGGGGACGCTGGATTCCTTGCGGGCGACCAAGAGTGGGCGAGCCGCTTCGCCGAACCGCTGGCTACCCGTTCCGAGGATGGCGTGATCCGGCCATCCCTCGGCGATCCGGTCGGCAAGGTTTCGCAATATCGCTGCGCCCAGCCGTGGAGCGGCATCGACGGCAGCCTTTTCGAACCCGTTCATGGCAGGTCGGGAACGAGCGCAAGCTCGGGCTTGTCGATTGGGACTACGAACCGGCGGTCGAGGAATCTGTTGCCGCGTTCGCAGGTCGTCTCGGAGACGAACAGGCAGACGTGGCAGGCAGCGCCGTGCAGGAAGTCGGCGTGCGGCGCAGGCAGCCGCTCGGCGCACAGCGGGTCCGACGAGCAGCGCATCGCGTCGTGCAGTGCTCGCCTCGTCAAGCGCACCAGGCGTTCGGGCTCGGCTTGGGACACCAGGCCGCCGAGCGTGCCCTCCGCGTCCGGCACTGCGGTGTAGATCAGGATTCCGCTGCGCGGATCTTCCTCGTTACCTGCGTAGATGCGCTCGGTCAGGCTGGCGGAACTGTAACCGCAGCCCAGCGATATCGCCCGGATGAGCAGGTGGGACAGGGTGTGCAGCGCGATGTAACGCGCGCCCGGCCAGTGCTTCATCCGGTCGAACGGCCCAGCGATGCGCTCGGAAAACCGGTTCTCCCGGAAGCGGCCGTAGGCACCCTGGTGACGGTGCAGCTCCTCCGAGTCGGCGACCCGTTCCTCCCAGTCGCTCAGCAGGGTGTCCGGCACCCGCAGGAAGATGCCCTCGCCGCGCACCTCACTGGCGGGAATCCACGTGGGGTCGGAGCGGGCTAGTGGCGCGCGGGTCACCAGTTCTGGGTCGTCTGGATCGGGTGCGTCGAGCCGGGTGAAACCGACCAGCGCTCGCACCTCCCGTAGCCGCTCGGCCTGCACCACATCGGCGAAGATGCCCTTCAGCGGAGCTGGAACGCCATTCGGGTCACGGCGCAGCGCGAAGTCGTCGTTGGTGTCCGGGAACTGGGTGGCAGAGAAGATCTCCCATTCCGGGGTGCGCAGATCGGGATAGCCTGGCGACTCGTTTTCCCCCTCACGGTCCTTGCGGGTGTGGATAATCTCGACCGCAGTGCTGATCTCGTCATCGGTCCATTTCGCGAACTGGTGGAACGCGGCGACGTTCTCCCGTCCGTAGGCGTACATCTCCTTGGGCAGCCCGGAGACTTGCGTCCAGTGCTGCTCCACTTTGGATTGAAGCTCGCTGGCACCGGTCCGCGGCACGGCCAGCGCGGACAGCGTCTGGGCGAACCACTGGTTGGATGCGCCGATGACCAGGACTTTCGGGTGCCGGTCACAGCCGTCCGGATTGAAGATGGCCAGCTGCGGGTGCCTACCACGACAACGTGGGAGATTGGCCGCGCTGCGGGCGCCCATGGCCTCGCGCATGTTGCGGCGTTCCCCGCAACTGACGCAGCGGATCTCCACGTTGGCGCCGATGTTGCCGCCGCGGTCCTCCATCTGCAGCCGTGGATGGCTGGCTTGCACGCATTGGGCACCTCGGTGCACGAAGTGCGGGTACGGGAACTCGTCGAGGTGCCCCGCTGTGCAGGCGAGGACGAATCGGGCGGGGACCGCGAGTGGTTTCTTCCCGGACTTCTTGCGCCCACAGGGATCGTGGAAGAACCGCGCGTCGTGCGGTCGGCGGGCCTTGTCGTTCTCGAAGCCGAAGACCTTGGAATCCAGCGGCGCCAGTTCGTTGCAGGCGGTGCACCGCAGCCAGGCCGGAAACGGTGTGCTGGGCACGCCGATCCGCGCCGCCGGGCCGGTGGGATCGGTGTCCAGACCGGCCATCCACGGTGCGGGGCGCAGCTGTGCGACGTGTTTGTTGCCGGGCAGTGCCTTCACCCCGGCGAGCAGACGCGGTTCGACGATCGGTTCCCAGGCGGGGATGCCGTCGTAGTTCCAGTCGTCCAGACCCTGCTGGAGCACGGAGAAGTTCGGCAGATCGACCAGTGACCCGACGCCGCTGGTGAACATCAGGTGGCTGGGCCGAACTGTGCCGACCCTGCGGCGGTACGGCGCGCTCATCGGTCGCCCTTCCGCCCTGCGGACTCGGCGAGGTCCGAGTCCCCCATCTCGTCACCCTCCGCCATGTCCTCACCGTCTGAGTCGCCGGGCGAGTCATTCTGGGGAGGCGCGAAAGACCAGGTCGGTGCGTCGTAGAGCGACTGGAAGAACTCGCCGCCCCCGGGTAACACGAGGTTGATCTCGTTCTCGGTCTCCCGCATCGACTGGCCGACCGTGGTGTCGGTCCACTTACCCTCGCCAGACTTGGTCAGCAGCCCGACCAGGCGCTGCTGGTTGATCGACCCCTTGTCGTACCCGAGGCGGGTGGAGCCGTTCTTGGCCTGGTTCCAGATGTCCCTGAGACTCTTGAGGCGTTCCTCGAGATAACCACGGCCCCGCTCGCCGTCTACCGCCTCGGCCCGCGCGAGCATCCGGTCGATGACGCGCCGCACGAGCTCGTTGTCGAGGTCGACGTCTTGGGCGTCACCGTTGCGGGAGTGGGTCTCGGCCACATTGCGAACCGCGGCGACGAACGCGGCCGTGGTGCCCCGGTCCAGGGAGCGCCGGGTGAACGGGGTGACCGACAGCGCCTCCACCTGCCGGTAGAACGTGGCGTGGTAGTGCTCGAAGTCCTCGTAATGCGCGAGATCGCGCGGGCGCGTCCAGTTGTAGAGCGTGAGGACCAGGCCGGGGCGGTTCGCGTCCCGGCCGACCCGCGAGGATGCCTGGATGTACTCGGCGGTGTTCTTGGGCTGCCCGGTCACGACCATCAACCCGAACCGGGAGACGTCCACCCCGACCTGCAGCATCGAGGTCGCGAGGACCACGTCCACCGGGAGCCGGTCGGACTTGCGGCGCTGGCCGGAGCGGTCGGCGATCGGGTGCGGCCCAAACCAGTCCTTGTTCCGGCTGGACTTGCCGCGGTTCGTGAGCATCTCGCGGAGGTTGTCGTTGATCGCGCGGCGCCGGTCGGTGGTGTCGAGCTCGGCGTCGAAGCCGATCTCAAGCCGGGTGAGCACGTCGCTGATGTCGCCAGAGGAGATCCGGGAGGTCAGCTCCTGGATGGTCAGCATCGCGGCAGCACTGATGATGCGGTCGGACAGGCCCTTGCTCCGGCCATGGCGCCGGACCCGGGTCGCCACGTCGTCGTCGAGGTATCGGCGCATGCCGGCCAGCTCACGGGTCGCGTTGAAGTAGCCGACCAGCGTCATATAGGGATCGGCGGCGTCGCCGTAGGCGTCGAACATGGTCTGGCCGGCGATGAGCAGGATCTCGGCGAGCCGGATCTCGGCTGACTTGAGCCGGACGCCGTGCGCGCAGACACCGAGGTAACGACGCCCGGGGTCGCACTCGGTGACCGGCACCTGCTGGGAGAAGAACGTGTCAGCGACGTCGATGACCTGGGGTGGGAAGATCTCCAGGCCGCGGCCGAACACGCCGCGCACCTGCTCGGCGGCCCGCTTGGTGGTCGCGGTGGAGGCGACGATCTTGGGTCCGGTCTCGGTGCCGGCCGGGGTGGTCCAGGTGCACAGCTCGTCGATGGCCGATTCGAACAGCCCGACCGTGGTGCCCAACGCGCCGGAGATCAGGTGCAGCTCGTCCTGGATGATGACATCGGGTGGGCGCAGCCGCGGGACCGGCTGGCTGGTCACTGCGGGCAGGGCACCTTTCGTGTTGTGCTTGCCGCCGCATCCGGTTTTCGTGTCGAGGTCGTCGTGCCGGTACCCGTGGCGGGGGCAGCGTTGGCGGACCCGGCCGAACAGCATCCCGGCGTAGCCCTTCCACGGGAGCTGGGCGAGCTTGTCGACGGTGGCGACGACCAGGCTCGGCGCGTAGCGGTAGATCTCCTCGTCGACGGTGAGGATCGGCAGACCCTCGCTGGACTCGGGGCGGGAGAACGGGCAGGCGGTGGCGCCTTCGGCGTTGGCGCAGAACAGCAGGATGCGCCGGGTGTCGAGGTTGGGGTGCAGATCCCGGTGAGCTTCAAGCTTGGTGCCGCACCATGGGCAGGACAGGGTCTGCAACACGTTGGCCCGCTTGCCCTGGCCCCCTTCGCGCGCCTCGGCGATCTGCTCCCGGGCCTGGTCGAACCAGTTCGGGGAGACGCTGTTGCCGACCCACAACCCGATCCGGAACGGCTCAGCGCCCCAGGTCGCCTCGCCGTCGCGGCGGATCACCTCGGCGGCGCAGACCAGCGCGGCGGCCCGCTGGAACTGCTGGGCGGTCAGCAGCCGCAGGGTGTAGCGCATCAGCACCGCGACCCCGGCCATGCCGCTGCGGGCCTGCTCGCCGCTGCCGACCGTGCCTTGCAGGCGGCGGATGGCGAAGGCGAACGCGGTCAGCCCCAGGTAGGCCTCGGTCTTGCCGCCCCCGGTGGGGAAGAACAGCAGATCGACCGTGGCGTCATGGTGGGCCGCCCGCTCGGGGTGGGTCGGGTCGGTGAGCGAGGGCAGGTTGAGCAGCATGAACGCGAGCTGGAAGGGGTACCAGGAAGCGGCTTTTTCGCCGCGCTTCTCCACGGCGGTCTTGGCGTCGGCGTAGCTGACGGACGGGTCCTCGCGCCGCCGCCCAATCTCGGTGTGCCGCCGCTGGTCAGCCATGGCGTGGTTGGCGAACCGGAACGCTCGCAGCGCGTCGGAGTGGCCGGGTTTGTCCGGGTCGGTGAGCAGTGTGATGCCAGCGCGGATCCGGTCGGCTGCACGGCGGGCGCGGAACACTGCGGATCCGGCCACCGGGCGCAGCGGCGCGGGCAGCGAGGTGATCTCGGCCGCGCGCTGGTCAAGCCACGCCGCGTAGCCGTCGGCCAGTGGCGAGAGCCCGGTGCGCAGTGTGTCGAGGTCATCCTCGGCAAGGGCGTCCATGGACAGCAGCGCCGTCCCGAGCGGGGTGCCATCACCGACCGGGGCGATAGTTGTGGGCACGTTGTAGCTGGGCAGCCAGGTGGTTTCTAGCTTGCGCGCGCGGCGGATGGTCGGCTCGGCGTACGCATGGACGGCGACGTTGTGGCCGTTGGCGAACTTCAGCTGGTCGCGGTAGAGCAGCCGCAGGTGCAGCTCCTCAGTGTCTTCGAGGTTTTCGGGGTCTTCCAGCGCCCGGTCGACGTCCTCCAGCGGATCGTCGATAGGCAGGAAGACGGGGGCCGTGCCGTCGAGTGCGGTGACAGTGAGCGTGGCCTGGAAAAGCCACGCCGTGTCGGCGCTGGACGGCGGCTCCTGCTGGTTGTTGACCAGCGTCAGCTCGACGGTGCGCTTGGTCCCGTGTCGCCGCACCGCCACTGCCAGGTAGACGCAGGGATCGCGCAGGTCAGTCGCGGTCAGCGGGATACGTTGATCGCTCGCGCCGTCGAGGCGGACCTCCAGCGGGAACTCCCTGCGCTCCCGAGCCCACACGGTCCGCTTCCGGCCCTCGTCGTCCTCGGTTTCCTGCTTGGAGTACTGGCCCCAAGATGCGGTGACCGACAGGACGTCGGTGTCGGCGCCCACGCAGAAGGACAGACCCATCGACGACGCCCAGAGCCGGCCCAGGTTCTGCGGCGTGAGTACCTCGGGCAACTCGCCCGCCTCGTCGCCCCGGGTCTCACCCTGCACACCGGTTTCGGTGTCCGAGACGGTGTCGGCCTCGTCCAGTGTGGACCTCGGCTGGTGCTTCGGGCCGAGCATCCCCACCAGGTACCGCTCACGCGGCCCCATCGCTCTTGGCTTGAACTGCTCGATCTCACCGTCCCACGGCCCGAGCAGGTCACGCTCCACCAACTTCTGGAGCTTGTCACGGACCTGGAACGAACTGGCGTCGCCGAACTGCTGCGGCAGATCCAGCAGGGAAACGAGTTCTTCCGGTCTCGCGGTCTCGCCCGCCATAGTGTCGAGCGTGGTCTGCTCGCCGCTCGGGTTCAGGAGGAAGCCGTCGTTGGGCATCAGAACAACGTCCCCCCGCTGGCGGGCTTGCGCTTCTTCTTGCCGTGCAGGCCCTGCGCGACCTCCTCGGCGTAGCGCTCGTGGTTGAGTTCGAGCAGGCTGTCCAGGATCTCGCGCTGCGCGGCAGGGCCGACGGTGTAACGCGTGTCCCGGCCGACCTTGTGGAAGCCGTGGTCAAGACCGCCAACCTGCTCGATGCGGTCTTCCCACCCGTACGCGCTGATCGTGGCCTCGTCGATGGCCCGGTGAATGCGCCGCAACTCCTCGATGTCCTCGTCCTTGCATGCCGGATCGAAAACAAGGTTGTAGGTCTTGGTCAGCCCGGAGTCACGGGACAGCATCACATCCCGACGGAACGTATCCAGCCGATCGCCGAGCTCGTGCATCTCCTCGGTGAGTTCCCGCAGAGGAAAGGTTTCGAAGACGTCGGATGGGGAGTAGTTAATTCGGCTTTCCAGGGTTGACGTCCACCTGACCACCCACCAGAAATGTGTGGCGCTCGATAGTAACGCGAGCATTGCCGGATCGCTGCTAGCAAATACTCCCAGCTTGTGTGAAAAAACCTGACCGGTTGGCACCATTGCGGGCATCATCGCCTTGCTAACTAGCGTTATCGCTACGACCTGTTCTAGCACGTTAATTGCTTGGTAGAGTGGCCTTGCTTGATGTTCGAACTTCCACCAATTTTCGCGTACGCGCCTCTTGTAGTCCGGAAGTTGGTCTCGTGTTGGTTTCACCGTCTGGCGCACGTGGTCGAGACAAGCGGAATGCCTAGCGGCACGTTCCAAGGTCCAGTCGCGAAAGTCTATTATCCGACGGCGGGCAGACGAGTCAGGTCTAGAGTTGAGGTCCTCGCCATTCAGGTACCACGGAAGCACTTCTTCACTCGTGGAGTCCTTGTCTATCAACTCCTCTGCTACTTGCTGGGTTACCACGAAACCGATGCCGTTCACGAATGACCCGATAAACACGATATTTCCGCTCCTGGCAAGTCTTTCTGGGTTTCCGCCTGTCCGCGACGTCGGATCGAGAGAAGGTGTGATGCCCGCGACCACTAGCCCGTCGGCAACTCGCTCCGCATTGTCCGATAGCTTGGACCGGCTCGTCCAAATAGCGCAGTACTCCAAAGCGGCCGACTTGGACGGCCAGATCTCGCTCTTGATGGACCGCCGGATCGTGACACCCCTTTCCACAAGCTGATCGAGGCCGACCTCGCGAGTGTCTCCCTGAGCGAGCGTGTTGGTCGCGATCAGGCCGGTTTGACCGGAGTCGTTGAGCAAGGTGTGGGCGCGCAGCGCGAAGTAGGCGATCAGGTCAGCGTTGCCCTTCTGCCCACGAGCGATCGCATTCACTAGGTACTCACGGTAGGCCGGACCGAGCGGTCCACTGATCTTCTTGCCCCCCAAGAACGGCGGGTTACCGATCACTGCATCGAAGCCGCCGTTCTCGAAGACCTCCGGAAACATCAGGGGCCAGTGGAGAGGTTCGCGGTGGAAGGCTCCGTCGGGCTGGTCGGTTTCGAGCCACGTCCGCCCCTGGAGTCGGGCTTCCATCTCAGCGGTGTCGATTCGGCGGGCGTAGTCAGCGGCGGCAATGGAGCCGTCACGCAGGCCGCGGTCGCCGCGTCCGGCGTGGGCGAGAGCGGCGCCGACGGCGAGGTCAGCGAACAGTCGGGCCCTGCTGGTCTTCAACTTCACATCGGCCAGCACGGAACGCTTGCGATCCAGGCCATCCAGTGTGGAACCGTCGATGTCGGCGAGCTTGCGCCGTGTGACCGCCACCTCGGCGACCAACTCCTGTACCCCTGTGGGGAGATCCACCAGCGCGCGCTCGTGGATCTCCCGGCCCTTCTTCGGGTCCATGTGCATGTACTCGAGCTGGTCAAGCGAGGTGATGCCGAGGAGCGAGTCACCCGTGGCGAGACGGTCGTCCAGGAACGTGAACGGGCGCTCGGGGTCCATCGACACCAGCCACAGCGACAGCTTCGCCATCTCCACAGCCATCGGGTTGATGTCCACCCCATACAGGCAGCGCTCGATGATGTGCCGGCGCGCCTCGATCACTACCGGGTCGTCGTCGGCGCTGCTGCTGTCCCGCATGCGGGCGTAGTCCCAGACCCGCTCATCGCCCTCGCGGGTCCACGCCTCGATGAGCTTGTCGCCCAGGTACCGCGCCGCAGCGACCAGGAACGCGGCCGAGCCCATTGCGATGTCGGCGACCTTGAGCGCCAGGATTTCCGTGCTGGACTTCAGCTCCCACTCGGTCCCATCCGCTGTGTGTAGCGGACCGACGGTATACACGAGCGGCTGCAGCGCACCATCCACGATCTCCACGGCGAGGGACCGTGGCGTGTAGTGCGTGCCGGAGTTCTTGCGCAGCGGCGACTCGGTCACGTACAGCTCGCCCGGCATCACCACCACCGGCAGGCCACGCAGGTCGGTGCGGATCAGCCCGTAGAACGGCAACAGCCGCTCGGCCAGCGGATAGTCGCCGCGCACCACGGCGAGCAGCTTCTTGCGCCCCTCCTCCGCGCCGACGAGCGGCGCGAGCTTCTTCGCCAGCGCCTTCGCCGAACCGATCTTCGAGTCCTTGTACTCGTCGGCGATCGTCGCGGCCAGGGCCGGCACGTCAGAACACCGAGCGGCAAGGGATTCCAGGTCGCGCAGCCGGACCTCTTCCTCCAGTCCCTGCTTACCGATCAGGCCGACCACGATGTCGTCGGCGCGGAAACCGTCGTAGGACAGCAGGCCCTCATACACGTAACCGATCTGCTCGACGTCCAGCGTGCGGAACGACAGCGAGCGTCGCTCCCTGGACCGTCCGGTGCCGATCTCTACGTACTGCACCGCGCGCAGCATGTGCAGCACGGTGCGGTCGTCGATGTGCAGTGGTAGCCACGGGAAGTCGTCCGGGTTGAACAGCGAGCCGTCGTGCGCGTGAATCGTCAGTCGTGGGTGCTGCACGCCCTGGTACACCGCGTCGAACAGCGCCAGCAACCGGTGCCACGCGGTGGCTGTGTGCTCCAGGTCGTCTTCGCTGCCCTGCAGCGCGCGCTGCTCCAGATAGGCGCACAACCGGCCCGCTGAGTAAGCCTTCGCGTACAGCTCGTTGTCCGAGGGCAGCAGGCCGCGTTCCTCGGCGAAGAGCAGGAAGACGATCCGCATCATCACCGACACCGCGCTGCGGTACACCTCGTGCGCGTCAACGTGCCGCAGGTCCGGCTCACCGCGCTTGCGCAGCTCCGTGTCCGCCCGGCCGATCGCGGCCACCAGCAACTCCACCGCCTGGCGCACCTGCACCCCGAGCGCCTCGGTGATCTCCTCCTGCTGGTCCTCCCTCTTCTTCAGCAGCGCGCCGAGTTTCTCCTCGTCTGGCACGCCGAAGAACCGCGTGCGGCACAGGAGCGAGACGAACGCGCGCACCACATCCCGCTCGGCGGTCTCCGGCCAGGCGACCGCGTCGAACACCGCGGTGGTGGTCACGCCGCCGCGTGGCGCCCACACCATCGCCCACCACCGACCATCGGTGGCCAGGGCCAGCTCGCTGTCGTGGTACCGACACAGCCTCGCGAGCCGGTCCACCGGGGTGGCCGCCCACGCGTCGCCCTTGATCCGCGCGGTGGGCTGCGCGCCCGGCTCGCACACCAAACCCAGCAGTCGCGTGGTACGCGGCTTGATGTCCTCGTCGGGTTCGACCAGCGCGAACGATGGCGTGATCTGGGTGTCGTGTTCGGGCACGTCCATCGTCAGCGTGTCGAGCCCGCTGGAGTGCAGCGTGTCGCCCCAGCCGAGCAGTTCGCGCAGCACGTAGTCGATCCACGCCCGTTGCCCGGCGGCGGTGTCCGCCTGCCAGGTGGTGTGCTCCAGACGCAATCGTTCCCTGGCCGGCTTGTCCAGGGGATCCAGCGTGGGCCAGGTCGAGCGCAGCACCGGTAGCGACAGGAACGGGCCGCTGACCTCGATGAGGCTCAGCCAGTTGCGGTGCTGCTCGGCACTATCCGGCGCGTGCGAGCGACGGACACTGTAGGAACTCATCGGGTGGCCTCGCGCTTGGGCACGACGAACACCACGGCGACGGGGAACCGGTGCGGCTCCTGCTGGCGGTAGCGGGCCGCGATCGCCTCCAGTTCACGGTCACGTTCGGTCGCGAGAGTGGTCAGCCGCTGCTCCCGGGCCAGTCGGTCGCGCCGGTACTGGGCGCGCTCTTCCTTGATCTTGTCCACGTCGGCGAAGCTGAACAGCGCGTCCTCCTCGTCATCGGCCAGCGCGGAGCGCAGTGTCGCGGAGAACTGCTCGATCACCGAGGTGATCCGCTTGCGTTCCCCCTCCTCACGCTGGTCGAGCTTCCTGCGCAGCGACTCCAGCCGGGTGTTGGTGCGCCAGTCGATGGCCGCCAGTAGGCCGTCGGAGATCCGCGGCCACCGCGACGCGATCCGCTGCCACACCGGATCCGACACCGGGGTACCAGAGGTCAACGCGCTGTCGAGGATGCCGCCGAGCACGGTCAGGTTCTCCAGCCGGCGGAAGCGACCGACCGCCGGTGCCCATCCGCCGGCGTAGAGCACCTCCTCGTGTAGCCGTACGCCGTCGGCGCCGACCAGCACGAACCGTGAGTAGGCGCCGACCAGCACGTCCTCCAGCGCGGGATGGTCGCTCACCACGGCCGTGACCCGGCGCAGGCCGATCTGCTCGTTCGACACCGCCGCGCGCAGCAGGCGAGTCGACATGGCGACCAGGGGGTGGTTGAGGTGCGCCAGCACCACGTCGTCCCGGTCTTTGGCGACTTCAGGGTCGAAGGTCACCGGCAGCTGACGGGGCGGCTCGTCGCGGCGGCGATCACCGTCACGCTGAAACTTCTCGGTCAGTCCGTCGGCCACCCGCGCCCACGACCCGGTGAGCATCGGCACGTCGAACATGCTCTCGGCGAGGTGCTCCTCGTCCCAGTGCGCGCTCAGCGGAAGCTGGTGGGCGAGGTTCAGCGCGGTGTCCACCACCCGCTTGATCCGGGGCAGGGTGATCGCCAGCTCCCGCACGGTCTCCTCGAGGTTGGCGCGGAGCTTGCGCACCTGCTCTCGGACGTTGGACTCGGCGGGAAGCCCCTCTTTCACCGACGCCGACTTCTTCGCACCCGCCGCATCGACGTCGAAGTGCGGGAGCTGACCGAGCATCCGGCGCTGCACCGCGTGGGAGAGCACCGCGTTGACCGAGCCGAGGTCCTCCTCCATCCGCGAGACTTTGGTGGCGACGCGGGAGAGGAACTCCAGGTCGGCTTCGTAGGAGTCGACCGCGCTTTCCCAGCCGGTGCCGACGAAATGGCGGATGTCCGGGGCCTCGGTCTGTCCGTAGCGGTCGATGCGGCCGATCCGTTGCTCGAGCTTGTTCGGGTTGAACGGGATGTCGTAGTTGACCAGCCGGTGGCAGTGTTTCTGCAGGTCGATGCCCTCGCTGGCGGCGTCGGTGGCGAGCAGGATCCGCAGTGGATGTTCGGTCGGGTGCTTCTGGAAGGCCAGCCGAAGCTGTTCGCGGTGCTCGGTACTCATGCCCCCGTGCAGCTCGGCGACCCCGTCCGCGCCGAGCCCTTCCTGGCGCAGCAGGGCCGCCAGCCAGAGCTGGGTGTCCCGGTACTCGGTGAACACCACCACGCGCTCGTTGGTCCAATGCTTGCCATCCGGTTTGCAGATCGCCTGCAGGTAGTTGATCAGTTCGCGGGCCTTGGCGTCGGGCTGCGCCTCGTGGGTGAGCGCCCAGTCGAGCATGCGCTGTAGTAGCGCGACCTCGTCGCCGTCCGTGTCCGGCTGCATCGGGCGGGCCCGGCCGAGCGCGTCGTCCTCCGCGTCGGCCAGCCGCTCGTCGTCGTAGGTGGCGACGTCGTCGAAGAAGTCCTCCATCCACTCCGGAACGTCGTCGTCCATCGGTGCGGTCGAGCGGGTATGCACCTTGAGGGTGTCCAGATAGACCTGCACGGTGTGCGCGAACGCGGCCGGGCTGGAGAACAGTCGCTTCTTCAGCAGCAGCGTCACCAGGTCGGTGGCCTTGCGGCCGCGAGGCGACGTGAGCTTCTTGCGGCGCAGCCCGGCAAACCGGGTGAGCAGGCGGTGGATGTCTCGCTCACTGTCGGGGTAGTGCACTGGGATCACCCCCGCGCGCCGCTCCACGAATCGGGGCGAGCCGTCGGCGTTGACGATGTCTCGCTTGAGCCTTCGCACCACCGTGTCCTTGATGGCTGCGCGGTCCGGGGGGACTCCGCGGAGGAAGCGTTGATCGTCGAGGATCTCCAGCAGCGCGGTGAAGGATTCCGGGTAGCCGTTGTGCGGGGTGGCCGACAGCAATAGCCGGTGGGTGAAGTGTTGGGCGAGCTTGCGGATGAGCTTGGTCTGCTGCGAATCGACGGCATACACCTGCTTGGGCGCGGCTGGGGCGACGTGGTGTGCCTCGTCGAGGATCAGCAGGTCGAACGTTCGAGGGAAGGTCGGTCCGTCGGCGGGGAGTACCTCGTCCAGCAGCCGCTGCGCCTTCGCGCCGCGCAGCCAGGGCAGGCTGACGATGGTCAGCGGGTAGACGTTGAACGGGTTGGCGACGCTGCCGTAGTCCCTGCGCACCTGGGCGCAGCGGTCCGAGTCGATGATCGTGAAATCGAGGCCGAACTTCTCGGCCATCTCGTCGCACCACTTCACCGTGAGACCGGCTGGACAGACGACCATGATCCGCTGGGTACGGTGGCGCAGCAGCAGCTCCAGCGCGACCAGCCCGGACTCGATCGTCTTGCCGAGACCGACATCGTCAGCGAGCAGCAGGTTCACACGAGGCGCCTCGACGGCCCGGGCCACCGGTTCGAGCTGATAGTCCTCGATGGCCACACCCGAGCGGAACGGCGCCTGCAGGGTCTTCACATCGGCCGAGGTCACCGCAGACCAGCGCACCGCGTCGAGAAAGGCAGCGAGCTGCTCCGGCGGGTCGAAACCCTGGTCGGTGACGTTGGGGAGTGAACCGCTGGGCAGCACCTGGCGGCCCGGTTCGACCTCCCAGATCACCTCCAGGGTGTCTCCGTAGCGGCCGTCCTCGACGCTCTGCAAAGCAACCAGCGTGCTGCCCTGCGCCGGATCGACCTCGCTGACCACCCACTTCTGGCCGCGGACCGCCACAAGTGAACCTGGTTTGAGCTCGTCCTTGATTGTGCTGAGCATTGCGGGAGTTCCTCGCCTTCGGCGATAGGAGGTAACTGCTCATACCGTCTCCCCCGAGCACTTGCCCTTCCGCTCGCGTTGCGCGTCCTGTTCATTTGCGCGAAAATTTGAGCCACTGACCGTCGTAGCGACCAGTGAACTACGGAATGTAATGCGACTCCCTCTGATCTGCGGCAGTTGACGCCGTGTGCGCACTCCAGTACCATCGGTGATCTCGGCCAGTACAGACCCTGAAAATGGTAGGTCGACATCAAATCTACAGCTTCCCGGGGGGAGATGTTTATCCACGCGCAAGCTCCCTGCCCGTAAAGCGGGAGAAAGTGTTCACTATCGACTGAACGGAGGCGTGTACGGGACCATACGGCCGATTGAAGCACGCCGTTGAACGGTCGGAGTGATGGCAGCATGACCGATCGAGAACTCTGCTCCACAGTCCGACAGCGAGTCACCGCACTACCGGCCGCAGTCAAGCAACGACGCACCGAACTCATCACCGAAACCGAGGCACAGCTGCTCGAACAGCACCGGGTCGAGAACGAGCGGGCCGACGAACCGGACCGCCGCCTACAGGAGATCACCGACGAGGCGAACCGGAAATTAGTTGCGCTGCTCCGCGAGTTCGAGGATCTCGCCGACGGCCACCATTGGGGAGGAGGCTGCCGACGGGCCGGGTTCGAGGCGCCCCGTCTCTACCGTCCAAGCGCCGACCGAACCCGGCGATACCGGGTCCTGACGTCGCCTATTCACGCGTCGCGGGCGTTTCGGGCTCATCCGGATGCGCCTGAGCGGTGCGCAGCGCCCGGTCGACCGCGTTGTAGACGAAGTCGCGGTAGGCGTCGGCTAGGACCAATACCGGGTGCTTCGTGTCTGTGTCGGAATCAGCGTCGTCGGTGTCCTTGTCCTCTCGCACGAGGCTCATGAGCCGCGACAGCCGCTGGTTGGTGCCGACGACCCGGGTCAGGATCGCTGTCTCATCCTCGGTCAGTATCTCGCCGAAGTGTTCCAACCACTGTTCCTCGACGGTCTTGGCATGCCCGGACGCGGCGCAGTCGACGAGCGCCTCGAGAAGCCGGTGGTGGGTGTCTTGCAGGACGGACAGCAGTCTGTTGTCGTGCCAGCCACCAGGGCCGGGCTCCGGGAGACCGTCGAGCTGTCTTGTTATCTGCAGGGCACCGGGGGGCGGCCACCCGTGCGGCCAGGAGGTGCGGTGTTGCCACAGCTGCAGGATGGCCGCGCGGCATTGCTGGGCGGCCTGGTGTGCTTGCTCGGGTGTGAGGGTCTGCTGGGCATCCTGGGCTGCGTTGATCAGCTCGGCGACGTGGTGCGCGAGCCACCGGCTGAGGGTGTCATTCGACCGTTCGAGGCCCAGCTCGTGGACGATCTGTTCGCCCAGCCGCATGAGGTCGGTATCAGATGCTGTGGACCTTGCCAGAGCTGTTGAGGAGGTAGAGGTGGCTGCTGGGGAACGTGTAGTCGTGGGATCCGGCGCCGCGGTCGCGTTGCCGTCCAATCTGCACCTCCACGATCAGCTGCATGTCCGTGTCCGTCAGGTAGTGGAGCAGATCGGTTCTGCGAACGAAGGTCCGGTTGCCGGAGGACCGGACGTCGGTCGAGTGGTTCTGTGTGTCGGCGTCTTCGTCGGACCAACGGTCGGTCCACGCGATGGTCCGCCCGTCCCTGTCCTGTAGTATAGTCCCGACGGCGTCGGTTGAGCATCCGACGCGCGAGCGGAAGTCCTGGCCCGGCAACGTGCTTGTCCGTCTGAGGCCGTGTGCATAGGGGTCCAGCTCGTCTAGGCACTGAGATGGATCATTGCTGTCCCGGAGCCAGCCGCGTAGCTGGAACGGACCGTGGTCGACCTCGAACTCGCTTTCGCCTTCGTCGGGGAGCTTCCAGTCTGTTGGGTTGTCGGCCGCCTGCAGCGCGCGTTGCAGGGCAGGTGCGTACGCCGGGTGAACGAGCGCCGACTTGACGGAGACGGTGCCGTATCCGCCAGACCTGCGGATAGTGACGTACCCGGACACGAGCACCTCATCAGGCAGGCGGCCCCGGCTCAGCCCGAGCACATCCCCGAATTCAGCTGGGTCTGTGTCCTGCCATCGCTCCAGCGGCGCTACCCGGCCGAACAGCAGGGGCTCGGCGGGTACTGGACCGCGCAGGTCAGCGAGCCAGGCATTCCTGGACCCGGGCAGATGGGCGCGTAGCCAGTACTCCCATGGATCTGGCGGGTCTTCGTAGGGCTCCACGCAGACGGGCGTCCCGGCGTCGGCAAGCTCGCCCGCTGCGAGCATCATCGCGTGGTACTCCAGATACAGGCGCAGGCTCTCCTCGTTGGGAATGGCTCCATGCCGGTGGGACATGCGCTCAAAGGACCTCTCGTCCCGGAGCTCGCGGACGTCGGCCATCCACTCATCCCGGCCGACACCCCACTCGTCCACGATCCACCGTTCGGCGCGGACAGCGACCTGTTCCAGCGGGACGCCAAACACCTGTGCCAGCGGCGCATACCAGTAGGGGAGCGTGTCCAGCGAGTCAAAGTCGTACCGGGCCGTGCCCTCCCGGCAACGGCGGTCCCCGACGTCCTTCAAGGAACGGTCGGACCGGCACGCTACGGGCCGGTTGGCGTAGGTGAGTGGGGAGAGGTCGCCGACGGCCAACGTCAGGGCCGCCGATCGGGCCAGCTCCCTGATCTGAGCGTGCGGCAGTGCGGCGTCGGTTGCGACGCGCGTCAAGGTCGTGACGTGCCGAACTAGCTCTTGAGGCCGCTCGGTCGCTACCCGCTGAAGCACCACGAGCAGCCAGACGCGCGCCGACAACCAGTAAAAGTGCAGCTCCGGGCTACGGAACGGTCCCGCCGACGTGGCGTCCAAACATCCGACCAGACCATCGGCTAGCTCGGTTCTGCCCAACAACAGCAACTCGCGGGCAGCGTGCGCGGCCCGCCAACGAACGGCCTTACGTGGATGGCCAAACGCGCTCCACAGCAGGCCAGTGACCGTCTCGGCCGCAGTGGCCAGCAACGGCCGTTCCGGTTCCTCGGGGAGATACGTCGCCAGGTCGTCCAGCGTCTGGATAAGGGCGTCGGCGGCTGCGGATGGGTCGGTGAGCTCGGCAAACAACAACGCCAGGTTCTGTAGCTGGAACACGGACAGCTCCGCGCGGCGGGTGTGCACCGCCGCAAGCAACGCCTGCCGCACCGTCTCGTCCGGGGCGCCGAAGGCGCGCAGCGCCTCTAGTGTCGGGCCGGGGTCGGCCTGCCAGGCGAGCGCCGGCAAATGCCGTCTCACGAAGTCCGGCAGGATCGCGGCGGCCCATGCACTGATTCCCGGCCAGCCACGCCACCGACGCAGGTACTCGGCCAGCACGTTGAGCACCGTCGACGCATCCACCCGGCTCTGGTCGGCCAACGCCGCCACGGCGCCCAGGGCCGATATGCGGTCATCTGGCCTGGCGCCCGTCGCGACCGCCAGGATGAACCCGTGCAGCACGTCGCTGGCGACGTACGCGCCGGTCAGGGTCTGGACGTCCTCGGAGAGGTCGGCCAACGCTCGGCCGCCGGGAGAATCCAGCAAGGCCGTGACCGCCGGCCCTATCCGGTCCGGTCCGGACCATATGCGGCTGGTCTTGTAGTCCGCGTCCGTGTTCCCGCCCAGTGTCAGGACCGGATCGAGCAATTCGTGGAGCACGTCATCGGCTGCACCGTCTTGGTTGACCCAATTGGCCAGGCGCCGCGCGAGGCTGGCCTGGTCGCTCGCCGGGACGTGCCGGCGTAGCCACACGGCGGCCTGCCGTAGCGCCCGCCGGACGTGTGCGGACCGTTCGGCGCCGGGCGGCAGGCGCTCTAGCAGGGCCAGGGTGCTGTCAACTCGCAGGGCGGGCAGCTTGATCAGGTGCTGCAGGCACAGCGCATCCGGCACTGTGAAGAAGCCGCTGTCCACTGCCGATGCGAGTAACGATGGGACCGCAGAACCCAGGTCGAAGCGGTCCTCGTCATCCCACCGGCTGGCGGTCGCGAACGCGGTGGGCGGGTGCATACGCCCGATCGCAGCTAGAAGCTCGGCGTGCGGCACCAGCCCCGGATCGGTCACATAGCGCTCAGCGAACTCCGCAGCGTATGCGAGCCTCGTCGCGGCCTTCGGGGCCTGGTTCTGCATCAGGACCGAGGCGCCACGGGACGCGAGACAGGCGTGAACCCGCAGGAGCTGGGCAGCGGCGTCATCGACGCTCGCGGCCGCCTCCAACGTGCGGCCGAACAGTGTCCGGCCAAGATCAGACGACACCTCGCCAGCCTGCGCCGTGCACTCGGCGAGCAACTCCAGCCGGTCCACGGCCGAGTACTGCTCCTCCTGGGCGTAAGTGGCGGCTCGAAGGCAGAGATCAGCGGCACCATCCTGGTCCAGCCCGCGCGCGGTCAGCGCCGCGGCCAGGTCGAGCCACAGCCACGGTGCCTGGTTCCGCAGGAGCGCCGGCGCCCAGTCCGCGAGCTCGCCCAGCCGACCAGGGTCCCCACTCGAATCCAGGATCGTTTCGGCGGCCAGGGCGGCCCAGGCCCGGTAGGTGCTGTCGACCCGGAACCACCGGTGTACCGCCGCCTGTCCGCGTCCGCGGAGCTCCTCCTCGACGATGCCTGGCAGGTCGTCGGAGCCGGTGTCCACGAGAAGTCGGGCGCGGACCAGGCACATGCGCAGTAAGGGACGGGCCATCTCCAGCCACCGGCCCCTCTCATAGGACCGGTCTTTACTTGCGCCGCCCTCGGCGCCGGTGGGCTGGAGTGAGGGCGGGAGGAGGGTGTCCGCGTCCGATTTGATCCCGTCCAGTGCCGCGATCAGGGCCCGCTGGCGCAATGCCGACGTCCCGTCTCCCGCAGCGCTCCTGAAGTTCCAGGCGCCCTCGGGCATTGGCCGCAGCCAGTGCTCAAGCAGGCAGCGGGCGAGGTCGTGGTCACCGTGGCGGACGGCGATCTCGCACAAGCGGTCCTTCCAAGCAGCCGGTTTCCCAGCCGGCTGCTTGAGCGTTGCCCGAACGGTCTGCTCCACCCACTCGGCGAGCGGAGCCTGACCCGGGAGACGCAGGAAGGCGAGGAACGGGCCGTGCCAAGATGGTGGCAGGCCGAGCCCGTCGAGTTCCTGACGCAGTCGGATCGGCCCGAGTTCGGGCGCGAGTCGCTCCGCAAGTGCCACCATCGCGTCGAACATGAACGGGATCGGTCGCCATCGCCGCAGCCAGGTGGCGGCACCCACCGGCCCGTCGAGACGGTAGTACGCCTCGGCGGCGCGGGCGACGTCCTTGGCGTCGAGCTGCCAGGTCCGGGTTTCGTCTTCCGGGGCGGCCCGCCACCGTCGGAGCCACGCGTTGGCTGCGGCGAGCTGCTGCCTGGCCTGCTCGTGGGTGGTCGGGTCACGCGACAGGATCGCGGCGGTCCGCATGTGGACCGGGGCGAGCCACTGTTCCTGGTTATCATGCAGGTGATGTCGCGCGACGGTTTTTGGGTCGGCATAGTGGGACGCCAGGTCCACGTGCGTGCGTACGAGGGCGGCGAGTGTGTTCCTGCTGGAGGCGGCCGCTGCCGCGCGCATGACAAGCCGGACCGCTTGGCCGGCGTCGCTCGTCGAGGCTGCGGCGAGCAGCGCCAGGTCGAGTCGGTTCTCCTGCACTTCCAGCCGTCGGAACCCGTCCGGAATGGATGCGGGCCACGGCTCGTCCAGAACTAGCCGGACGACCTCCTGTGTCCGGCCGGCGTCGAACAGGTGCTCGGCTACGTGCGCGGCGGCGTCTGGGTCGGTACTCCGGGTGGACAGGAACACGTCCGCGAGCCGGTGATGTGCCTGTCGCAGGTCCTCCGCGGTGAGTACCTGCATGACGTATTTCTCGAAGTCCTCGTCGCGGAACGCGATCGTGTCGCCCTCGAGCCTCACGCCGGGAAACAGTCCTTCAGCGAAGGCCAGCACTCGTTCCCGGTCGATTTGCAGGGCGTCGATGAGCACATCGACGCGGACCGGCCGGGACAGAGCGGCCAGCAGAGCCAGCCATCTGACGCCTCCAGCGTCCGAGCCGCTCACCTGCAGCGCGGAGTCAACCACGTCCTTGAACAACAAGTCCGGCGTGGAGCGGCACGCCATCAGAAGTGAGGACATGCTCCAGCACTCGGCGCGGGCGCGGTCCAGCGCGTAGAACTGCATGCGCGGGTTGCCGTCCGTGAGCGAGTGGAAGTTGTCGGTCTCCATCGTTGTCGCGTCCGGGTAATGCCGGCGCAGGTGCTGGGCGGACGTTGCGGCGTCAAAGCTGCGCAGCTCTACGGAGGCGATCGGCTCGGTGCCCAACTGGGAGATCCGGTGAGACCGTGCGGTCAGCACCACAGTCACGCGCTCCGGCAACGGCAGGTCAAGTAGCCCCGGCAAGAACCCGCGCTGCCTCTTACGTTCAGCGGCGAACGCGGCGTTGTCAGCGGCGTCGACCGCCAGGACCAGACGCCCGGGGCTGGGTATGGCATCACTGGCCTGCCGAAGCGCCTTGGTCAGCCGCCTCCACAGGTCGTCCTCGGACTCCGGCGGCCGAAGCAGCAGGGGCGTGCCGCACAATTGTGCGAGTTCGTTGACGATCTGGGTCACGAACCGACGCGGGGTGTGCCGCTCCTCGCCGGTGCTCAGGTATTCCCCGGCACCGAAGCAGTCGTAGACCAACACTGCGCACCCTGGCGGCAGGTGCCCACCGAGTTGCGTCAGCGTCGTGGTCTTACCCGCCCCGAGTGGGCCGTGCGCGAGGACCATCCCGCCCGGAGCGCCCAGGATGGCCTTGGCCAGATGAGCGCTGCTCGGCGCCGGCAGCGGATCCTCGACCGCCGTGAGCCTCGGGGGAGCCGGGTACAGGCCGTCGAGGTCCGCGACACCCAAAGCCGCCAGGACGTCCGCGCGCCGCAGCCCCGCCCGGCTCGGTTGGTCGGGCAGGGCCTGGTGGTGGACGAGGTCGTACAGAGCTCGCGCCGAGTCGTCGCTGCGGTCCGGGCTCAGCTCGGCCATATGTCCACGTACTTCGCGCTCGAGCGAGGTCCGCCCGTGCATGCCGCACTCCGACAGGTCGAGGATAGTCAGGAAGTCACAAAAGTCCTGGCTGGAGAGGTGCCCCAGGTTGTCTCGCAACTGTCCGATGACGGCGGCGTCGGCCGCTTGCAGCGTCTTCAGCAGGTCCGCTGCGCGCAGCGGACCTTGCCGTGCGTGCACTGTCGCGGTGGCCCGCCCGAGCGCGGTCATCAGCGGATCGTCCACGGGTCGGTTGCTCACAAGTCTGAGGCGCAGCTTGCTGAGCACTGTGTCCCGACCGTGATCACCCACGAGTCGGCGGTAGACAGCTCCGAGGTCGCGCAGGACCGACCGGTTAAGGACGGTGGCCGACGCGGCTGTCCCGGCCGACCGGCGACGGCGGCGCGCAGCGCACAGCCGCGCGACGGTCCAAGGCCTTTCTGGGTGACGGGTGCTGTACTTCAGCTGCGAGACGACGACCTGCGACGCGCTTGCGAAGTCTTGACCGCCGAGGTATTCGCCAACGTCGATCGCTTCGAAATCGTCGTCAGGGTCGTCGACGTAGGTCAGCCCCTCCACGGTCAGCACTTCGAGAGGACCGGACGGGTCGATCAGGGCCAAGGCACGCCGGGCTGCCCACCAGAAGTGGTAGTCATCCCCTGCGTTGGACTCGCGGGCTCCCGTGACATGCCTCCCTTGGCTCAGCAAAGTTTCCCAGACGACGACCACAGACCGATAGCACGCAGGAGGTGGGTGCCACGAAGTGCTCTGAACCCACCGAGCGATGCGACGAACCGGGATCGGGTCGCCGGCCAGTGGTGGCAAGGTTAGCCCCGGGCCGGACTGGCGGGCGAGGAATTGAAGGGTGCCTAGGTAAGCCGACACCGGCGACGGTCCGGTCTTTGGGTTCCCGCCCGGCCCACCGGTACCGCGCCCAGCGGTCGACGCCCGCAACCTGGGCCAGCCCGGCGATACAAACCTGCGACATCAGGCCACCGTGATGGATGGCCAAGCGTGCCAACGCCAGCACGGCGGTTCACGTCATGCAACCGGGACCCGACCACCTAACGCCGGGCTCCTATCGGGCTCCGCAGTTTCGTGTGAACCCGACACTGCCCATCACCGGGCGACACTCGAAACCAGCGCGGATGGCCGTTGACCTGCACTAACCGGCCTTAACCATCACTAGCTGACACCACGCGACACTCGGCGCAGCGGACTTTTAATCTGTAGGTTCTGGGTTCGAGTCCCAGGCGGCCCACTGTTCTCCCTGGTCACGGCCCTGTGACCGGAGCTCCATCAAGATCGCGGGATATTTTTGGGATGTTTTACGGCTCATGCGCTGCTGGACCCCATCAACTTGTCGAGGACGTCGGCGGTCTGCCGGTCGGTGAGCTTGCGCCCGAGGTAGTGGTCTTGGGTCATGCTGACCCTGGAGTGCCCGAGCTGGTCACTGATCTTGCGGGTGGGTACGGCGGCGTCGTCGAGGAATCTCGCGACGGTCTTGCGTAACGTGTGGCTGACCAGCCCCTGGATCCCGGCGTCGTCGCGGACTCGCCGCCAGATTCGCCGCACGTTGGAGGGGTCACGCCAGCCGCCGAGGGAGTCGGGGAACAGCGGTTGCACGCCCGGCTCGATGGCGAGGCGACGGCGCTTGAGCATGGTCATGGCCCAGCTGGGCAACAGGATCAACCGCTCGCCGCTGTGCCCCGTCTTCGTCGACGCCAGCCGCAGCAGCCCGACCCCCCTCCGGCGCACCAGCCGCCAACAGACCTCCGCCGTGGCCCGGTCCAGGTCGACCTCCTCCCAGCCGATCGCCAGGCATTCCCCGATACGGCAGCCGTCAGACCGCAATTTTTGCACGCTCACGGCCACCTCACTGCGGCCGAGGAACAGATCTTGACCGCCGACCGGTAGGCGCGATGGGGACGCCCTGGCCGGTGCCGATCACGGCAGTTCCGCCCCGACGCCGACTGCCCGGACTGACTGACCTGCTGCCGAAGGGACAGGTCACGACATGGCCCGGCGTAGGCGCCCGGAACCGCCGGTGAGCGAGGCGGCGCTGCCGGGCGGGCTGCGTCGAGAGAACGTGACCGTCGAGTCTTTCGTGTCGTGGGATGAGCAGTCGCTCCTGGAGTATGGGGTGGGGATACGCCTTAATCTGTGGTGGCGGAAGCTGTGGTCGTGGCGTCGGTGGCAGACGTGGTCGAGAGTGGGTCAGCGAGCGGGACTCCGGCGTGTCCAAGCTGTGCGCGCTTGGGTTGTATCCACAGTCCAGCAGCCCTGTAGGGAGTGTCGCGCCCATGATCCTTATGGTTCGCCAGACAGGCGTTTCCCGTTCGAGGGGATTGTCACATGGGACCACATCCTCGAGTTCGCGGGTGACAAGCCGATAGAAATCGCAACACAGTGGGAAACTCATCCGGACTGGCAGCGACCATATGGTACGAGCGCAACTTCGGATGACTTGGGACCAAGGCCAACAGCGGCACGTATAGCCGGCCGGTCAAGTCCACCACCGGGCAACCCAGCGCGGCGGCCAGCTCGTCAAGCAGGCCACCCGCGCGCTGGACCGGCCGGCCACGCCTGCCCGCCATGGGGCCGCCTCCGCTCGCCGTGAGTAGTGCCGCCCGGCCCGGTCGGGCGGAGGGTCTGATGGTCGCCCGCTCGCCCCGGGGGTGGCCGGGCACGCCTGCGGTCGCCGCCTGCCGCTCGGCGGTGGCGACCGCGCTCGGCGGGATGCTCCAGCAACTCGACACCGATCCGGGACCACACGAGACAGGGGAAGCGGCGGCACCAGGGGAAGGGGATGAGGTGGTAGCGCCAGACGACACGGTGACACCAGCTGAGACGCCGGCAGCCATGGCAGCGGCCCGCGCGGGTCGCGGGCTGATGATCGAGCAGGATCGAGCGCAGGGCATCGATCGGCCCCGTGGGACAACCGAACCGCTCCAGCTCGGCGAGCCGCTCCCACACCGAGTGGACGAACCTACGCTCGACGGGAGGACGCCCTTCCAACCATTCCACGGTCCGGGCCAGCAGAGCGAGATCGGGTCGCGGTGGGTGAGTCGCCATGACGGGCTCACACCGGCATCACACGGCAACAGGCCAGGCAGACCCGCTCCGGATCAGACCGGCAACCAGCCGTGCCCTGAGAGCGAACCCGGACACCGCACACGGCACCGACCGTGCCCTCACCGCCCAGCACACCCCGGTGTACGTCGTTGGTCACCCGGCAGACAGTGCCGTGAGATCGACGCTAGTTGTTCACAGTCCGAGAACGCTGAGCGCCGATGCCGAAGCGGTTACACAGACTGTCCAACTCCCAGACCTGGCGCCTGGCACGGCGGGAGAGGATGAGCACCAGGTCCCGGGCGAGTGGGTCGTTACGGATCCGGGTCGGCGCGAGGCGATCCGCGGTGTCCAGATGACGGATCGCCACCAAGTCACGGGTCGCTCCGTCCTGCACCAGCGCCCGAGCCAGATCGAAATACAGCGCCGCGGATCTCTCGTGACTGTTGAGCGTGGCCACGTCCAGCGGCATCCGGGTAACCAACTCATAAGCCCGGCCGCCCTCGCCCAGCTCGATACCCACCCCCAACCGCCACACGGCGACATTGGTCGGGCCGAAGTGCGCAAGATTTCCGTTACACTCCCCGATCCGCGCGGCGATCCCCGCGGCCTCGGCCAGGTGCGCGTGCGCGTCGTCATTCTGCTTGTCCCGCGCCGCGCGCTGCGCCTGCGCAAGATGTGCAAATCCGAGCATCTCCGCAGGAAACGTGTCCTCACCGCGCAGGCGAGCGGACCGCCCTAGCTCGTCAATCCCGGCGGTGAGCACTCGCGAGGCGCGGCCACGCGCGCCGAACTCCACCAACCTGATCGCCCAGATCCACCGCGCGCAGCCGATCAACCCGGGGTCGCCATGGCGAGCGGCCATGTCGTATCCACGTCTGGACGCCGAGATCGACAGGTCACCATTGCCGGCAAGCCGGAACGCGACGACGCCCGCCACGATGCACGCCTGCACAAGCGCTGTGAACGCGCGGTCGCGATCGGTCCCTGCGGCCGTCATCGCGTGCGCCTGCAGCTCGGTCAGCAACGTGCCCAGATCCCGCGCCGCGTGCGAGAACCGACCCTGGTCACGATGCTCGTTCGCGCGCTCGGCCCAGGCCACCAGCTCATCGAGCGGTCGCGGTGTGAGGTCCGGAACCTCGTCGGGTCCGACGTCGTTGAGCGCCAGGCTGATGCCGGGCAACGCCACTCGCCCCTCCAGGGTCGCCCGGTCGGGCGTCAGGTACGGCTGGCCGGTCAAGTCAGCCACCGAGCAGCCCAGCGCCTCGGCGAGATCCTCGATCAGGCCGCGTCGGTTGAACCCGCGCCGGCCACGTTCCAACATCGACAGGTAGCCCTTGGTGATCCCGGCCAACCCGGCCACCACATCGAGGCTCAACCCACGACGGCAGCGGATCATGCGAGCGCGCGCACCGAGCGCCTGCGCATCCTCAACATCCACGACATCCCCCCTTCCTCGCCGAGTCCCCCCGCCGATGCCCCAGGGAGCTACCCCGGGGCGGACACCTCGGCGAAGAGGTGACAAAAGGTTACGCCGCGCACCCTGTGCCGCCGGATCTGACGGCCGCGACCAGCTCGGCACACCGAACTCTGTGATGACTTCCGGGCCGCGGGCGATGAACGGGGTGTGACCGCACGCAGCAACCGGCCCGACCCACCCACGCCGCGACCGTTGTCGAACTGAACCATCGCGGCGGGGTCGCTGGTGGTGCTCGGCGTCGCGGCGGTGATCTGGTTCGTGCAGCTACGCCACTACGGCGCAACGCAGATCCAGCTCGACGCGATCCGCGCCGCCGGGACCCCTGGTGATCGGCACCGGCGGGGCGGTGGCGCTGCTGCTGACCGCCTGCCGGCCGATTGTCGGCGCAACGCCAGGGTTCACTAACGCCGGCTTTCCTGGGCATTGCCTGGGAGTTGACACAAGCTGGAAACCTTCTGGGTGGTGCACAGCGATAACCACTCGAGGGGACGCGTCGGGGAGACTCCGTCCCCCACCGAGGAAAGGGATCGCAATGCGAGTTGCAGAAGTGTTCACGCCGATGACCGCTGGTCGTGATGGTGGCCGAGACCGCGACGACAGAGGCCGTGGACGCCGCGAGGAGCACCACGAGCACCACCGCGGGCACTGGGACCGCTGGCACCGGTGGTGCTGGGACGACTAAGCACTGAGCAGCTCGAAAAGCGGGCCCCTCGCACAACAGCGGGGGCCCGCTTTCGGGTGCTACGGCCGCCGCTGTTCGCGCTGCCGTCCGGTGGCTGACCTGTGGATACCCGCCGCTGGGCTATACGGGTGAACGTACTACATAGCGGTGCGTTGAGGGTCTTGTTGGACCATTTCCGGGACACGAGGACTTCGGCGTCCGGCGATGCCGAGGTGTTCGGGCTTGTGCGCCTTGCCCTTGCGCCGCCCCGGGGTCGTCGAGTGTCGGGCGCCGTGGGGTTGGATGCCGTAGAGCGGCCACACCGCACACCGGGGCGAGCACGGGGTGACCTGGAGTTCGACGTGCAACCTGTGGGCGTGATCACGCTGCCGATCCGTGGCGGTCTCGGTGAGGCCTGCGGCTTGCCCGACGCTTTTGGTCAGGTATTTGGTGAGGTAGCCGATGTGGCGTCCGGCTTCTTCGGTGCCGCCGAGGATGCCTTTGACGTGCACCTGCTCGCCGAACCGGACGACGTGGGCGGGTTCGACGAGTTCCTCGCAGGCCTGGTCGAAGGTGGGTAGCGGTTGGCCGGTGTCGGCGTCGGTGAATCCCTTGACCCGGGTGTCCCGGATCGGTAGCCGTCCGTCGGTGTAGACGAGCTGGTCATGCGGCGGCCACCACACCTGGTGGTAGGTCGCGGCGGTGATGGCCCGTAGTCCGGTGCGGGGGATGGCGCCTCGGATGGCGGTGTGGAAGTGGGGGGCGCCGCGTTTCTGGGGTTCGACGGTGCCGAAGTACTGCACCTCCCAGCCGACACACCGCCGGGTGTTCTGCCGGAACCGATCGAGCAACGCCGGGAAGTGGATGGCGTCGCGGGCGACCCGCCGGTAGTCATACCGGTCCGGGTTCACCGCCGTCCCGTCGCTATCGACTCGGCCATAGCTGTCGAGGGTGAGGGTGAGGAAGGTGGAGGGCCGGTAGCGTCCGGCGAACACCCGACCGAGGGTGCGGTGTTCGACCTGCGACTGGTACTCCGTCACCGCCTGGATCTCACCGACCAGGTACAACCCCTGCGGAAACCACTCGTCGAACTCCACCGAGAACCGCGCATACCGTGGCGCTCCCATGCTCACCCCTCCTGTTCGTGATCTCCCGTCTCGCCACCAACCGAGACGATTAATCCGCCTTTGCCGTGTTAGATAGCAGACTTGCTCGGCACCACCTCCTTGGATACTCTGAACGGGTGATTTATGGCTTTGCTAGCTCAGGCGGTACGGTTGTGCTATGGAGATGGACCAGGCGGACCCACGGCCCGCATACCAGCGCGTCGCCGACGACCTGCGACACGCGATCGCCACCGGCACATACCACCCGGGCGACCAGCTCCCGACCCTGGCGGAGCTGACCAGCCGGTACGGCATCGCTGTCATGACCGCCCGGGACGCGATCCGCCAACTCGTGACCGACGGCCTTGTCGTGTCCCGACAGGGCAAGGGCGCATACGTGCTCCGCCAGCCCAGCACCGACGAATCCCTCTCCGCCGCCCACCTTCTCGACCTGGTGAGCCAGGTCCGCAGGTCCGTGGAGAACCTCACGACGCGGATGACCGTCGTGGAGCGGACACTCGCTGAGTGCCAGGGCTCAACTGCCGCTCCACCGCCGCCATCCGGCGACTGAGCCCAGCCACCGCGTCCGCCATCTGCCGCACACCCGTCACCAACGCTTCCCACTCGACATCACTCACGCCCGGAACGCGGTTCACCTTTGCGTGCTCACCTCGGTTGCCTCCTCCCCCCGACGATCGAATCGCCTCACACGCCGTCGCGGGCCCCGCCATCACCGGATGCCGTCGACGCAACGACGGCCAGCCCCGGCATCGATTCCTCGCATCGCCGCGCGAACCGCAGCGCGGCACCGGCAAGCTCGCGGGCGAACTGAACCGCGAGCTCGACGCTGCCCAGCTCGTCATCGACCTGGACCGCGAAACTGCCCCGCGTGTCGATATCCGCCACCAGCTGTGGACGGCCATTCGCTTCGGTCACGACACGAGCCGTGTCCCCGAACCTCGGGTGAACCACGATGTGCAACCCCACGGTGTGCTCCTTCCTGCTGCCCAGTGGCGGGTGACGACCCGCCGGATGCATCCTGCGGGCTAGGCTGTTCAGGACGCCACAAGATGCGGGATGCGCGCATGGCATGCGCATATTCAGGGGGTGAGCGGGCCGGTGCGGACCTTCGGTGACACGCTGCGCCAGCTGCGCACCGCGGCCGGTCTCACCCAAGGTGACCTGGCCCGACAGGCCAATTGGAGTCAAAGTCAGATCAGCCGCACCGAGCAGAACCTGTTCACCCCCGACGACGCCACCGTCCAGCGCCTTGACCGGGCACTGGACGCCAACGGCCGCCTGGTCGCCGCATACGCCACCGTGACAACGCCCAGCGCTGAACTGGTCCACCCCGGAGGTGATCCGCTGATCTTCAGCGACCTCATGCGGAAGATCCACCGCACCGACGTCGGACCCGACACGATCGACCAACTCACCGTCATCACCGAACAGCTGTGCTGCGAGTACGTCTCCCGCCCCCCCGAAGAACTGCGCGAGGATGCGCACCACCAGCTCGAATACATCCAACACCTGCTCGAGGGACCCACCCGGCTGAGCGAGCATCGAGAGCTACTGGTCATCGCCGGGTGGCTGTCTCTCCTGATCGGCTGCGTGAACTATGACCTCGGCCTGGCCCGGCACGCCGAGACCGCCCGCACCTCCGCCTTCCAACTCGGCCGCGAAGCAGGCCACGGCGAGATCATCGCCTGGTCATTCGAGATGAGCGCCTGGTTCGCCCTCACCCAAGGCCGCCTGCGATCCGTCCTCGACTACGCCGACGCCGGGATCAAGGCCGCGCCTCGGGCATCGGTCGCCGTGCAACTCGCCGCCCAAGGCGCCCGGGCTCACGGGCGTATGGGTAACAGCAGCGAGGTTCGACACGCCATGGACCAGGGTTTCCGCCTGCTGGGTGGCCACGAGCATCCCACCCGGCCAGAGAACCATTTCGTCATCGACCCCACCAAGTGGGACTTCTACGCGATGGACTGCTACCGCATCGCCGGCGACGACACCCGCGCCGCCGAGCACGCACACGAAGTACTCCGCCTGTCCGAACGCCCAGACGGCAGCGACCGCAGCCCCATGCGCGCCACCGAAGCCCGACTCACCCTCTCCATCGTGTCCCTCCGAGACGGCGACGTCGACCGCGCCACCGACTGGGCACACAAAGCCTTCCAAGCCGACCGGAAATCCGTCAACACCCTGTCCATGATCACCGACGAGCTGTACCACCAGGCCCGCACACGCTACGGCGACGACCCCACGATCAACGCCCTCAACGACCTCATCACCTCCTTCTACACATCCATCTCCCACCGATAACCCGACACCGCGCCTCGACCGCCCGCCACAAACGCGGTTCGGGGGTTGCCGAATTCGCCTCTACGGGATCGAGCGCGCCGCTTGCTGCGCGCGGACGTAGCTGAGTCCATCGTTCTACTCGCGTGCCCGCTCGGGCCGGTCCCGCTTGCTGCGCGCGGCCTGGCGGCCGTGCTCGAGCGGGTCGGCCCGGCGGGCGGCGATGGTCGCCAACGGGTGTCTCAATGATCCAGGTATGAGGGAACTGCGTGTCGCCGATTGTCCGTCATTGACTTGAATCCGACGTCTCAGCACCAGTAGCCTTCCAGCTAGCTGCCTCAGCCTGGAAATTTTCAGCCCACTTTGTGAGGCCGACGGCGGTGTAAATGTGGATCGCCTTTGCCATCTCCGAACCAGCGTCCGTGCGCTCCCCAGCGATGATTGCCAAACGGGCGCGTGAGACCAGGGTATTAGCCTCGCCGAGCCGGGCTCCGATCTGCCGGTAGACCGGCAACGCCTGCTCGTACCGCTCAGCGGCCTCCTCGTAGCGGTCCTGCTGCAGCGCCACATCACCCAACGCCTGGATCGCATTAGCCTCGCCGAGCCGGGCTCCGATCTGCCGGTAGACCGGCA
>JBOHFI010000018.1:25433-86262 GCA_050699595.1 Pseudonocardiaceae bacterium | reverse complement strand
GAAGCGTCCCTGAACCGGTCGCCACGAACAGCACCCACCGCGACGGTGCCGGCGCGGTGGCGACCGGCACCGTCAGATCGGCATCCGCCAGCGCCAGCAGCAGCTCGATCACCCGGAACGGCACGTCCAGGGCGTCGATGCCACGCCCGCAGACCAGCAGCACCCCGGAGGCCTTCCGACCCCAGATGCCCCACGCGTGGTCCGGGTCCGTGACCGGCGCATTCAGCCGCTGCGACCCCTGATGCATCTCGCAGACGGGCTCGGTCTGCGCCTCATGGATCTCCATGGCAGTAGCGTGGCACCACCAGGGCGGGGCGTGACAGGACCTGAGCGTCGACAACCGTCGACAGATCGGAGAGACAGGTGGCCGAAACGTTCGGACACGTGCTGAGATCGGTGCGTGAAGCCGCAGGGCTCAGCCTTGCCAGCCTAGCTGCACGCACGAATTACCATAAGTCAGAAATCGGTTATGTCGAGACCGGAAAACGGCGGGCATCCGTTGACCTTGCCACGGCATGCGATCACGTACTCGGCACATTTCCCCTGCTGAGCACGGTGGTGGAGATGGACGAGGAACAAGGTGATCAGGTGAAGCGCAGGGCTCTACTGGAAATCATCACAGCGACAGTCGGCACCTTCGGCATCGGTAGCGCGTCTACACTGGCAAACATTGTCCGTCATGGACTATTAGATTCTGTCGATGCCGCGGAGGACTGGGACGCCGTTGTGGAGGACTTTAGCCGTCAGAGCCTTACCGATCGCTCCCCAGCATACGGTGAGGCGCTCCTCGCACAACTTATGGTTGCCCGGCAGCAGAATGTTAATCTCGGCGCAACTGCCGACCGCATGCGGGCGGCGGCGCAGCTCAGCCAGATTTACGGCCTCTGGCTCGGTAACCGGGGTGATGTGGCTTCCGCCCGGGGCTGGTACCGCTCGGCCGCTATGGTGGCTGACCGCAGCGGTGATAGCTTGACACGAATTTTCGTGAGGGGTCGCGCGCTCTCGCGCGGCATCTACGAAAGCTACACAGCTCGCGAGACGATCGAAGGTGTCGAGGCGGCGCTGGATATTACTCGAAAGCCCTGCCTTGGCGCACTGGAGGCATACTCCGCGCTCGTCCACGTGCACGGACTAACCGACGATCTCCGCTCCGGTCGCACCGCTGTCGACAACATGCAGCGGGTGACCGACCAGCTGCCGGACTCGGAAACTCGCAAGGTAGCCGGCCCTGTCGAACGCACAACCTTGTTCCGCAACTACCTCGAGTGCCGTGTTGGCTCACGCCGGGATGCCGATCGCGCCTTCACCGAGGCGGATCCGATGCTTCGGCTGGTGCCGGCGTGGCACGCCGACGCCAAGGTTTATTACGCCCGTGCGTTAGCGAAAGACGGTGACGTCGCAGATGGTGTCGACCTGGCACTCGAAGCGGCCAAGGGATTTGGTCAAGACGTGCGGACCATCCGCGTGGGCGTGCGCGATGTGCTTTCCGTGATCCCGAAGGGTTACCATTCTGACCAGCTCGAGGAACTCAAGCTGTACGCGGCCGTCGGACCAACACCGTGGGAAACAATCTCATGATGCCTAAACCCCGGAAACTGACACAAGAACAGCACACCTGACTGGCAGAGCTCAAGAAGTACCAGCCGACCGAACCAACGTGTATCGGACGGCCCGGAATCCGAGGGAAGTGCGGCCTTCCTGACTGCCCGAGATGTCACCCGTCAATCGACGAAGCGGTGGGAAGTCTCGGAGACAGCTGAGTATGTGGCAGGAAGACGGGTAGCGGGGGGCCTTGGGCCGCCTTGGTTTTTTCCGGACAGCTGATTAATTGCTATCTCATGCTGCGGACTGCCGGTTGAGGTACTCGTTGTAGACCTCTTGCGGGGTCTGGTAGCCGAGTGCCGAGTGGAGACGTTGAGTATTGTAGCGGAGTTCGATGTACCGGGCGACGTCCTTTCGGGCGTGTTCGCGGGTGGGGTAGACGGTGCGGTTGACTCGTTCGACTTTCACGGCGGCGTTGAAGGAGTCGGCCAGGGCGTTGTCGAAGCACACTCCGGTGGCGCCGACCGATCGCCGGATGTCCAGGTGGCCGGTCGCGGTCGCGAAGGCTGCGCTGGTGTATTGGGTACCGCGGTCGGAGTGGAATATCGCGCCCTCGGCGAGCGGGTAGTTCCGGGCGGCCATGGCGAGCGCGTCGATCACCAGTTCGGTGCGGAGATGGTCGGCCATGGCATATCCGATACAGGCTCTAGTATAGCAGTCGATGACGGTGGCGATTCTGTGGAATCAGGTTTGTCCAGTTTATGAGCTTTTGTGCTGGTTGACGGCGACAATCGGGAGCAGGGTCGCGGACGGCGGGACGCCGATCTCGCGCGGGGTGGGGCCGGCTGGAGTGGGAACGTCGGTGAGCCGGCCGAGGAGGCCGTCGAGGGCGGCCTGTCCGTCGTCGACCGCGGCACGTTCGTCGTCAGTGAGCGGGATGGAGACGAGCATGCGCGCCAGGTTGTCCTTCGCCTCGAGCAGTTGGGCCTTGGTGGAGCCCTTGGGGGTGTAGAAGTCGCAGCGGGCGCAGGCCATGCGGTGCGGGCATTGCTCGAAGAAGCTGTAGGTGCACCAGCCGTGCCCGAGGTCGTAGTGCTGCCAGGGCTCGCCGGCGGTCGTGGCGCCGGAGGCGACGGCGTCGCGGTCGACGAGGACCTCGATGGTGCGCACGTTGCGGGCGAAGTACCCGGCCTCGGTGTAGGCCTTGGTCAGGGTGTTCGGGGTGATCTTCTCTGGCGACGTCGGATATTGGAACTGTCCGAATGCCGTCCAGCAGGCCATGCGGGGTGTGTCGCTGGGGAGCGGCCCTGTAGCTCGAGGGCAAGCCGACCCGCCCCGCAGGCGCGCTCAGCGCGCCGAGGAGCGGAAGCGGCGCGGCAGCAAGGCTGTTGATCTGGACGCCAGCTGGGCGTTCCTTCTGACGGAAGCATCGTGCATCAGAAGAGATCGTCTGGGTATCTTCCCTGTTCAGAGGGCCGCTACAGATCGGTCTAAGATGAGGCACCAAGGCCATGATGACCTGGCGACCTGGGGTTTCTCGCCCGTCTGCTGCAATTCCTGAGGGTTGACATAGCGCATCGTCGAACTCACCGTCCAGTGCCCGAGCATCTGCTGGATCGCGACCAGGTCCACGCCGCGCTCGTAGTTATGCGTCGCGCACGCCCGCCGCAGCGCATGCGGGCTGAACCGCTCGCCCGCCGGGCCGCCTTCGAGCTCAAGCAGGTACCGCAGCCGGTTGCGGATCGTTCCCCGGTGCAGCGCACCGCCGGACTCATCAGCGAACAGCACCGGCGAGTCCGGGAACCTACCCCGCACGTCATCACAGAACCAGCGCAGCACCAGGTCCAGCCCGTCCAACATCGGCACCCACCGTGGCCGCGGCCCCGAGGTCCGGGCGCCCTTGCCGAAGCGGACGTGCAGCTTGCCGAACGGGCCCCGACCGAAGTGCACGTCCGCGCGCTCCAACAGCGCGGCCTCCTCCGATCGCAACCCGGCGTGATACAGCGTCCGGAAAAGCGCATAGTCCCGTGCCGCCGGAGCGTACTTGCGGGCGGTGGCGATCCGGCCCCTCAGGAACTCGAAGAACACGCTCACCCGCTCCAGGGTCGGCGGCGGCAGCACCGCCGCGGACTCGTCCCCGACATGGCGAGACGCGTTGAACTCATCGACCGGGCAGACCAACCGCACCCCGAACGCGGCCTCGATCTCGGCCGCCTTACGAGCCTGCAAAAATCGGTGAAAACCCTTGAAGATCTGCACATACTCCCGCCGGGTGGACGCCGCCCGGCCAGCCACCGCCAGCTCGCCCACCACCCGGTCAATGTCCTCCGGAGTCACCTCCCACGCCGGGCGACCCAGAGCGGTCAACGTCCGCTCCAGCAGCCCGGTGTCGTTGTCGATCGTCACCGGACTGAACCCGCGCGCCCGCCATGACGCAACGAACGCGTCAACGCACAGCGCTTGAAACTCCCACGGGTCCAGAGCCACAGGCTCGACCAGCACACCACCCTTGATCACCCGCAGCCCCGACCCGGTCACCGACCACCTTCTTCGCACCTAGCAGATCAAGGTGACACCTGGAGAACAAGCCAGTCACCGCGAAGACCAACGACGGCCGGGCAGGACCGGTACGGCCAGGTCGCAGCCAAGATCCGCTCAAGTGAACAAGTGCCAGCTCCAGATCCCTGCCTCTCCACCACCAAGTTCGCGAAGTTCCTCGGGCCTCTGTGCAACGCGCAGGTGACGGGGATCGCCCTGCGGTTCTCGCGCTTCGCCCGCGGGGTCGCGCCATCAGCCATGGTCGGCCTCTCTTCTCTCGGACAGGCGCCGGGACCGTGTCCCACCGCTCATCGGTTGGTGATGCACACGGCATAGGCGACACAGGCACCGGCCAGGAACAGCCCGATCACGACCCGGATCACCGGGCGCCCCGGCCCGCCCGGCCAGCCGGCGTGGCCAGCCCCTCCCGCAGCTCCCGCAACACGCACGCCAGGCAGAAGCCCTGCTCAGCGGTCAGGGCAGCCAGCAGAACCCAGGCGCCGCACACCGCGACGTACCGCCCCCGCCCGTCAGCCGCCGCGACACCGGTCACCAGGTGCCCGACCAGCGTCCCCGCGTCGGTCACCCCGGCCAGGCGCGACCTCGACCGGTCGCGCGCCGACTCGCCCCGGCGATGGCGCCGCCAGGTACGGAGCCGGTGCCTGCCCCCCTGAGTCCACCTCCGCTGCTGTGCCGCCGCCCGGCCCGGTCGGTTTGGGTACCGCTGGGCGAGACCGGACCGGGCGACTAGCGTGGCACTATCTCGTGCCGCGCTATCGTGACTCTATTTTGTAGAGACACGAATGACGAGAGCTACGGGGAAGGTGGTCTAAGTCGTGTGGCTACGATGTGCACGTGACGAGTCCGGGGCCGATCATGCGACGTAGGCAGCTCGGGCTAGCCCTGCGGGCGGTGCGCGAGCAGGCGAAGCTGACCATGGAGGAGCTCGGCGGGAGGCTGGACCTGTCGCGGAGCGCGATCGGCGCCTTCGAATCGGGCCAGAACCTGCCTTCCCAGCCGGTGCTTCAGACGATCTTGCGAGAATGTGACGCGCTGGAGAAGTTCGACGCGCTGAACGAGCTGCGCAAGGGCGCGAAGAAGCCCGGCTGGTGGTCCACCCACCGGCTGCCGCCGTGGCTCAAGGAGTACGTCGGGTTCGAGGATGACGCGCTGACGGCCAAGACCTTCAGCCTTGAGCTGGTGCCCGGCTTGTTCCAGACCGAGGACTACGCGCGTCGACTCCACGCCCTGTACTCGGTGGCCGGCGAGGAGGCCGAACGGCGCGTGGTCGCCCGCCTGCGGCGCCAGCAGCGGCTGACCGGCCCCCATCCGTTGACCCTCACGGCGGTGATCTCCGAGGGCGCGTTGCATCGCTTGCTCGCCGAGCCTGCGATGGTGCTGGCCCAGCTGGGTCACCTGGCATCCAGCGCCCAGCTACCGAACGTGAGCCTGCGCGTCCTGCCCTTCAGCGCCGGACTTCACCTCAGCATGAGCGGATCATTCACCGTGCTGGAGTTCGCGCCGGGCGTCTCCGCGCCGCTCGCTTACGAGGAGTACGCGGTGTACGGACACTTGGTGGATGACCAAGACGTCGTACACGAGTTGTCTGGCGTGTACGACCAGCTCCACGCCCAGGCTCTCGACGAGAACAGCAGCCTGGACATGATCGTGGAGCTAATCAAGCGACAGGGAGGAGAACGGGATGCATGAGCTGACCAGGCGTGCGTGGCGAAAGTCGACGTACTCAGTGGATAAGGCCAAGTGTGTTGAGTTCGCCGAGGGCCAGGATGGCTGCGCCGTGCGAGACTCCAAGGACCCCGCTGGGCCGGTCATCAGCTTCGGCTCGGCCCAGTGGACCCTCATGATGGCTGCGATCAGCCGCGGCCAGTTCGGCTGATCGCGAGGTTGACCATGCCGGCGGGGAGGACAGCAAGGACCCCGCCGGCCCGGCCCTGATGTTCACCGGGGCCGGGCCGGCGAGATGATCGATGAGCTGACCTGGGGCTAAGCCGCTTCCTCAGCCGGCTCGCCCAGTACGGCAGCCGCACTCACAGATCTCGATCCGTGACCGGCAGGGCATGATCACGGTTTGTGTGCCGAAAGTGACACGTCGTGTCGTCCTACGCACACAAACCGTGATCATGGTGTCCGAGGTGCGGCCCGCGGTCCCCCTGGCGATGTCACCCAGCGCGCAATCGGGCATGCTACGACCAGCGACAACACCTCGCCATCACCGGATGCGGCTGTCGTACCAGCCGGAGCGACGCCGCGGCCGGCGAGCCGGTGGCCCCTGACCAGGAAGGTGTTGACGTATCAGTTATACAAGTATACGATACAGAGATTAGCGTGCACTGACTCCACAAGAGATCTTCGACTAGGGGAAAGGGAGACCCAGTGGCCGGCGAGTCCTCTCCCATCTGTTTTCGCGTGCCTGCTGACGAGCGGTCCCTGCTCGAGGTGGTCGCGCGATACCAGGGACAGACGCTCTCCGCCTTCGTCCGGAACGCTGTGGTCGGCGTCGCCCAGGGCCTCGTCGACGAGTACGGAGTCGAGGCGGTGTTCAAGAAATTCGAGACTATCGAGGCCCGGCGAGCTGAAGAGGTGAGCGCGAGAGTGGACGAGTTCCGCGCGCGACTGCTCCCCCAGCAACCACACCTGCTCCCCCATCGACATCGTGGTTCGCCCGACTGACCGTGAGATGACCCGGAGGCGACAATGATCGGCAGCGGCGAAGCGGAGTCCCGCGCGGTCGCGGGTGCAGTCAGGAGCGCCATCGCCTCGGCTCACCTCCACGCGGGAGCGAACATCACGGGTCTGCTGATCGACATCGAGTGCGCACACGACGTGGATGTTCGTCGACACTTCATGTGCTTTCATCTCACCAGAGTCTTGGGTCCCTCGTTGACCGAGATGGTGCCACCTGCCATTGTCCGTAGATGGGCCGGTAAGGAGACGGCGCGGTGGCGAACCACTCCCCCGGACCAGGAGGGGCTGGAGTCCGCCCGGCCGTCGCCAGCCGTCACCGTAGCCTGGCGATGCCGCCGTCACCGCCCGCGCGCCGCGCGGCGAGCACAACGTTGTTCTTGAACTTGGTCAGCGCATCGGCCGTGGTGTCGTCATCGCAGCAGCTGACCAAGTGATCGAGAGCCCGTAGGAGATCTGCGGCGAGAGTGACGACGACGTCGTTCGCGGTCTCGACACCTGGCTTCGTCATCCAGCGCAAGGCTTGGATCTTTCGCATAGTGATCGCGGCGATGTCGAGAGTGCTTCTCAGGACGGGTTCCGCCGCATCGACATGGTGCAACACGAGTTCGTAGGTATCAGGAACCTGAAATTCCTGCTTGAGCGTCCCAAACGCCTCTGAGGCGGCAGCGTGCAGACTGACGAGCTCCGGCGGCTTGGGTCGGTCGTCCTCAGTGATCATCGTTCTCCCCACTCCGATGCGCTGTGAGCCATACGGACGAACTCGTCCGTATGGCTCACAGCATGTCATCGGAGGGAGCGGGTCACCACGACCGTGTTACCCGTGGCGCCCGCGAGAGTGCGCCAGGTCAACAAGTCGACCAACTCCATCCTCGTCATCGCGTCCCGCTAGGGCTTCCTCTCGCTCGTGAAGCTCTCGCACGAGTCGCGCCACCCGCTGATATCTGTGGTCAATGGCTCGAGTGTGCAGACCTGATCCGATCAACACACCTACGAGCAATGCACCCACCAGCACGAACATGATGTTGGTCATCTGGACCACCTCCATCCATCCCTAGTGTATACGTATACGTCTTCATAAGACAAGCGTCTACGGGTGCAGACATCGGTCCGGCGCGGCCGGACCAAGGTCGAGCTGTTCTTAGGTGATCGTCAGCGACGGGCGGAACCGCAGCCCGACGGTCCCGCACGGCAGCACGAACAGCGCGTACTCGACGGTGTACAGGCTGGAGTTGACCGGCTTGTTGCTGCCCGAATACCGGACCGCCCGGACGCCACTCGATCGTGATTCACAGCCTCGGTGAACGGCTGCCGACCCGCAGCCCCACGATTGTCGGGTGTCATCGATGAGTGCATCGCGCAGGGTCTAACCTTTCCGGGGTGTCCAAGCGAACGCCCCGCGAGAAGCGCAGCCCCGCGAAGCGACGGCTGGGCCAGGGCAGGCCCACCCAGCCCCAGCCGGAGGAGCCCGGCCTGATGGGAGACGTCGCGGCCGCCCTCGCCGACGACCACCCACTCACGTTGATATCCCTGGTCAGCTCGCTACTAGCGGCGCTCGAGCCGCAGGGGGCCAACCCGTTCGAACGAACACTCGAACCCGCCCTGCCGACCCGCGACGAGCTGGTACGAACCTTCCTCGAGGTCGACCTACCCGAGACCTCGGCGCTGCTGACCGTGGTCGCCGAGCTGTCCGGCGAGGACATCATGCGCCACCGGGTCCGTCGCGAGATCGCCACACGGGTGCACGCCCTACCGGGATGGCTCGCCGACCTGGGCCGAGCCACCGTCGACGGGGTCGTCGAGATGGTCCACGCGCTCGGCGACGGCGACAACATCATCATCGGGGTGAGCCTGCCCGGCGGTTCCGCGCTGACACTCGTGGTCTACATCGACCACAACATGGGCACGCTGGTCAAGGACGCCTTCGCCGTCCCCGAACCACTCGACGCACTGATCGAGCACATGCGCCTGGCCAGCGGCGACGACCCGGACACCATCTGGGCGGACCTCTCCCCGGCCGACGCCCGCGCCCGGATCCGCGGCGCGATCGCGTTGGGCTCCATCGCCTTCCCACCGTTGGAGACGGACACCTGGCCCGCCTGCCGCCCCCTCGTCGAGTGGATCCTCGGCATGCTGCCCGCCGAAGGCACCGGCTACCAACGGCCGTACTGGGACGACAACACGCTGGCCGAACTCACCGAGCGCTTCCTCGCCTCCCCGTTCGGAGCCGGTCTCGACGACGCTGACCACCGCGGCCTGTTGAAGTCGGTGCTGTGGTTCGGCACCGCCTACGGGCCGGGTGACCCGCTGCGCTGGAGCCCGGTGGCCGTGGAGATCCTGCTCGTCCACTGGATTCCGCGCAAAGTCGCTGTCGGTGCGGCCTACCTCGCCAAGGCCCCCGACCTGCTGCGGGCCTTCATCCGATTCTGCCACCATGAGCGCGGCATCCGGGCCGCGCTCACCGCGCATACCCTCGCCACGGTCGATGAGTACGAGCCGGAGTACCAGCGGATAATCTCCTCGCCGCGGCTACCGAGCCCGGCCGCACTGCTGGCCGCGATGGACGCGCTGCATCCCGGCGGCGCCTGGCCGCTGCACGAAGCCCGACCACCAGGCCTCCCGGAGGTTCTGCTCGATCCCCTGCGCTGCGCTGTCGGCGGCCAGGACGCCCTGGACCGGCTCGACACGACCCCGCTGCCCGACGAGCCCTTCGGGTGGGACCCGATCCCCGACGACATCCACGAGCGGGTGGCTGAGGTGCTCCAGCTGGTCGACCGGTGCTGCGACGAGCTGCTCGACGTGGAGTGCCGCACAGCCTGCCGCCGGTACCTCGGCCGCGCGGCAGCGGCGGACCCGGAGATCTTCCGGCGCCGTGGCCGGGCGCAGACCGCCGCCGCAGCGATCTGCTGGGGCATCGGGAAAGCGAACGACCTGTTCGGCTTCGGCCGCACGATACTGGTCAAGGATCTGATGGGACACTTCGGAATCAGCCAGGGCAGCGTCTCGCAGCGCAGCGAGCCCCTGCTGCGCGCCATCGGCGTCGATCCCCACCGCCAGCACCGGGAGATGAGTCTCGGTTCACCCGACTACCTCACCTCAACTCGCCGGAAGGAGCTGCTCGCCCTCCGCGACTGCTTCCGGACCATGGCCGACTCCCCGTCGGCACCGTGAGGTGCTCACGGACCCGCGGCGGCACGTGGACCACCCGTCACCATGCGCTCGACATATTTCGCGATCACGTCGACCTCTAGGTTCACCAGCTCGCCAGGATGCCGCAGGCCCAGGGTGGTCAGCTGTTGGGTGGTCGGGATGAGCCCCACGGAGAACTGGTCAGCGCCCACCTCGATCACGGTGAGCGACACCCCGTCCACGGTGATGGACCCCTTCTCCACCACGTAGCGGGCCAGCCCGGCGGGCATGTCGATCCTCACCAGCTCCCACGGAACCGCATCCCGCGGCGCGGTGCGGGAGCGCAGGATCCCGGTGCCATCGACGTGCCCTTGCACCAGATGCCCACCGAGGCGGGAACCCAGCTTCGCCGCTCGCTCCAGGTTCAGCCGGTCCCCAGGCCGGGCCGGGCCCAGGCTGGAGCGACGCAGCGTCTCGCCGATCACGTCGGCCGTGAACACCTCACCGTTGAGCTCCACCACGGTCAGGCACACCCCGTTGACCGCGATCGAGTCGCCGGGGCGCGCATCGGAGCTGACCAGAGGCCCGCGCACGGTGAACAGGGCCGCGTCGGGCCGTTCGTCCCGGCCGAGCAGCTCCCCCAGTTCCTCGACGATGCCAGTGAACATGCCTGTGCCCTCCTAGACGGCCCGACTGGGTGGTGTTTACCGGCCGCCGCACGCACGGGCTTGGGTCCGGAGCGACTCGACGGCCAGCGCTGGGTCGTCAGCCCCGTACACCGCCGAACCGGCGACGAAACAGTCCACCCCGGCCGCCGCGGCGGCCTCGATGGTGTCGGCGTTGATCCCCCCGTCGATCTCCACCAGCACGGTGAGGTGCCCGGTGTCCACCAACCGCCGGGCGGTGCGCACCTTGTCCAGCACCTGGTGCATGAACGACTGCCCACCGAAACCGGGCTCCACACTCATCACCAGCAGCGTGTCGTAGTGCCGCAGCGCCTCCACCCAGGGCTCCAACGGGGTCTTGGGTTTGATCGACAGGCCGGCCTTGGCCCCGGCCGCGCGCAGGTCTTTGGCCAGCTTCACCGGGTCCTGTGCGGCCTCGGCGTGCACGGTGACGTTGTAGCAGCCCGCTTCGGCGTACCCGATCGCCCACCGATCCGGGTTTTCGATCATGAGGTGGCAGTCCATCGGGATGTCGGTGTACTTCATCAGGCTCTGCACGACGGGAAGGCCCAGGGTGAGGTTGGGCACGAAGTGCCCGTCCATCACGTCGACATGCAACCAGTCCGCACCCGGTACCGCGTTGACCTCGTCGGCCAGCCGAGCGAAGTCGGCGGACAGCAGGGACGGCGCGATCATCGGCTGGTGTGGCACGGTGTACGGTATCGCGCCGGGCCAGCCCGGCGCGATACCGCTCGTGAGTGGCAAACAGTGTTATAGCACTCAATGCCACTCACGAGCAGTTCCGGCCCGGAACTGCAACTGGTCCCCGGCGACGCTCACGCGGACATCCTGGCCATCTTTGAGGTCACCGGAGAGCAGCATGCGGGACAGTGTCCGGTCCAGTTCCCGTCCGATCGCCCGGCGCAGCGGCCGGGCCCCGAACTCGGGCTGGTAGCCACGGCCGGCGATCCAGTCGATGGCGTCCTCGTCGAGGTGCAGGGTGATGTCCCGCGCGCGCAGCCGCTGCCGAGTCTGCTCCAGGAGCAGCTCGGTGATCGTGCGGAGCTGCGGCCGGTCGAGGCCCCGGAACAAGACGACCTCGTCGATCCGATTGAGGAACTCCGGCCGGAAGTGCCGCCGCACGCTGGCCATCAGCGGTTCCCGCACCTCCTCAACCGACCGCCCGGCGCTGGTCGCGGCCAGCAGCACCTCGCCGCCGAGGTTGCTGGTCATGATGATCACGGTGTTGGCGAAGTTCACGGTCCGGCCCCGGGAGTCGGTGAGCCGGCCGGCGTCGAAGACCTGCAGCAGGATGTTCGAGACGTCGACGTGCGCCTTCTCGATCTCGTCGAGCAGCACCACCGTGTACGGGGTGCGGCGGACGGCGTCGGTGAGCTGGCCGGCTTCCTCGTGGCCGGCGTAGCCGGGCGGCGCGCCGATGAGCCGGGACACGGTGTGCCTGTCCTGGAATTCGCTCATGTCGATGCGGATGAGCCGCTCCCGCGACCCGAACAGGGCCTGCGCCAGCGCCCGGGCCAGCTCGGTCTTGCCGACGCCGGTGGGGCCGAGGAACAGGAACGACCCGACTGGCCGGTCCGGGTGGCTGAGACCGGCGCGGCTGGCCCGGACCGCGTCCGCGACGGCCTCGACCGCCTCGTCCTGCCCGACGACCCGCTGCCGCAGCTGCTCCTCGAGGTGAAGCAGCCGGTGGCGCTCCACCTCGGTGAGCCGCGCGACGGGGATGCCGGTGCTGCGGGCGACGATGTCCGCGACGTCCTCGGCACCGACCTCCGGCGGGCGCGTCGGGCCGGCGCGGGCGGTCTCCAGCTCCACGATCACCAGGTCGAGCGCCCGGGTCAACGCCTGCGCCCGCTCATAGTCCTCGGCGTCGACCGCGATGTCCTTGGCCCGGGTGAGCTGCTCGACGCGCTGCTCGAGCGCCCGGGTGCCCTCGCTCGGGGCCTGCGCTCGGCTCCGGACCCGCGCGCTGGCCCGGTCGATCAGGTCGATCGCCTTGTCGGGGAGGAACCGGTCGGTGAGGTAGCGGTCAGACAGCCGCGCCGCGGCGTCCGTGGCCTCGTCGGTGATGCGCACCCGGTGGTGGGACTCGTAGCGCCTGCGCAGGCCACGCAAGATCGCGATGGTGTCCTCGACACTCGGCTCGGTGACCAGGATCGGCTGGAACCGTCGTTCCAGCGCCGGGTCCCGCTCGATGTGTTTGCGGTACTCCTCGACCGTGGTGGCCCCGACCATCTGCAGGTCACCTCGGGCCAGCGCGGGCTTGAGCACGTTGGCGGCGTCCATCGCACCGCCCTCAGCTCCCGCGCCGGCACCGATCACGGTGTGCAGCTCGTCGAGAAACAGCACGACCGTCCGGGCAGCGGCGGTCACCTCGTCGATCACCGCGGTGAGCCGTTCCTCGAACTCACCGCGGTACTTGGTGCCAGCCAACATCCCGGGCAGATCCAGCGCGATCAGCCGGCGGTTGCGCAGCGGTTCCGGTACCGCGCCGTCAGCTATCCGCTGGGCGATACCGTCGACGATCGCTGTCTTGCCGACGCCGGGGTCCCCGATCAGCACCGGGTTGTTCTTGGTCCGCCGGGACAGCACCTCAAGGACCTGCTCGACCTCGTCCTCCCGCCCGATGACCGGGTCGAGGCGGCCAGCTCGGGCAGCAGCGGTGAGGTCGCGGCCATAGCGGTCCAGCCGCTGCATCGATGTGCCTGATCTGCTCCCCCCGCCAAAAGACTGTTCAAGGCCGCCGACCAGCCGGCTCACGAACTCCTCGAGCGGGTTGAACCCGGCGCCGAACGGCCCATCGGGCATGCCGAGCCTCCTCGTCCGCCGCGCCGGCCCCGCACCGACGACCGCGGCGCCACCCTTGATAGTGCCCTCGGCGCAGTGCGACGGCAGCTCAGGGGCCTTGGCACCGCATGCCGGATAAAGTCAATCTAACACCAGGAGTGACCTTCAAAAAGCTATAAGGCACCTGACTCGGCCGAGTCTGATAGGCCTCACGGCAGAGATTCGGAGCTGGGGCGTGTCCTCTTGAACGCGCCATGCCAGTCCTCACCATCAAGCCCCGGCCAGGCCCGCGTCACGACGCCGCTACTGACGATCATTTGCGGCTCTCACCCGTTCCGCAGGGGATCCCTGACCGGGCAGCTAGCCTGCCCACGTGGACGCGAAGACTAGAGAGTTGCGCCAGGCGCATGACGCTCTTGCCGAGCTCTACGCCGACAAGCTTGCCCACAGTCTCGACCAGATGCCCGTCGAACGAGCCGTGCTCGGCCTGTTCTGCGACCTGCTCCTCGAGAACAGCGTTGGGTCGACAGTCGGTGACATCGGGTGCGGCCCGGGGCGGCTGGCGCCCTATCTCGCCGACCACGGACTGGAACCGCACGGCGTCGACCTGTCCCCGGAGATGATCCACGTCGCGCGTCGGGACTACCCCGGGGTCCCCTTCGACGTCGCCGACGTGCGGAATCTTCCGTTCGAGGATTCCTCGCTCGCCGGTGTCGTGTGCTGGTACTCGCTCATGTATCTCGCACCGTCCGATCGGCCCCGGGCGTTCGGCGAGCTGGCGCGAGTCGTCCGGCCGGGCGGTTACTTCGCCACGGCCTTCAAAGCAGGTGACGACCAGGTTCGACGCGGCGGTCGCACCGCTGGCGTCGAGTTCGACATCTACTGGCTCTCACCGGAGGAGATGGAGCGGCAGGTCACCGGCGCAGGCTTCCGCGTCGTCATCTGGGCCGGCCGTCCCGCCGACCCGGACGAGCAACAGCCGCAGGGGTACCTCGTCGCTCAGCGCCTCTGAGTCCAGCGGGTCGGACGTTGAGGAAACCGGTACATGATCATCTGTCCGTGACCACCAACAGCTCGCGCCCAACGCTAACCAGAACTGGCGGGCTGGCTGAGCACTCGGTCTCCCGGCGATACGCCGGGTGTATGAGCGCCTGCTGGCGGCAGACCGGCCACAGTTCGTCGGTGAAGTCCGCCCAGCGCTCCGCTGTGGAGACCTGTCGCGAACAACAGCTACGGTGGGTCCGAGTCTTGAGAGGAGTCAGAAATGCTGTTGGACGGAGTGAACCACATCGCGTGGCTCTCCAAAGACGTCGAGCGTCTGGGACAGTTCTACGAGCGGGTGTTCGACGCTGTCATCGGACCGACGCGCAGTCACGGGCCTGGCGAGACGATGACTGTGATCGACATCGGCCCGGCGACGCAACTGAATGTCTTCGTGATCGAGGGGAACATCGAGGCCGATCGCCAGACGCCGATGTGGGGTCGGGGCCGCATCGATCACGTCGGGCTGGCCGCCGCGTCCCGCGAGGCCTTCGAGACGATCCGGGACCGGCTCGTCGAGACCGGAGCGAGCGACGGCACAGTCAACGACTTCGGCCAGGCGATGAGCATCTTCTTTCGCGATCCAGACGGTCTCGAGGGCGAAGTGCTGCTAAGGAGGCCGTGACGGCCGCGGTAGGAAGGGCGGGTGTGAACTCGGGTAGACGTCAAGGCTCCAGCAGGTGAAGCCGGTGCGATGGGGGGCGGTCGAGGTAGGCGGGACAAAGGTCATCTGCCTGGTCGGGTCTGATCCTGATCACATCGTGGCTCAGACCCGGATCACGACCGGGACACCAGCGCAGACGCTGACCCAGGTGCTCGCTTTCTTCCAGCGGGAGGTGTCGCGCGGTGGGCCGCTGGCCGCGCTCGGCATCGCGTCGTTCGGCCCCCTGGAGCTGCGCCGGTCCCATCCGCGTTGTGGGTTCATCACGACCAGCCCGAAACCGGGCTGGTCGTACGTCGACATGGTCGGCCCGGCCCGGCGCGCGCTGGGCGTGCCGGTGGGGTTCGACACCGACGTCAATGCCGCCGCACTGGGCGAGGGACGCTGGGGGGCCGCCCGTGGTCTGGGCACGTTCGTGTACCTGACCGTCGGCACCGGCATCGGCGCGGGAGCCGTGGCCGAGGGCCGGATCATCCATGGGCTGGGCCACCCGGAGATGGGCCACCTCAGCGTGCCGCGCCAGCCCGGCGATCACTTCGCCGGGCACTGCCCGTTTCACGGCGACTGCTGGGAGGGGATGGCGAGCGGCGCGGCGATCGCCGCCCGGTGGGGCCGTCCAGCCGAGCAGCTCGACGGTGACACGCTCCGGGAAGCCGTCCACCTCGAAGCCGCCTATCTCGCCGCCGGGTTACGCACCATCGTCTACATGCTCGCGCCGCAACGCATCATGATCGGCGGCGGCGTGACCGGCCTGCCAGGGCTGTTCCCACTGGTGCGGGCCAATCTCCGCGAGGCGCTGGCCGGGTACCCTGACCTACCCGAACACGCTGCCGGCGACTTCATCGTCCCACCCGCACTCGGCCCGCTAGCCGGCCCGGCCGGAGCCCTCATCCTCGCGCACCATGCCGTGATCTGACCTATAGGGGCGTTGTACTCGCATTCAGCGGGCTCAGCGGGGTTTCGCGCCACCGAATAACCCCGCTGAGCCCGCTGAATGCAGGTGCACCGAGTTCTGGTGGTCCGCGGGAATGCCAGTGGATGCATTTTCGTTGTCAGTCGCCTGCGCAGTCGTGGAGCCACCAGCTGATATCGCCCATCCGGGAAGCCACCAGGCCGGCCTGCTCGGGTGAGATCATGGGATGTCTGCCCTGCGAGTCGGTGATCGTCACCTCGGGCATCCGCAAGGTGACGGTGACCGGTCCCTTCCCGCCGTGGGCCGGGATCTCCCAGGTCTTCTCCACCACGGCCGCGTTCATGATCTGGTGCTCGATCTCCACTGGGTCGATCTTCATGGGGTCAATCCTCATGGGGTCAATCCTCATGGGGTCAATCCTCATGGGGTCCATACCGGAACCGTCGAACATTGCAGGTACTGCAAGCAAGTCGAGACCGGCAACAGCGGCCTGCAGATCGAGGACGTCGCCGCGCTGCTGGGCCTCTACCAAGTGCCCGCCGCCACCCGCGACGAGCTGCTCGACCTGGTCCGGCGCTCGGAGGAACGCGGCTGGTGGACCCGCCAACCCGGCCTGCCCCAGCTCTGGCGCAGCCTGATCGACTTCGAGGCCAAGGCCACCCGAGTGCAGAACTACGAGGCACTGGTCGTACCCGCTGCACCACCTGCTCGGCGTGGCCGAGCAACCGCACGTGACGTTGCGGGTGGTGCCCGTGGCGGCCGGCGCGCACGCCGGGCTGCGCGGGCCGTTCGTCATCCTGGAGTTCACCGAGGAGCCGGCCCTGGTCTACCTGGAGAACCACGGCACCGAGCTGTTCCTGGAGGAGGAGGCGGATCTGGCCGCTTATCGGGTGGCGCTGGGGACTATTCTGAGTGCAGCCCTTGCACCCGCTGCAACGACCGAGCTGATCGCCCAGATCGCCACCGAGGTCAGCGGATCCGCGTGCGACGGGCCACACGCGGACTGGAGAGGAGCCCGGGATGCCTGCCCTGGACCTGAGTAGCGCCCGCTGGCGCAAGAGCAGCCGCAGCAGCGACAAGGCCGACTGCGTCGAGGTCGCCGTCACCACCGGCGCTGTCGCCGTACGCGACTCCAAGCACCCCACCGGCGGGGTTGTCGCCGTCTCCCCGCATGCCTGGAGCACCTTCACCACCGCCCTGCGGGACGACGACTTCCGCTGAGCCAGCCGCTGCCTGCCCGATATGCGGGTGAGCGCGTGATCGTTGAAGCCGGGGAGGCGCGTCGTGTCAGGTGACAGCGGCGCTTCGCGACGAGCGGCGATGTACGGCATAGACGATCTCAGCTCGATGGAGATCTTCTCGGGCAATTTCATCAATTTCGGGTATTGGGGGGACTTCACGCCCGGGCTCATCAGTATGGACGAGCGCACCGAGAGCCAGGCCAATCTCTACCGCACCGTTCTCCGCCGCGTGGCGCTCAGTCCGGCCGATGTAGCGCTGGAGATCGGGTGCGGCATCGCGGTAGGGGCCGCACTCGCGCTTCGAGAATTCACGCCACGCGCCGTGCACGGGCTGGATCTCTCCCAGGACCAGCTCGACCGTGCCGCCAGAATCAACGCCGACCTGATCGCGCACCAGCCTGACCGGCTGATACTGCGGCAAGGCTCCGCGCTGGGGATTCCTTACGCCGACGGGAGGTTCGACAAATGTTACTCGGTGGAAGCAGCCCAGCATTTCGAAGACCTGGCCGCCTTCGCCGCCGAAACCCATCGAGTGCTCAAGCCTGGCGGCCGGCTCGCCGTCACGACTTTCTTCACGCCCGGCCCGGACGCCATCGGCGAGCTTCGGGGACTGATCGATACCATCGACAGCGGCATCGACGTCGTCCTTCCGATCGACTCCTTTCGAGACGATCTTCTCAAGGCGGGATTTATCGACGTGCGCGTCGAGGCCATCGGCGAGCACGTCTGGCGCGGCTTTGACGCCTGGATAGGGCAGACCGAGTTCAGGGACGGCTGGGGCCGCAACTGGCTGGCGGCATACCACTGCGGGCTCATCGACTACTACCTCATCACCGCAGACAAACGCTGACCGCTCTCAGCGGCGCAACAGGGCACAGAACATGGCGTCGGTGCCGTGCCGGTGCGGCCACAATTGGACGTGCGGCCCGTCGCCCAGCGCAGGCAGGTCGGAAAACCGGGGCCGGGCGTCGAGCTGGGCGGCACCCGTGCGCCGAACCACGTCCGCTACCACGCCCACCGTCTCGTCCAGGTGCGGCGAGCACGTCACGTAGGCCACCACGCCCCCCGGGCGGACCAGCCGCAGCGCCGCGACCAGCAGCTCCCGCTGTAGCCGCAGGAGCCCGGGGAGGTCCTCGGCCCGCCTCCGCCAGCGCGCCTCCGGGCGGCGGCGCAGCGCTCCGAGCCCGGTGCACGGCGCGTCCACCAGCACCCGGTCGTAGGCCCGTTCCGGCAGGCCACTGTCCCGGCCGTCGACGACGTGCACCGTCACCGGCAACCCCGCGCACGCCTGGCCGACCAACCGGGCCCGGTGCTCGGCCTTCTCCACGGCCTCCAGGTGTGCCCCCCGGGCGGCTCCCAACGCCCCCAGCAGCGCCGCCTTGCCTCCCGGGCCGGCGCACAGGTCCAGCCAGCGGGCGTCGGGGCCCTCCAGCGGCACACCGGCCAGCGCGAGGGTGACGAGCTGGCTGCCCTCGTCCTGCACCTGGGCCAGGTGATCGCGCACCGGGGCCAGCTCACCCGGGTCACCACCGTCGACCAGGTGCACCCCGCACGGCGAGTAGGGGGCGACTTGTCCGCCGGTCACCCCGGCCAGCTCGGCGGCGCTGATCCGCCCGGGGCGCGCGGCGAGGTGCACCAGCGGCCGGGCGTCGTCGGTGGCCAGGGCGCGCGCCAGCTCGTCCAGGTCGCCACCCAGGGCGTCGGCGAAGGCCTGCGCGATCCACAGTGGGTGCGAGTACGCCACCGCGAGGTGGCCCACCGGGTCGTCGTCGGTGGCCGGCGCCACCGCCTGCACCCAGCCGTCCTCGTCCCGCGCGCCGACCCGGCGCAGCACGGCGTTGACGAAACCGGCGGCGGCACTGCCGCGGCCGGCCCGCACCAGATCCACGGTGGTACCGACCGCGGCGTGCGGCGGCACCCGGGTTCGCAACAACTGGTAGCTGCCCAGCCGCAGGGCATCCAGCAGTTCGCCGTCCACCTCGGACAGCGGACGGTCCGCACAGGACTCCAGCACCGCATCCAGCAGACCCCGCGCGCGGCACGTCCCGTAGCACAGCTCGGTGGCCAGCGCCGCGTCCCGGCCGTTGATCCCGCGCTGGCGCAGCATGCTGGGCAGCACCAGGTTGGCGTACGCATCCCGCTCGCGCACCGCGGCCAGGGCGTCCAGCGCGGCCCGCCGAGGCGGATCCTCCGCCGGCGGGCGACTCGGCCCGGAGCGCCGACGCGGGGGCCCGGGGCGGGGCGGTCGAGACGGTTTGCGGGGCGCCGTCACGGCGTGACCCGGGCGCTGGCCGTCACTCGAACCGCTCCCCCGGCTCCAGCCGGGCACCACGGACCCAGTCCGCAGCAGACATCGCCCGCTTGCCGGGCACAGTGACCTCGCCCAGCTGCACCGCCCCGGTGGCCGTGCCCACCAGTACCTCCCGTTTAGTCACCCGCAGCTCGCCAGACGTTAACCCGTCCACGATACGGGCATCGGCGAGGAGCACCGGCCCGAGACCCACACGGTGGTCCCGAAACCGGGTCCAGGCACCGGGAGTGGGCGTGACCGAGCGCACCTGGCGGTGCACCGCGAAGGCCGGGGCGCTGAAGTCCACGTGCGCGTCGGCAGCGGTGAGCTTCGGCGCGTGCGAGACGCCCTCGGCGCTCTGTGGCACCGGGCACACCGTCCCGTCGGCGATCCCGTCCAGGGTGGCCACCAGCAGGCCGGCTCCCGCGTCGGCCAACCGGCACAGCAGCTCCCCGGCGGTGTCCTCGGCTCGGATCACCTCGGTGACCGTGCCATACACCGGACCGGTGTCCAGCCCCTCCTCCAACGCGAAGGTGGACGCGCCGGTGATCTCGTCCCCGTGCCGGATCGCAGCCTGCACCGGAGCCGCGCCACGCCAGGCGGGCAGCAGCGAGAAGTGCAGGTTCACCCAGCCGTGCCGGGGAATGTCCAGCGCCGCCCTGGGAACCAGCGCGCCGTAGGCGACGACCGGGCAGCAGTCCGGGGCCAGCGCGGACAGTCGAGCGAGGAAGTCCGGCTCCGACGGGCGGCGCGGGGTGAGCACCTCCAGCCCCGCCTGGTCGGCCAGCATGCCCACCGGGGAGCGGGTCGGCCGCTGCCCGCGCCCGGCCGGCGCGTCCGGCCGGGTCACCACCGCGGCGACCTCGTGTCGGTCGGAGTCCAGCAGCGCCTGCAATGAGCGCACCGCCACGTCGGGCGTGCCTGCGAAGACCAGCCGCACCGCTCAGCGCGCCTTGCCGAACAGCGGGTGGAGGTTGGGCCGAACGGGGTGGACAGGCATCCGCGCAGTATGCCTTGTGCGCGCGTCAGCCCAACTCCTGCGGGTCGAGCTGGACGCGCAACGGGTCGGGCAGCTTGCGCGCGCTGCGCCCGGCCTGCAGCGCGGCCAACGCGCTGGCCAACGCTCCTCCCTGGGAGCGGGGGACGCGGACCAGCAGCCGTTCCCGTTCGCCCTCGGGTTCACCCGGAGCGGGCACCGGACCCAGCAGCGCGGCCCCCGACGGCAGGTCAAGCGCGTCGCCGGCCGCCGTCAGGGTGGCCGGCGCGCCGTCCAGTGCGGCCATCCGCGCGGCGGGCGGGAAACCCAGCTCCGCGCGCGCGGCCAGCTCGGCCCTGGCGTGGCCGGCCGGGTCCCAGCGGACCAGGGCCTGCACAGCGGCGAGCGAGGACTCCGCGACGACGACCACCCGGCCCCCGTCGGCGGCCGGCTCCACCATCGCCGCCGCGGCCATCCACCGCCGCAACGCCTCCTCTGCGGCGCGCAGGTCGGGGCGGGCCAGCAGCGCGGAGGCATCCAGCAACAGCGCCGCCCCGTATAGGGCCAGCGGTTCCGCCCCCGGGGTGGCGACCACCAGCGACGGTCCTGGCGGGATGTCGGGCAGCACCTCCCCGGCCGAGGCGCGGTTCGACCGCGGCGCGCCGGGGCTGCCCCCGCCGGAGGTGACCAGCGGCACCCCGGGGAAGGCCCGGCCGAGCTCCTCCGCGGTGCGGCGGGCGCCGATCACCGTCGCGCGCAGCCGGCCGCAACCGCAGGCCGGGCAGCGGTATCCGGCCTCCGCGATGCCGCACCACCGGCAGCTGACCTGACCGGCGCTGCGCAGTGCCAGCGGGCCCGCGCAGCGCCGGCAGCGGGCGGCGGCCCGGCACTGCCCGCAGGCCAGCGCGGGGACGTAGCCGCGGCGCGGCACCTGCACCAGCACCGGCCGGTCCCGGCCCAGCGCCGCACGAGCCGCTTCGAACGCCACCGAGGGCAGCCGCGCCGCACGGGCCGCCGGGTCCCGGGCCAGCTGGGTGTCGTCCTCCCCGATCGCGGTGACCCGCGGCGCTGCCGCCCGCACCACGTCGCGGGCGGCGATGATCTCGTGCGCCCATCCGGTGTCGAGGGACAGCTGCGTCTCCGCGGTGCGGGCGTAGCCGGCCACCAGCAGCGCCCCGCCTTCGAGCACGGCGCGCTGGCCGAGCACCAGCCGGCTGTGCGGATAGGGGGCCCTCGGCTCGGCGTGCAGGTCGTCCCCGTCGTCCCAGAGCACCATCAGGCCCAGGTCCGCGACCGGGGCGAAGGCCGCAGCCCGGGTGCCGACCACGATGCGCACCGCGCCCCGGCGCACCGCCAGCCACCGGCGGTACCGCCGCGCAGGCCCGGACTCAGCGGCGAGGGTGACCACGGCGTCGGGCCCGGCCAGCGTGGCCACCGCGGCGTGCACCCGCGCGGTGTCCCGGTGGTCGGGCAGCACCAGCAGCGCGCCCCGCCCGGCGGCGGCGACGGTGACGGCGGCCTCGGCGAGTCGGGCGGGCCAGTCCTCCCCCGGCAGCGCCTGCCAGCAGGCGTGCGCGGCCCGGCCCTGGTGCAACGCGTCCAGGAACGCCGGCCCTCGGGGATATCGCCCCCAACCCCCCGCCTCGGGCCGCGGTGGGCGGGGCGGCGGTGGCGCAACCGGTTCGGCCTCGGTGCGGGCATGCCGCGGTGGCACCGCCAGCCGCAGCACGTCACTCAGGGTGCCCGCGCACCGGTCGGCCACGACCCGGGCCAGCGCGGCAACCTGGGGACTGAGCGCCGGCTCGGCGGAGACCACCCGCTCCAGCCAGGCCAGCTGTCCTGGATGCTCGGATCGCTCGGCTCGCTCCAGCAGCCACCCGTCCACCAGCCGCCCAGCGAACCGCACCCGGACCCGCACGCCCGGCGCCGCCGTCACGTCGAACTCGGTGGGCACCTGGTAGTCGAACGGGCGGTCGAGGTGAGCCAGCGGGGTGTCCACGCACACCCGCGCAACCGGCAGCACCGCAGCTGGGCTGCGCTGCCCACGGCGGGACCGTCCGACACTCACCCGGCTGGGTCTACCAGAGCACCCCGACAGCGCCACAAGGCCCACGTGCTTCGGTAACCTCGGTCATTCACCGAGGCTAGGTGTCGTGCTGGTCAGCCCGGGCCAGCCACAGCTCCTCACCCCGCGACGGCCTCAGCAGCGGAGCGCTCAGCCCGCCGGTGGGCGGCGGCGAGCAGACTACCGGCGAGCTCAGAACGTCCATCCCTGGTCGCGGACGAATCCGATCAGGTTGACGCATCGGACACCGAGGGCGCTGCAGACGTCCGGAATCCGTGGCCGTTCCAGATTCCCGGTCGGCGTCTCCTCGGTGACCACGATGCCGCCGTGGGCGCGGGCCAGCCCGATCACAAACGGGTCGGCGGCATTGCGCCCCCCACCCCTGCCCATAAGCTTCGGGTGCGCTGCCAGCGTCTTCGAGGTCGCGCCCTGCACGTCCCCATCAAGGATCACGAACAGACCCTCCTGAGCGGCTGCCCACGCCCTCGTGGCGTCGTCTCTCCTACCCAGCTCATCGCGAACGACGTCGATCGCCCGGATCGACCCAGTGGCGATCATCTGCTCGATGCTGGCCCAGAGCGTCAGGAATATCTCGGGCGGAAGCAGATCACGGCGGCCATTGATGAAAGCGCTGGTGTCGAATGAGTAGAGCAGATCGCTCACGCGGACTCCGAGAGGGCCGCCATCTCGGCGAGGCGATCGATCTGGTCGACCTTGACGTTCAGGAACGATGCCGCAGTGTAGCTGTCGATCACCCGGCGCCGGTGCGCGTCCGCGATGCGACGCACAAAACCCTTCCCGAGGTCGCGAGCAGTGTTGCGGTACCAGTTGCCACCGCCAGCGGTCGTCTGGTCTTCCTCACGCTCGTATGCGGCCAGGAACTCGGCACGGCGGGCCTGGTAAAGAGCCCGGTCGATGCGCCCGAGGGTCAGCAGGCGGCGGGCGAAAGCCTCAGCGCTGACACCGAATAAGGCCGCTGTGTCCCGTAACGCGACGTAGTCCCACGACTGTGGGATCGTTCGTCGGCCCGCTACTTCCGGGTTGGCCAGCACCTGGGCCCGTGGCATGAGGATCGCCGCTGCGATGGCGTTGCACCGCGCCTCCACAGCGCGGTCCGGATTGGTGGCCTTGGTGTCGGTAACCGTGTCGCACAGCCCGCCGGTGTGCAGCAGCAGGTGGGCGTACTCGTGCAGTAGGGAGAACAGCCGGCCACGCGGGGCGTCGCTGCCGTTGACCATGATGACCGGGAGGACGTCGTAGTACAGCGAAAACGCTCGCATCTCCTTGGTCGAGACCCCACCGCCTGAGGTGGCCATGACGAGTACCCCAGCCTCCTCCAACGCCGCCACCCAGGTGTTCACGTGCTCGTACCTGGTTCCGGCACCCCTGGGCAAGGAGAGCGGGCTCTGGCTCAGCAGGACGGACCGGGCGGTTGCCGCGATCGCCTCGTCATCGTCCGGCAACCGCTCCAGCCGCCACACCGTGTACGGAGGAGCGTCATCGATCTCAGCTAACTCCAGGGCTGCTTCCCGCTGTGCGATCGCGCGACGGTACTCACCGTGCAGCTCGGGGGACCACTCACCGGCCTCCGCGCCGACATGCCGGCGGAAGTCCCGCATGGTGTCAAAGTCCAACGGCGGCTCGGGCAGGAAGAACACACCGAGCGGGCGCCGGTACACATCGGCAGCCTTACGGAGCTGCGCGATGGTCGGTTGCGCGGTCCCCGCCTCCCACTCGTCGACCCGGCCGTCGGGCACTCCGATCCTGCGAGCTGCGGCAACGGGGGTGAGACCGACCGTTTCACGGGCCCAGCGCAGCACCGACGACTCCACAAGCGCCGGTATCGATCTGGCCACACCCACATTCTCCCTGAGTCGAGCCGATCAGTGCAGCATCGCCCGTGCAAGACGGGCGGGACAACGCGGTTGTACCGCACAACTCCGTCAGACGGAGACTGACAACGATGACACACCGTGAGCTTGACCCCGTAGCTCGGGCTGGAGGAGCTTGCGAGGATGTGCGACCGGGATCCACGCGCCTCATCCGCGACGGCCTCCGCAGCGGAGCGGTCAGCCCGCCGGCCGGCGGCACCGGCGCGACGAGTGACGAAACGAGAAGGTGACGAGTGAGCAAGAACCAGGAACTGGCCGACTTCATCTGGTCGGTGGCGGACCTGCTGCGCGGTGACTACAAGCGCTCGGAGTACGGGAAAGTCATCCTGCCGCTGACCGTGCTGCGGCGCATGGACTGCGTGCTGGAGCCGACCCGGCAGGCGGTGTGGCACCGCGCCGCCCGGTACACCGGCGAGAATCGGGACTCCGTGCTGACTGCTGTGGCCGGCCTGAAGTTCTACAACCTCTCCGACCAGAGCTTCGCCACCATCGGCGCCGACCCGGGCAACGTCGCGAAGAACCTCAAGGACTACATCAACGGCTTCTCCGCCGAAGCCACCGAGATCATCAACCGGTACGAGTTCCACGTCCAGATCGACCGCCTGGACGCGGCTGATCTCCTCTACCAGGTGGTCCAGAAGTTCGCCGGCATCGATCTGAGCCTGCAGGCCGTCGACAACCACACCATGGGCTACATCTTCGAGGAGCTCATCCGGAAGTTCGCCGACGCGTCGAACGAGACCGCCGGTGAGCACTTCACCCCGCGCGAGGTCATCGAGCTGATGGTCGAGCTGCTGCTCGCCCCGGACGACGACCGTCTCAACAAGCCCGGCCAGGTCATCGACATCCTGGACCCAGCCTGCGGCACCGGTGGCATGCTCTCAGCTGCCGAGGAGCACATCACAAAGCTCAACCCGCGGGCCCGGGTGAACCTGTATGGGCAGGAGCTCAATGCCGAGTCATATGCGATCTGCCGCTCCGACATGCTCCTCAAGGGGCAGAGCGCGAGCCGAATCTACTTCGGCAACTCCTTCAGCCACGACGGGCACCGGGGCGAGCGGTTCAGCTACATGCTGGCCAACCCACCATTTGGCGTGGAGTGGAAGAAGGTCGAGAAGTTCGTCCGCGACGAGCACGAAGACCGCGGCTACGACGGCCGCTTCGGCGCCGGCCTGCCGCGCATCAACGACGGCTCCTTCCTTTTCCTGCAGCACATGATGAGCAAGATGCGGCCGTTGCGGAAGGACGAGACCGGGGAGGAGGTCGGCGGCACGCGGCTGGCCATCGTCTTCAACGGCTCGCCGCTCTTCACCGGCGGGGCGGGGTCGGGCGAGTCGGAGATCCGCCGGTGGATCATCGAGCACGACTATCTCGAGGCGATCGTCGCCCTCCCCGACCAGCTCTTCTACAACACCGGCATCTCCACCTACTTCTGGATCGTCACCAACCGCAAGCCGGCGGACCGCAAGGGCCACGTCATCCTGCTGGACGCCCGCGATCAGTGGGCCAAGATACGCAGGTCGCTCGGCGAGAAGCGCAAGGAAATCACCAGACCGCAGATCAATCACATCTGTGCGATGTATCGGGACGGACTCACCATTGTCGGCGACGAGCAGCATCCCGACCACGGGAAGGTGAAGATCTTTAAAAACGACAACTTCGGCTACCAGCGGATCACCGTGGACCGGCCGCTGAAACTCCGCTTCGAGGTGACGCACGAGAGCCAGGTCGCGCTCGGCAAGTCTGTTGCTGTGAAGAAGGCGTTCGGTGAGCCGGAGAAGCTGGTCATCGCGTTCAAGCCGCTGCTCGGGTCAACGTGGCCCACCAAAGCGCAGGCATGGGACGCGCTGCGCCAGGCAATGGTCGCCGAGGGCATGCTGTGGCCGTCGGCCGCGCCGTTCCAGAAGGCCATGCGCGACGCGGTGGGCGTCACCGACCCGAAGGGCGAGGTCCAGCTCCTCAACGGCAAACCCGAGCCGGACCCGGACCTGCGCGACTACGAGAACGTGCCCCTGCGGCAGAACATCGACGAGTACTTCGACCGCGAAGTCCGCCCCCACGTCCCAGACGCCTGGATCGCCGAAATCCGGAACCCTAAGACCAAGGAGCTTGAGCGCTACAAGCTCGGCTACGAGATCCCCTTCACCCGCCACTTCTACATCTACACGACACCGCGACCCCTGGTGGAGATTGACGCAGAGCTAAAATCCATGGAGGCGGAAATCCAGGCGCTGCTGGGCAAGGTAACGGAATGAGTACACAGGAGTTCCAACGCTTCAGGCAACGTCGAGTCAAGACGTGCGCCGTGAAGATCGGCAGCGGCAAGACCCCTTCTGGGGGTGCTCAGACCTATGAGTCAAGTGGTGTCACTTTCCTGAGAAGCCAGAACGTCCATTTCGATGGCCTTCGACTGGATGACGTAGCGTATATCAGCGAAGAGGCTCACCGCGAGATGAAGGGCACCGAAGTTCGCACTGGCGACGTTCTACTGAACATCACAGGCGCCTCGCTCGGCCGCGTTGCCGTGGCCCCAGACGGCCTGGGGAAAGCTAACGTTAACCAGCATGTATGTATCCTGCGGCCAAACCCTGATACGGAGAGTAGATTTCTAGCCTACTCACTCTCGTCGCTAGACGTTCAGGAGCAGATTCTAGCGCAGCAAGTTGGCGCAAATCGCGACGGACTCAATTTTGAGCAAGTCGCAAACCTTAAATTACGACTACCCGACAGGGAAGAGCAGCGCAGAATCTCCGACTTTCTCGACGCCGAAACCTCTCGAATTAACCGTCTCATAGAACTACGTCGAAACCAGATTGCAATCCTGGATGCGCGCATCGGGCAGTTGTTGGACGGAGTCGTCGCCGGCGACCTGGATACGCTCAAGAAGATTAGCGCAGACGAGCCGTCTTTGGATTGGCGTGAAGGCAAAATATCGCGACTATGCGAGGTCATTCCCGGTTATGCTTTCCCGAGTAGCGGATTCCTCACCGACAGCACAGGGGTAAGACTTCTTCGTGGTATCAATGTTACGGTCGGCGCAACGTCCTGGGATGAAATCGCAACCTGGGATGTCACTGCCCAACCGGTGCCAACGCGATTTCATCTGCAAGTAGGAGATCTGACGATCGGAATGGATCGTCCTTGGATTTCGACCGGGATGCGAATTACCTTTATTCAGACGGAGGATCTGCCCACATTGCTATTGCAGCGAGTGGCCTGCTTGCGACCAAAGGGTGATGTCTCGATGAAATACATCAGACGAGTCCTCGAATCATCGAATTTCAGATTGGAGATTGAATCTGAAATGACCGGAGTTTCCGTTCCACATGTCAGCGGTGAGCAGATCGGGGGCTTCACTTTCCGACTTCCGTCGAAAGAACGACAAGAGAGCATCTCTGATGCCCTCGAGCGACAGATCGAGCAGACGAGTCGCCTCAAGAGTTCAATTGCGCGTCAAGTGGCGTTGCTATCGGAGCGGCGGCAGGCGTTGATCATGGCTGCTGTCACTGGTCAGCTCGATGTCACCATTTCCCGTGGAGGAGAGATCCGGTGAACGCGCGCGTGTATACCGAGGAAGCGTTCGAGGACGCCGTTGAGGCAGCTCTGTTGCGCAATGGGTGGCAGGGTGGGCTCGCCGACACCTACAACCACGAGCTCGGCATCGACACCTCCGAGCTCGCCGCCTTCCTCGGCGCCTCGCAGAACGATTCCTGGCTGGCGTTGCGAGAGGTGTACGGCGAGGACGAGGAAGCACCGATCCAGCGGTTCGCGAAGCTGGTGGCCCGCCAGATCGACTCACGCGGGCTGCTCGACGTGCTGCGCCGCGGGGTCAACGACCGCAACGTGAAGATCCGGCTCGCGTACTTCAGACCCGCGCACACGCTCGCGGCCGGGGCGCTCGACGAGTACAATGCCAACCGGCTGACCGTCGTCCGCCAGTTCCGCTACTCCGCTAAGCGCCCGGCTGACGCCCTCGACCTGGCGTTTTTCCTCAATGGGCTCCCGATAGGCTCCGTGGAATTGAAGAACCAACTGACCGGCCAGAGTGTCGAGGACGCCATGCGGCAGTACCGGACCGACCGCGATCCCAAGGAGCTGTTCTTCGACAAGCGCAGTCTGGTGCACTTCGCGGTCGATCCAGACCTCGCCTTCCTCACCACCCGGCTGGCCGGCCCCAAGACCCGATTTCTGCCGTTCAACACGGGTTCGGGTGGCCCCGGGCAGATCGGCGGCGCGGGCAACGCCCCCGCCCGCGACGGCGAGTACCCCACCTCGTACCTGTGGGAGCAGGTGTGGGCGCGGGACAACTGGATGGAGCTGCTGCAACGGTTCCTGCACGTCGAGGACGCTGCGGTCAAGGCCGGTAAGGCACCGTCACACAAGCCGGGCAAGGCCCACGCTCAACCATTGATCTTCCCGCGATTCCACCAGTGGGACGCGGTACGCAAGCTCACCGCGCACGCCGCCCGGCACGGTGCCGGGGAGAACTACCTGATCCAGCACTCCGCCGGATCTGGCAAGTCGAACACCATCGCCTGGCTCGCCCACCGCCTGGCCACCCTGCACACCCCCGAGCACCCGGCCCTGATCGATCCGGCGATCCTCGCCACGGGGGCTAGAGCGAATCAGCCGGTCTTCGACAAGGTCGTCGTGATCACCGACCGTCGAGTGCTGGACAAACAACTCCAGGACACCATTTACCAGTTCGATCACACCGCTGGCGTCGTCGTACGAATCGACGAGAACTCCCAGCAACTCGCCGAGGCCTTGACGGGCCCGACCGCCCGCATCATTATCACCACCCTGCAGAAGTTTCCCTTCGTCCTCAGCAAGGTGGCAGGGCTCGGCGAACGTCGCTTTGCGGTGATCATCGACGAGGCGCACTCCTCACAGGGCGGCGATAGCGCCGCAGCGCTGAAGAAGGCGCTGGGCAGGCTCGGCTCCGACGCGGTGGACGAGGACGGCGACCCGCTGACCGCTGCCGCTTTGGCTCGCGGCAGGCAGCCGAACCTGTCGTTCTTCGCGTTCACCGCGACCCCCAAAGCCAAGACGCTTGACCTGTTCGGCAGCCCCTACCCGGAACCGGTGGGTCTCGGCCCGTTTCACATTTACTCGATGCGGCAGGCCATCGGGGAAGGTTTCATCCTCGATGTGCTTGGCATCTACGTCACCTACGCGACGTACTTCAAGCTCCAGAGCGCCGCAGCCGACGAGGCCGAGCAGCGGGTGGATCCGCGCAAGGCCCGCTCGAAGCTGGTGCGGGCCGCGCTGCTGTCCGATGCGTCGATGGCCTCTCGCGCGAAGATCATCGTTGAGCACTTCCGTTCCCACACCGCTGGCCGTCTCGGTGGTCGCGCCAAGGCGATGGTCGTCACCCCCGGCCGCGAGCACGCCGTGCGCCTCTACCAGAAGATGCGCGCCTACATCGAGCAGCGCGGCTTCGCCGACTGTGGAACCTTGGTCGCGTTCTCCGGGGTACTGGAAGTCGACGGCATCGAGTACACCGAGCCGAAACTCAACGGCTTCCCCGACCGCGAGCTCCCCGCCCGCTTCGACTACACCCGCCTCGACGATCCCAGCCCGCCGTCCGTTCCCAAGCCTGAGTACCGCATTCTCGTCGTGGCCGATAAGTACCAGACTGGTTTCGACCAGCCGCTGCTCACCACCATGTACGTGGACAAGCCGCTGGCGGGACTCGCGGCGGTGCAGACGCTCTCCAGGCTGAATCGCACCCACCGGCTCAAGTCCCAGGAAGACCTGTTCATCCTCGACTTCGCGAACAAACCGGAGGTTATCGAGGAAGCCTTCCAGAAGTACTACGAGGCATCGATCACCGAGCCGACAGATCCCAATCTGCTCTTCGACCGGCAGAACGAGGTCATGGCCTACCAACTGCTCGTCGAGGCCGAGATGGACACGTTCGTGAAGGCGTACTTCGCGGCGTTCGAGGGCGGTGCGGCCACCGAAGCGGCCGTCGAGAAAGCCCACGCCCGGCTGTACCAATACACCGCGCCGGCCGTGGATCGCTTCACCGGACTGGCCACCCGGGAGCCGGCCACCGCAGCCGACTTTCGCCGGGCGCTGGAATCCTACGTCACGGCGTACGGCTGGCTCTCCCACGTCATCGGCTTCGAGAACCCGGAGCTCGAGCGGCTCTACCAGTACGGCCGCTTCCTCCTCAGGCGGTTGCCCCGCCCGGTCGGCAGCGCGAACGCCGACATCGGCGAGGTCACGCCGAGCCACCTGCGCATCCAGCAGACCGGTTCACCCGAGCTGAAACTGGAGGCGGCCGGCGCGCAGCTACTGCCTGGTCTGGCACCCGAGGCTGCGGCAGCCGCTGCGGAGATCGAGGAAATGTCGCTCGCCGAGGTGATTCGGTCGGTCAACGAGGAGTATGGCGCCGGTCTGTCGACCACGGACCAGATCCTGCTCGGGCAGCTGATCGTCGCGGTCGCCGAGGATCCGGAACTGCGAGAAATCGCCCTGGTCAACGACGAGGAGACCTTCCGGGGCGAGCTGGAGAAGGACATGGACCGGATCGTCATCGATCAGGCCACGTCTAATGATGCCCTGCTGGTGCGCTACTTCGATGACGCCAACGTCAACCGGCTCTTCAAGCAGGTGGCAACCGAGCAGGCATACAACTTGATCCGTCGCCCCGCACGTCAGGAGGCAGAGCGCCGCGCCACCGCGGCCCGCGCTGCGGAGATCAAATTAAGCCGAACACGGCGAGCGGAGCCCCCAGCCTCATAGCCCGCATCTGACGATCATTAATATCGCTCGCATGGTCCACGCTGCGCCCTCCGAGGACGCTGAGGGAGCGGCTCGCGTTATCGCGGGTCGGTACCGGTTGCACGCTCCCATCGGGGCCGGTGGCATGGGCGAGGTGTGGCGCGCGTACGACGAGCGGCTGGACCGACGGGTGGCGGTGAAGATGATGCTCGCCGAGAACCCAGTAGCGGCCGGGCTTCAAGACGACGATTTCCAGGAGAGCCTGCGAACCCGTCAGGCCCGGTTTCTCCGGGAGGTACGTACCACGGCGAGCCTGGAGCACTTGGGCATTCCGGCGGTCTACGACACCGGCGTGGACGACGCCACCGGGCGGCTGTTCGTGGTGATGCAGCTGCTTCAGGGACGTGAGCTGCAGACCGTCATCAACGAGACGGACTACGCGGACGCGCCAGTGCCGGTGTCCTGGGCAGCCGCAGCGGGGGCGCAGATCGCCTCCGTGCTGGACGTGGTGCACCGGCACGACGTGGTCCACCGCGACATCAAGCCGTCCAACCTGATGCTCACGCCCGGTGGTGTGGTCAAGGTGTTGGATTTCGGGGTCGCGGCGTTGCTCGGCGCCGGGACCAATCCCCGACTCACCCAGGTCGGGATGACGGTGGGCACACCGCCGTACATGTCTCCGGAGCAAAGTCTCGCCAACGCTGTCGGGCCGGCTGCCGATATCTACGCCCTGGCCTGCGTGCTCTATGAGGTTCTCACCGGCGAGTTGCCGTTCCCTACCGATGACAGCCGGTCGTACGCCTGGCACCACGTGCACACCCCACCGCCGCCGATCCGCACACTAAGACCTGACGTCCCGAAGGCGCTGGAGAACCTGCTGCTGACGATGCTGTCGAAGGAGTCCGAGCAACGGCTGGCGGCCTCAGAGGTGTACGAAGCGCTTCTTCCCTGGACACAGCAGCCCGAGGCCGGTGCTGCTGGGCAACCTGGTGCGGCGGAGGGTGCGGACCTGGATCCGCAGCTACCGTTCATCAGGCCCTTCGGCGGCGCGACGCGGCGAACGACACGAGCGACGTACCCGCCCACACTCCCGATCCAGGCCGAACATCCCACAGTCACCGCGCCGGTACAGAGCCCACTCACCGGCCAGGAGGCGGACGCGACATCTGACAGTGCTCAGCGGCTGGCAAAAGAAGGCCAGTTCGCCCAGGCCGCCGATCTGCTCGCTGAGGCGATCGCTAGAGCTGACAATCCATCGCTGCGCGAAGACTTGCTCTTCCGACTTGCGCAGGTGAAGTTTCTCGGCGGCAGCCACCATGAGGCCGTCGGTCTGTTCGAGGAAGTCAGGCTTGCCTCCGCGCGGCGCTATGGCCCAGCCGACGACCACACTTTGCTCTGCCTCTATTACGTGGCGCAGTGCCGGATGGAGCTTGGCGAAGTCACCGCCGCGATCAGCGCCTTCGGCTCCTACCTAGCCCAGGAGCCGAACCTCAATGATCGGGAGGCGGTCGCCCGCTACCTCGACGCACTGACCCGTGTGATGCGCCTTCACTCCATGGCCAACCGCTTCACCGAGACCGTAGCCACTGCAAAGGAACTACGAGAGGCTACGAGGAGACTACTTGGTGATCATGCACCCGAACTGACAGAGATCGACGGCTTCCTCGCCAGGCTACGCGGTATCAGAACTGAGCGTCAGCCGCCGGGTTATGGCGCGAACCGAAATCCGGAGCAGTCCGTCGAAATCGGTGACTCCGGACACGAGTTGCATACCTTCAGCGCCAACGATGGCCAGTCCACCGGGACGTGAGGCAGCGGCGCCGGATCCTGGCTCCACGGCCGACAACCACTCACCCGCACCCCGACCACTAGCCCCGCTCCGCCTTCACACCAAGCCATAAGCCACTAAACGCTCGTCGAGGGTGCGGATGGCGGCAGTGTCTTGCCAGGGCTGCATGCCAGCGCGGGCCTGTACCAACCGCCTGGCCAGCCGAACGGAGCTATTACCTGCCGCAATCTCTCCGGCATCACCGAGCAGGCGCGCCGCTTCGTCGATCTCAGCGCACTGCACATACGCCTCGCCGAGGTCGACAAGAGTCATAGCCACGTTCCGGGTGGATAACGGGTCCAGGACCCGGAGGGACTGCTGGGCATAGGAAATTGCCTGGTCAGTTTCGCGTAGCGTGAGGTGACACCCACCGCGAACCGACATGTATCCCCCTTCGCCATACGGGATACAGCTCGGGGCTTGGTCATCTGCTTTCATCAGTACGGTGTGGGCCGTGTCGAGGGCAGCGAAGCAGGCGTCGTGCTGCCCGTCGGCGGCGTAGGCCCGCGCGGCCACATCGGAGGTGTAGGCGCGCAATCGCAGGTCACCGGTGCGACCGGCCCACTGCCCAGCAGCGACGGCGTGGTCAATGCCGATCCGCGGCGTGCCCCGCCACGTCGCCAGGTGACTCATCTCGCACAGCACGAGCCCACCCTGCCCGGCGTTCTCCGCCTCGTGCGCCAGCGCGCGGGCATCCTCGTAGTAATACCCAGCGTGGTCGAACTGCTCCAGATCGAATGACAGCCACCCAGCCAGACGCGAACCCTCGCTCAGTGCCGAGAGCATCCGAGGCCGCAGGTCGGCTGGGCAATCGGGCAGCAGCGCACGAGTCAGGTCACGCTGGGCCAGGACGGTGATCAGGACGGCCTGCGGACCCAGCGCGTAATCCTGCTGCTGGCAGTGCCACAACACCGCCTCAATGTGCTCGATGGTGTGCGCATCGACCCGGCTCCACGAGCTGAGCACCGACGCCACCCGCTGGTGCTCGTCACCAGCGGCGCTCGGCAACACCGACGCCACGCTCGCTGCCCAGGCCAGGACACCCAGCACGTCGCGACGGTCCATGGTGTGCGCCCAACTGCGGAGGAACTGGACAAGTTGATGGTACGCCTGGTCGCGGTCACGGGGTGTGGTGCGCACATCACGCTCAGACGGTGCCAGTGATCCGAGGTAGTGCATGAGCATTGCGACAAACGTGTCCGGCAGCGCAAGGCCGGTTGCCGTCGCCCACACCGTGAAATCGCTTGGCAAAGCAAGTTCGGTATCAGGTTTAGACATCGCCAGTACTGTTTTCTGCGCGCTGCCCGTCGTATCACGATGCCGGAAATCCGGCAGATCAACAAGCAAGTCACTGACCGCGCACTCGTACAGCTCCGCCAACTTGCCGAGATTGTCGAAATTCGGGGCGTGTCCGGTACTACTTGGCCACTGCTCCCAGTATGAAAAACTTTTGAATGTCTTCAGCTCATCGGGCCAGCGTTGGTTCCACTCATCGGCGGCCTGGCGCTGGCTCCAGCAATGGGCGTAGCGGAAGGCTATCCGGGCATTGACGCGGTAGCGCTGCCGGAGAGCCTCAGCGACGTCCACCCGCGACTTGCCCGCGGCCCGCAGTGAACGCACCAGCTGCTCACGCTGCTGCTTCTGAGTGCGTAGCTCCCCCATAGCACTTCCTCGACATCGTGGCGCCTCACTCGATAGGCGGCTTCCGGACGTGACAGAAGGACGTTACCGGCTCACGACAATCCGACCAACCCAGCGCGGAAGTTCCCTACGCCCTTCGGATACCGCTCCCGCAGATCGCAACTGCCCAGGGTAGGTCATCACCGGTGGCACGGGCACGGTTGTGATCAAAACCCCAGGACCGGGCTGACGAGTCAGCGGTACGGAGGAACCAGCCGTGAAACGTGAGGCGAAACCACCACCCCGTCGTCGAGGCGGGGTTACCCCGACGACAGCGCCGGTCGGGTGGGTGTTCCTTGATCGCCACCGTCAAGGCGGACTCACGATCCGATGGCGGCGCGGTGAGGCGGTGGCCTACGTGCTGGACGGCCAGCGGATCGGCGACCACTCCACCGTGGCAGGCGTCCTGAGCACCATCCCAGTGGCGCCGACGGGCTGGACTGATCTCGCTGAAATCCGGCTGCTCGGACAGCGATGGCTGCAGCAGCGGTGAGCAGCGCGGGGGAGCAATGATCCGGCCTCAACCCGCGGCGGACTTGCGGTGCTGAGCGCTTAGGCTGGGCGGTGTGGATCTGTGGGCGGCGTACGACGAGATGGGTTCCGGCTACGAGCGGCACGCCGCGGACAGCGCCTACAACGCCCACTACGACCGGCCGGCCGTCTTGGCGGCCCTGGGTCCGGTCACCGGCCGGCGCGTGTTGGACGCCGCGTGTGGCCCCGGCTGGTACGCCGAGTCGTTGCTGGCCGCTGGGGCCGAAGTCGTGGGCTTCGACGCCAGCCAGGCGATGGTCGACCTGGCGAGGCAGCGGCTGGGACAGCGGGCACAGATCGACCTGGCCCGGCTCGGCGAGGCATTGCCCTACCCGGCGGAGGCGTTCGATTCGAGCATCTGCGCACTGGCCATCCACTATGTCGCCGACCAACCGGCGGCCTTCGCGGAGCTCCACCGCGTACTGCGAGCCGGGGGAGCACTCGTGGTGTCGACTCAGCACCCCACGGTCGACTGGCTCCGCAAGGGCGGCTCCTACTTCGACACGGTGCTCGAGACCGACACGTGGCGCCTCTCGACCGGCGACCAGGAGGTCCGCTTCTGGCGGGAGCCGCTCTCGCGACTCTGCGCGGCGGCGACGAGCGCCGGCTTCCTCATCGACCAACTGATCGAGCCCCGCCCAGCGGAGAGCATGCGCGAACTCTTCCCGAAGGACTACGACACTCTCGACCGTGAGCCAGGCTTCCTCATCCTGAGCCTGCGCAAAATGCGGTAGCCGAGCGACCGTTGAGGGACCGGACACGAAAGATGGGGACGAGCGCTGCATGAGAGATGACACGATCGGCGATTTTCTGGATCAGCTGGCCGCACGGGTGCCGGCTCCGGGCGGCGGGGCGGCGGCGGCGTTGTCCGCCGCGCAGGCGGCGGCGCTGCTGTCGATGGTGGCGCGCTACAGCACCGGGGAGAAATACGCCGAGCACGCCGAGACAGTCCGCGCCGTGCTGGCCGAGTCCGAGGCGGCGCGGGATCACGCACTACAGCTGGCGCGCGACGACGCCGCCGCGTTCGCGGTCGTCTCGGCGGCCTACCAGCTGCCGAAGGCCACCCCGGAGGAGAAGGCAGTACGGACGGCGGCGATCCAGCGGGCGCTGCACGGAGCGGCGCAACCGCCGACGGCGACCATCACGACGGCGGCCCGCCTGGTCGAGCTCGCCGAGACCTTGTTGCCGGTCGGCAACAGGAACGTCATCACCGATGTGGCGGTAGCCGCTGAGCTGGCCGGCGCGGCGGCCACCTGCGCCCGGCTGAACGTGGAGATCAACCTGGCCGGCCTCACCGAGGAGGGTACCCGCGTGGAGTTCCTTGATGTGCTGACCGGGGTGGACGAGCTGGTGACGCGAGCGGCGAAAGTCACCGCAGCCGTGCGGGAGGCGATCAGCCGATGAGCACCCGGGTGCTGTCCGGCAAGGAACTCAGCGCCACGATCCGCGGCCAGGTGAGCGAGCAGGCCGCAGCGCTGCGGGCCGCGGGTACCACGCCCCGGTTGGCGGTCGTGACCGCCACCGACGACCCCTCCAGCGCCTGGTACGTCAGCTCCCTGTCCCGAGCGGCCGACAAGGTCGGCATCACCTGCGAGGTGATCGACCTCGGCGCCGATGCCGACGCCGAGACCATCCGCACGGCGCTGGGCAAGCTCAGCGACCAGGAGACAGTGCACGGCATCATCCTGCAGACCCCGCTCCCGCCAGGCACCGCACTCGAGGACCTCGCGAGCGAGATCGACCCCGCCAAGGACGTCGACGGCGCCAACCCCCTGAGTCTCGGACGCCTGGTCTGCGGGCTGCCGGGGTACGCTCCGGCCACCGCCGAGGCCGTGGTGGCCATCCTCGATCACCACGACATCGGCCTGGAGGGCCGGCATGTCGCCGTGGTGGGCCGGTCGAACGTGGTCGGCAAGCCGACCACGCACCTGCTGCTGGGCCGCAACGCCACGGTGACGATCTGTCACTCCCGCACCCGTCACCTCGCGGCGGTCACCAGCCGGGCCGACGTGCTGGTCGCCGCCGTCGGCAAACCGAAAATGATCACGGGCGAGTACCTGCTGCCCGGCGCGATCGCGATCGACGTCGGCACCAACCCCACCGCGGACGGCGGCCTGGTCGGCGACATCGACGCCGCAGCGGTCGCCACCCGTGCCGGGGCGCTGACTCCGGTGCCCGGTGGGGTCGGCCCGGTGACCACCGCCCTGCTGCTGGCGCACACCGTGCAGGCCGCCGCCCACCTCACCGGGTGAGTCGGGCGGTGACGGCGTCCCAGACGTAGGAGGCGAGCAGGCTTTTGGGGCCCTCGGGCAGTTCGGTCTCCACGCCGTCGTCGCCGAGCAGCCAGCCGGTGTTGTGCTCCACCTCGAACGCGCCGCCCTCCCCCACAGCGTTGACCACCAGCAGGTCAGCGCCCTTGCGGGCGAGCTTGGCCCGGCCGTGGGTGAGCACGTCGCCCGTGGCGTCACCGGTCTCGGCCGCGAAGCCGACCACCACCTGCCCCTGCGGGCGGCGCCGGACCAGCTCGGCCAGGATATCCGGGTTGAGCACCAGCGACACCGGATCCGGGTCCGACCCGACTTTTTTGATCTTGATGGGTTGCGGGTCGGCCGGCCGGAAGTCGGCCACCGCGGCGGCCATCACCACCACGTCGGCCCGCGGCGCCGCCGTGAGCACCGCCTCCTGGAGCTGACCCGCGGTGCCCACCCGGACCACCTCGACTCCGGCCGGATCGGTCAGGCCAGGGGTGTGCGCCGCCACCAGCGTCACCCGGGCACCGCGCTGTGCGGCCACCCGGGCCAGCGCGTAGCCCTGCCGGCCGGAGGACCGGTTGCCCAGATAACGCACCGGGTCCAGCGGCTCGCGCGTGCCACCCGCGGAGATCACCACGTGTCGGTCGGTGAGGTCGGGCGGCAGGGCATCGGCGCGGCGCAACAGCAGCGTGGCCAGCTCGACGATCTCGGCGGGCTCCGGCAGCCGGCCGGCGCCGGAGTCGGCACCGGTCAGCCGCCCGGACGCGGGCCGGGCCACGAGGGTTCCCCGGCCGCGCAGCACGGCGACGTTGTGCACCGTGGCGGGGTGCTCCCACATCTCGGTATGCATCGCGGGGACCAACAGAACCGGGCACCGGGCGGTGAGCAGGGTGGCGCAGAGCAGATCGTCAGCCCGGCCGTGGGCGGCGCGCGCCAGCAGGTCCGCGGTGGCCGGGGCGACCAGGACCAGGTCCGCGGTCTGCCCCAGCCGCACGTGCGGCACCTCGGGGACGTCGACGAACAGGTCATGGTGCACGGGCAGCCCGGACAACGCCTCCCACGTCGGGGCGCCGACGAACCGCAGGGCGGCCTCGGTGGGGACGACTCGGACCTGATGGCCAGCCTCGACGAGGCGGCGCAGCACTTCGCAGACCTTGTAGGCGGCGATGCCGCCCCCGATGCCGAGCACGATCCGCCGGGGTGGGTCCTGCCGGACGGGCCCGGCTCGGGTCACTGGCCCTCGGTGTGCTCGAGTAGTCCGGCGTGGATCTCGCGCAACGCGATCGACAGCGGCTTCTCTCTCGGCCCGGGCTCGACCAGCGGCCCGACGTACTCCAGCAGGCCCTCACCGAGCTGCGCGTAGTAGTCGTTGATCTGACGCGCCCGCTTGGCCCCGAAGATGACCAGGGCGTACTTCGAGCTGACCTTGCTCAGCAGGTCGTCGATCGGTGGGTTGGTGATGCCCTCAGGGGCAGTGGCAACCGAGGACGTGCTCAGCGTGCTCAGTTCGGTGGGGATACTCACTCAACTGTCTCCAGATGCGTCATACATCACGAGAGTCGGGGCGGCGATGCCCGCCGACCCATGCCGACCATCAACGATATCAACTCCTGCGCGGCCCGTTGCACGTCATCGTTGACGACTGTCGCGTCGAATTCCCCGACGGCGTCCAGCTCGTCTTTCGCCACCTGCAACCGGCGCTCTCGCGCCTCGGGATCCTCCGTGCCGCGGTGGGACAGCCGCCGGTGCAGAACCTCCCAGGAGGGCGGGACCAGCATCACCAGCAGAGCGTCGGGCATCGCGGCCCGGACCTGCCGGGCGCCGTGCACCTCGATCTCCAGCAGTGTGGACCGGCCGGCGGCCAGCGCCTGGCGTACCGGCGCGGCGGGAGTGCCGTAGAAGTTGCCGGCGTACTCGGCGTACTCGAGAAACTCACCGCGCTCGATCATGCGTGCGAAGGTGGCGCGATCCACGTGGTGGTAATGCTCGTCGGGCCGTTCCCCGCCACGAGGCGATCGCGTGGTCACCGAGACACTGAGAAACAACCGCGAACATCGCCGCAGCACCTCGGCCACCACGCTGGATTTACCGACCCCGGAGGGCCCGGAGACGACGGTGAGCCGGGGCCCGAAGGACCCGCTCGACCCCGGCTCACACATCGTCACTCTGAGCTGATCCCCCTGGCGAAAACGATTACTTTGGGATGATCACTGCACAATGGTCACTCTGGGCCGAACTCGCTGAGCAACGCTTTGCGCTGGCGCTCGCCGAGCCCGCGCAAGCGCCGGCTCGTAGCGATCTCCAGCCGCTCCATGATCTGCTGGGCGCGAACCTTGCCCACACCGGGCAAAGCCTCGAGCAAAGCCGAGACCTTCATCTTGCCCAGGATGTCATCATTGTCGGACTTGGCCAGGACCTCCTTGAGGTTGGTCCCACCGCGCTTGAGGCGCTCCTTGAGCTCGGCCCTGGCACGTCGGGCGGCGGCCGCCTTCTCCAATGCAGCGGCCCGCTGCTCCTCGGTCAGCTCGGGAAGGGCCACGGTCTCCTCCGTCGATTGCTAGTGCTGAGGGATGTTCATGATTGTGCGGCGACCGTATCCCCCGGGCGGCCCACCGCTCAACCCGGGGTGCCCCCTTCGACCTGCCCCGACAGGGGATGAACCTGCCTGGACAGAGAAAGAAACAGCGCCGCTGCCTCGTCGGCGGTTCGCCGGGCGGCATGTCGCAGCGCCGCTGGGTGCGGCCCGTGCCGCAACAGGTCCCGTGAGGTGGTCACCACGACGTCACGGGCCGCCGCGCCGAAGACCTGGGGCAACTCGGCTAGGCGAGCGCCTTGCGCCCCTATCCCGGGGACCAGGATCGGGCCGTTGAGGGCCTCCAACCGCAGCGCACCCGCCGGTGTGGTGGCCCCCACCACCACGCCGAGGTCACCGACGGGACGGCGGCCGGCGTTGCGGGCGGCGACGGCGTCGACCACGGACTGCGCGACCGTGCTCCCGGTACCGGTCAGCGCGGCCTGCACCTCGACGCCCTCGGGGTTGGAGCTGCGCGCCACCACGAACACCCCCCGCCCGGTCCGGCCGGCCAGCTCGAACGCCGGATCCAGCGCGCCGACCCCGAGATAGGGCGACACGGTGATCGCGTCGGCGGCCAGCGGCGCCCCGTCGCTCAGATAGGCCGCGGCGTACCCGGCCATGGTGGAGCCGATGTCCCCCCGCTTGACGTCGAGCACCACCAGTGCACCGGCATCCCGGGCCGCCACCACCACCCGCTCCAGCACCGCGACCCCCCGCGACCCGAACCGCTCGAAGAACGCCGACTGCGGCTTGACCAGCGCCACCTCCCCCGCCAACGCCTCCAGAACCCCCAAAGCAAACCGCTCAAGCCCACTCACGTCATCGGTGACTCCCCACTCCCGCAACACCGAAGGATGCGCATCAATCCCCACACACAACACCCCCCGCTTCTCCACGGCCGCCCGCAACCTCACCCCGAACCCCCCGCATTCAGCGGGCTGAGCGGGGTTATCGGGCACGGGATAACCCCGCTCAGCCCGCTGAATGCGGGGGGTGGGGGTGTGGAGGGACTGGAGGGAGCGGACGGTGATGTCGTTGCGGATTTGGGCTTCGATTCCTTGGACTGCGGCGGCGGCGCCTTGGATGGTGGTGATGCAGGGGATGGAGCGGGACACGGCGGCGGTGCGGATCTCGTAGCCGTCCACCCGGGGGCCCGGATTGCCGTGGGGGGTGTTGATGATCATATCGACTCCCCCCGAGTTGATCAGGTCGACGATGTTGTCCGGGCCTTCGAAATGCTTGCGCACCACGGTGCAGGCAATGCCGTTGCGGCGCAGCGTGTTGGCGGTTCCCCGGGTGGCGAGCACCTCGAAGCCGAGATCGGCCAGCCGTTTGGCCGGGAACACCATGGCCCGCTTGTCCCGGTTGGCCACCGACACGAACACCCGTCCCGACGTCGGCAGCGATCCGTACGCTGCGGCCTGGGACTTGGCGAAGGCCCGGCCGAACGCGGCGTCGATGCCCATCACCTCGCCGGTGGACTTCATCTCCGGCCCCAGCAGCGAGTCCACCCCCCGACCCTCCGGGGTGCGAAACCGGTGGAAGGGCAGCACGGCCTCCTTGACGGCCACCGGCGCGTCGGCCGGCGGATCACCACCGTCGCCGTGCGGGAGTAACAGGCCCTCCGCCCGCAGTTGCGCGATACCGGCGCCGAGCATGATCCGTGCGGCGGCTTTGGCCAGTGGCACCGCGGTGGCCTTGGAGACGAACGGCACCGTGCGACTGGCCCTCGGGTTGGCCTCCAGCACGTAGAGTACGTCGTCCTTGAGCGCGTACTGCACGTTGAGCAGGCCACACACGCCGATCTCGCGGGCGATCGCCTCGGTCGAGGCGCGCACCGCGGCCAGGTCGGACTCCCCCAGCGTAATCGGCGGTAGCACGCAGGCGGAGTCCCCGGAATGCACCCCGGCCTCCTCGATGTGCTCCATGATCCCGCCGAGGTAGACCTCGCTGCCGTCGCACAGCGCGTCGACGTCGATCTCGATGGCGTCGTCGAGGAACCGGTCCACCAGTACCGGGTGGTCGGGAGTGACCTCGGTGGCCCGCTCGATGTAGCCGGCCAGGGTCCGCTCGTCGTAGACGATCTCCATGCCACGCCCGCCGAGCACGTAGGAGGGACGGACCAGCACCGGGTAGCCGATCTCGTCGGCGATCTTGCGGGCCTCCGCGAACGAGGTGGCGGTGCCATAGGCCGGGGCGGGCAACCCGGCGCGCTTCAGCACCGCCCCGAAGCAACCGCGATCCTCGGCGAGATGAATAGCAGCTGGAGACGTGCCGACCACCGGGACGCCCGCGTCGGCGAGCCGCTGCGCCAGCCCCAGCGGGGTCTGCCCGCCCAGCTGCACGATCACACCCGCCACAGTGCCCGAGCCCCGTTCGGCGTGCACCACCTCCATGACGTCTTCGAAGGTCAGCGGCTCGAAGTAGAGCCGGTCGGCGGTGTCGTAGTCAGTGGACACCGTCTCCGGATTACAGTTGATCATCACGGTCTCGTAACCGACGTCGCGCAGCGCCATCGCGGCGTGCACACACGAGTAGTCGAACTCGATGCCCTGGCCGATCCGGTTCGGCCCAGAACCCAGAATGATCACCTTGGGTCGTTCCCGCTGGGCGCTGACCTCGGTCTCGGCCTCGGGGCCGCTCTCGTGGGCGGAGTAGTGGTAGGGGGTGCGGGCGGCGAACTCGGCGGCGCAGGTGTCCACGGTCTTGTAGACCGGCCGCACGCCCAACCGGTGCCGCAGCGCGGCGACCTCGGGCTCGGTGAGCCCGCGCACGGCCGCGAGCTGCCGGTCGGAGACGCCGGTACGCTTGGCGCGGCGCAGCAGCGGCTCGTCCAGTTCCGGCGCGGCGAGCAGCTCGCGGTACAGCTCGACCAGGCCGGCGATCTGGTCGATGAACCACGGGTCGATCCCCGACACCTGCGCGACCTGCGCGACCGTCGCACCCAGGCGCAGCGCCCGTTCGGCGGCGTAGAGCCGGCCGTCATGGGGAACCGCCAGCGCTGCCAGCGCCGAGGCCACGGTGGTCCCCGGCGGATCGGGCCTGGTCCAGAACCCGGCGTCGGGAGTCTCCATCGAGCGCAGCGCCTTGCCCAGCGCCTCGGGGAACGAGCGGCCCAGCGCCATCGCCTCGCCGACCGACTTCATCGTGGTGGTGAGCGTGGGATCCGCGCCGGGGAACTTCTCGAAGGCGAACCGGGGCACCTTGACCACCACGTAGTCCAGGGTGGGCTCGAAGCTGGCCGGAGTCTCGCCGGTGATGTCGTTGGTGATCTCGTCAAGGGTGTAGCCGATCGCCAGCTTCGCGGCGATCTTGGCGATGGGGAACCCGGTGGCCTTGGACGCCAGCGCGCTCGACCGGGACACCCGAGGGTTCATCTCGATCACAACCAACCGGCCGTCGGCGGGATGCACCGCGAACTGGATGTTGCAACCGCCGGTGTCCACCCCGACTTCGCGCAACACGGCGATGGCGACGTCGCGCATGTGCTGGTACTCGCGGTCGGTGAGGGTCATCGCCGGGGCGACGGTCACCGAGTCCCCGGTGTGCACGCCCATCGGGTCGATGTTCTCGATCGAGCACACCACCACCACGTTGTCCCGGTGGTCACGCATCAGCTCGAGCTCGTACTCCTTCCAACCCAGCACGCTCTCCTCGATGAGCACCTGGTGCACCGGGCTCGCGGCCAACCCGGCCGAGGCGAGCCGGGCGAGCTCTTCTTGGGTGTGCGCCAGGCCGGAGCCGAGCCCGCCCATGGTGTACGAAGGCCGGATCACCACCGGCAGGCCGAGCTCGCCGACGGCCTCGCGGACCCGCTCCCACGACCCACACACGGCGCTGCGCGGCACTTCGGCCCCCACCGCGCGCACTACGTCCTTGAACTTCAGCCGGTCCTCGCCGCGCTGGATGGCCTCGACGTCGGCGCCGATCAACTCGACGCCGTATCGCTGCAGCACCCCGCGCTCGTGCAGGGCGACGGCGACGTTCAGCGCGGTCTGGCCGCCCAGGGTGGCCAGCACGGCTGTGACCGGAAACCCGGCATCCCGCTCGGCGGCGATCACCTTCTCGACGAACTCCGGGGTGATCGGCTCGATGTAAGTGGCATCGGCGAACTCCGGATCAGTCATGATCGTCGCCGGGTTGGAGTTCACCAGGCTGACCCGCAACCCCTCCTCCCGCAACACCCGACAAGCCTGCGTCCCAGAATAATCGAACTCACACCCCTGCCCGATAACAATAGGCCCAGACCCGATCACCAGAACATGCCGAATATCAGCTCTCCTCGGCATCGCGGCCTCCAGCAACGAGTCGTCGTACGCCGTCCCGGAACACCAGGAGACTTCGGGAACGGTTGACCTCCACATTCATGTACTGCGCGATCTCAGCAGCTGCCGCTACCTCGGCGAGACCACCACCGGCTTCGAAATAGCCCTCCATGCACAGATTCCCGAGAAGCTGACTGCGGCCTGCCGCCAGCCGCGCCTCTTCGGCCAGAACATTGAGCAATCTCGGGTGCAGGAAGTTCTCCGGCTCCTCAATGGCCACGATCGGGGGCGGCGCGGGATCATACAGCACTGTGAGGTAGGCCAGCAGCTTGAGCGTTCCATCGGAGGCGTATTTCGCCAGAACAGGCTCATCGAACGGCGCGTCCTTGAACCTCAGGGAGATGAACCGGCGCAGGTGGGCCACCCTCAGGTGGCGGGCCGGCCCGCCGAGTGTGCTCACCGCCAACAGATCTGGGCTGTCGAGTTTCTCGTCGATGAAAATTTTTCTGGTTTCGTCGTACAACCGGCCCGCACCGCGTGGGAAGCTGAGGATGTCTGTCGGGGCCCCCGAGCCCGGCGAAATGCTCCAGTGCAGCGACTCCCCCACGACCACGGGCGAGCCGTTCTCCTCGTCAAATACTGTAGATTTGCCACTGCCGTTCGGGCCGAGAAGGACAGTTAGTGGTGTGAGGTCGCGGAACTCCACATCGCGCAACACACGATAGTTCTGGATGCGGAGACGCTGGATCGTGGCCTGCCTGGTGATCGGCGTGGTCATCGCTGCCTCTCCATCAACGTGCAGAATCGGTCGAACAGCTCGGCGGCGTCGTGGGGGCCTGCGGCTGCTTCCGGATGGTATTGGACGCTGAACGCGGGGGTGTCTCGGCAGGTGAGGCCCTCGACGGTGTTGTCGTTGGGGCAGGAGTGGGTGACGACGGCGGGGCCGAAGTCGGAGTCGAAGCGCTCTCCGGGCTCGCCCTCGACGGCGAAACCGTGGTTCTGCGAGGTGATCGCCACCCGCCCGGTGGCGTGCTCGACGACCGGGACGTTGAGCCCCCGGTGCCCGTAGCGCATCTTGTAGGTGCCCCGCCCCAGAGCCCGGCCGAGGATCTGGTTGCCGAAGCAGATCCCGAACAGCGGCACCCGGGCCGCCAGCACCGCGCGGGTCAGCGAGACCGCGTGGTCCGCGGTGGCCGGATCGCCCGGCCCATTGGACAGGAACACCCCATCGGGTTCCCGTTCCAGCAGCTGCTCCAGGGTGGCCGTGGCCGGCAGGACGTGCGTCTCGATGCCCCGAGCGGCCAGCATCCTCGGGGTGTTGTACTTGATCCCCAGGTCCAGCGCCACCACGCGGAACCGGCGCTGCGCGGTGGCGGCCACGATGCAGGGCTCGGTGACGGTGACCTCGCCGACCAGGTCCGCCCCGGCCATCGGGGGGCTGGCCAACACCCGCGCCACCAGTCGCGCCGGTTCGGCCAGCGCGTCACCGGAGAAGATCCCGGCCCGCATGCAGCCGTGCTCGCGAAGCCGGCGAGTCAGCGCGCGGGTGTCCAGCCCGGAGATACCCACGACATTCTGGCGGGACAGCTCCTCACCGAGGGACCGGACGGATCGCCAGTTGGACGGGACCCGAGCCGGGTCGCGCACGACGTAGCCGGCGACCCAGATCCGGTGCGACTCGTCGTCCTCGTCGTTCCAGCCGGTATTGCCGATATGCGGCGCGGTCTGCACGACGATCTGGCGATGGTAGGACGGGTCGGTGAGGGTCTCCTGGTAGCCGGTCATACCGGTGGCGAACACCGCCTCGCCCAGCGCCTGGCCCACCGCACCGTAGCGGTCACCGCGCATGACGGTGCCGTCCTCCAGCATCAGGACGGCCATCAACGCCGTTTTCTTGGTCAACGCTGCACCTTCCCGTCCTCGGTGGTGATCTCGCCGCGCAGCAGCGTGGCCACCACCCGGCCGGGCAGCACCATCGCCTCGTAGGGGGTGTTGGCGGCCAGGCTGGCCAGCTGCGCCCCGCGCACCGTCCAGGTGGCGTCCGGGTCCACCAGGACCAGTGTCGCCGGCTGCCCCACCGCGATCGGCCGGCCCTGCTCGGTCGCCCCACCGATGCGGGCCGGGCGCTCACTCATCACCCGGGCCACCCCCCGCCAGTCCAGCAGACCGGGACGCACCATCGTGGCCACCACCACGGACAGCGCGGTCTGCAGGCCCAGCATGCCGGGCCGGGCCGCGGACCATTCACAGTCCTTGTCCTGGGGGGCGTGCGGGGCATGGTCGGTGGCCACGCAGTCCACGACCCCCGCCGCCAACGCGGCGCGCAGCGCGTGGGTGTCGGCGGCGGTACGCAGCGGCGGGTTGACCTTGTTGACCGGGTCGTATCCGGCCAGGCGCTCATCGGTGAGCAGCAGGTGGTGCGGGGTGACCTCGGCGGATACCCGGATCCCGCGCTCCTTGGCCCACCGCAGTACCTCCACCGTGCCCGCGGTGGACACATGGCAGACGTGCAGTGCCGCCGCGGCGTCCCGGGCGAGCAGACAGTCCCGGGCCACGATCGACTCCTCCGCAGCGGCGGGCCAGCCTGCCAGCCCCAGCCGAGCGGCGATCTCCCCCTCATGCGCCTGCGCTCCGGCGGTGAGCCGGGGATCCTCGGCATGCTGAGCGATCACACCGCCCAGCCCTCGGGTGTACTCCAGGGCGCGGCGCATCAGCAGCGGGTCGTGCACGCACAGCCCGTCGTCGGAGAACACCCGCACCGCGGCGGCGCAGGAGGCCATAGCGCCCAGCGCGGCGAGCCGGTCGCCGCGCAGCCCAGCGGTGACCGCGCCGACCGGGTGCACGTCGACCAACCCGACCTCGCGACCGCGCCGGTACACGTGCTCGACGACCACCGCGGTGTCGGCCACCGGGTCGGTGTTGGCCATCGCGAACACGGCGGTGTAGCCACCCAGCGCCGCGGCCGCCGAGCCGGTGGCGATCGTCTCGGCGTCCTCTCGGCCCGGCTCGCGCAGGTGCGCGTGCAGGTCGACCAGGCCGGGCAGCGCGACCAGCCCGCCGCCGTCGAGCACCTCGGCGCCGATGCCGTCCAGACCGGCGCCCAGCTCGGCGATCACCCCGTCGCGGACCAGCAGATCCACCGGATCTCCCACGCCATAGGGCCGGATCCCACGAAGCAGGAGCGGCCGGCTGCTCTGCCCGATGGTTCGCTCGCTACGCTCGATCGGCCGGATCGTTCGCTCGCTACGCTCGCTCACGCCAGATCCTCTTGGGCGGCGAGCAGGTGATAGAGCACCGCCATCCGCACGTGCACCCCGTTGCGGACCTGTTCGGTGATCGCGGCGCGAGGCGAGTCGGCGACCGAGTGCGCTATCTCCATACCGCGCAGCATCGGGCCCGGGTGCAGCACCACAGCATGCTCCGGCAACAACCCCAGCCGCGCCTCGGTGAGCCCGTAACTGATCGAGTACTCCCGGGCGGAGGGGAAGAACCCGCCGTGCATCCGCTCAGCCTGGACCCGCAGCACCATCACCGCGTCGGTGTCGGGTAGCGCAGCATCGAGGTCATGCCCGACGGTGACGCCCCGGTTCTCAACACCCCGGTTCTCAACACCCCAGTTCTCAACACCCCAGGGCAACAGGGTAGGCGGGGCGACGAGGTGAATCCGGGCACCCAGCGTGATCAAGAGTTCGATGTTCGAGCGGGCGACCCTGCTGTGCAGCACATCGCCTACGATGGTGACGGTCCGCCCATTCAGGGTGCCCAATCGCTCACGAAGAGTAGCCGCGTCCAGCAGCGCTTGGGTCGGGTGCTGGTGGGTGCCGTCGCCGGCGTTGACCACGTGCGTGGGTACCCAGTCGGCGAGGCGATGCGCCGCGCCCGACGCGGGGTGGCGGATCACCACGCAGTCCACGCCCATCGCGGCCAGGGTGAGCGCGGTGTCGCGCAGCGACTCCCCTTTGGCCACCGACGAGCCACCGGCGGCGAGGTTGACCACATCGGCGCTCATCCACTTACCCGCGATCTCGAAGGACGCCCGGGTGCGGGTGGAACTCTCATAGAACAAGGTGACCACGGTGCGCCCGCGCAGCGTGGGTAGCTTGCGCACCTGGCGACCCAGCAGCGCCTGCTTGAGAGCCTGGGCGGTGTCCAGCAGCGCGGTGACGGTCTCGCGCCGCAGACCGGTGGTGGTGAGCAGGTGTCTCACCGCCGGCTCCGGCGGATCACGACGGCATCGGTGCCGTCCGTCTCGACCAGCAGCACACCGACCGTCTCATCCCGTGAGGTCGGTAGGTTCTTGCCCACGTAGTCGGCCCGAATCGGCAGTTCACGGTGACCGCGGTCGACCAGTACGGCGAGCTGCACCGCCCGGGGGCGGCCGTACTCCCGCAGCGCGTCCAGCGCGGCCGCGACGGTGCGTCCGGAGTACAGCACGTCGTCGACCAGCACGACGAGCGCGTCGTCCAGCCCGATGGCGGGCAGCTCAGTGGCTCGCAACGGGCGGGTGGGCCGGGTCCGCAGGTCGTCCCGGTAGAGGGTGACGTCGAGGATGCCCACATCGGGTCGAGCCCCACCGAACTCCCGGATCCGATCCGCCAGCCGGTGCGCCAGCGGGACGCCGCGGGTGGGGATGCCCACCAGCATCACCGGCTCGGGGGCGGTGCGCTCGATGACCTGATGGGCCATCCGGGCGACGATGCGCGCGACCTCGGCCGCCGAGAGCAACTCACGCTGCTGCGGCGACCCGGCCTCACCCACCGCGCCCGCCCCGGAGAGGGACGCCACGGCGGACCTCCTTCCCCGCCTCACCGGACGGGTCTTAAAGGACGTCAGGTTCTCCAGCCGGTGCCAGGACCCGTACTGGACGCTACCAGGAAGGTCGGACGAGAGTCGCTGACGTCCATTCACTACTCCTTCCGGGTGATGTACGTGACTCTGCGCGGTGTTGAGCCCCCCATGGCTTGACCTGGGGGGTTACTCAGCGCAGCATTACTCTCCGTATCATCGAGATTTTCGCGTGGCGCCCCACGGCGCTGAGTGGTCGGGGTCTGAAGAAGGAGAAGGGGCACGATGGGCGACTATGCCAAGGCACTAGGGTCCAAACTGCGTGGCATCCGCCAACAGCAGGGTCTGTCGCTGCACGGTGTCGAGCAGAAGTCGGCGGGTCGCTGGAAAGCCGTGGTGGTCGGCTCCTACGAGCGCGGTGACCGGGCGGTCACGGTGCAGAAACTCGCCGAGCTTGCCGACTTCTACGGGGTCCCCGTACCCGAACTGCTGCCGGAAGGCCGGGTACCCTCCGGCAGCGAGCCGGCCACCAAGATCGTCATCAATCTGGAGCGCCTGCAGCAGCTGCCGGTGGACAAGGTGGGCCCGCTGGCCCGCTACGCCGCGACGATCCAGAGCCAGCGCGGCGACTACAACGGCAAGGTACTGTCTATCCGCACTGAGGACCTGCGCTCACTGGCGATCATCTACGACATGTCGCCGGGTGATCTCACCGAGCAGCTCATCGGCTGGGGTGTGCTGCCCCCGGAGGCTCGCCCCGCGAAGGACAAAGAAGAGGCCTGATCGCCGCTCATGAGCCGCGCGGCAGCGCGGCCAGCGCACCGAGCACACCGTTGACGAAGCGTGGCGAGTCGTCGGTGGACAGCAACTTGGCAAGTTCGATGGCCTCGTCGATGGCTACCGCATCGTCCACCTCAACGGAGAACAACAGTTCGAACACACCAAGCCGGAGGACCGCCCGGTCGACCGCGGGCATCCGCGTCAGGGCCCAGCCATGGGCTTGGTCGGCGAGCAACCGGTCGATGTCCTCGGCGTGCTCGGCCACGCCGTGCACCAACAAGACCGTGTAGTCGCTGACCGGGGGCAGTTCCGGGGCGCCGACCCGCTCGGCGAGCAGCGCGAGCGGGTCCAGCCCACGCAGATCGGATTCGAAGAGGATGTCGACGGCGCGCTTGCGGGCCTTGCTCCGGGCGCCCACCTCAGCTACTGACGCGGCCGAGGTAACGCCCGTCCCGGGTGTCCACCTTGACCTTCTCGCCGGTGCTGACGAACAGCGGTACCTGGATCTCGGCGCCGGTCTCCACCGTGGCGGGCTTGGTACCACCGGTGGACCGGTCCCCCTGCAGGCCCGGGTCGGTGTGCGAGATCACCAGCTCCACCGAGGTCGGCAGCTCGACGTAGAGCGGGGTGCCCTCATGGACGGCGACCAGCACGGTCTGGTTGTCCAGCAGGTATTTCGCCGCATCTCCGACGACGCCACCGGGAATGGTGATCTGGTCGTAGGTGTCGCCGTCCATGAACACGAAGTCGGCGCCGTCGGCGTACAGATAGGTCATATCGCGCCGGTCGACGATGGCGGTGTCGACCTTGGTTCCCGCGTTGAACGTCTTGTCCACGACCTTGCCGGACAGCACGTTCTTCAGGGTGGTCCGCACGAAAGCACCGCCCTTGCCCGGTTTGACGTGCTGGAACTTCACGACCGACCACAGCTGGCCGTCGAGGTTGAGCACGAGCCCATTCTGCAGGTCGTTGGTGGAGGCCACGTCAGCCCTTCACTCTCGGGTATCGGTTTGCTGTCAGCAGGGCACGACGACGAGGTCTTTCGTGGTCAGGGTGAGGAGCTCCGGATCGCCGTCGGACACGATGAGAGTGTCCTCGATGCGAACCCCACCCCGGCCGGCAAGGTAGACACCCGGCTCGACGGTGACCGCCATGCCGGTCTCCAGTGTACCGACCCCGAACTGCGACAACGCCGGAGCCTCGTGGATCTGCAAACCGACGCCATGCCCGAGACCGTGCACGAAGTCCTCACCATGCCCGGCGCGGGTGATGACGTCCCGGGCGGCCGCATCCACCGCGCGGACATCGGCCCCGGTCCGCAGCGCAACCCGCCCCGCCGCCTGCGCCGCAGCGACCAGGTCGTAGAGCTCCCGCTGCCACTCGGCCAGCGCTCCGAGCACCACGGTGCGGGTCATGTCGGAGTGGTAGCCCTCGACCAGGGCACCGAAGTCCATCTTCAGCAAGTCGCCACGGCGCAGCGGCGCGTCGGTCGGGCGGTGGTGGGGTACCGCGGAGTTCGCACCGGTCGCCACGATGGTCTCGAACGACGGGCCGGCTGCTCCCGCCGCCACCATCCGGGCCTCCAGGTCGCGGGCCACCTCGCGTTCCGTGCGACCTGGCCGTAGCCCGCCCTCGGCGAGCAGCCCGGCCAGGGCGATGTCGGCGGCCGCGCACGCCGCGCGCAGCGCGGCGACCTCGGTCTCGTCCTTGATCAGCCGTAGTGCCTCCACCGGTCGAGAGGTGGCGACCAGCAGCTCCGCGCCGGTGACCTTCGCCAGCGCGGCATGCCCGTCGACCGTCACCACATGGCTCTCGAAACCCAGCCGGCCGACCCCGTCGGCGGCGGCGTCCTTGGCCAACCGCGAGCGGGTAGACCTGTCGATCACCCGGCGCAGGTCGGGCACCTGCTGCTGCGACTGCGTCCGGTAGCGGCCGTCGGTGGCGAACACGCTGCGCTCGTCGCCCTCGGCGTGCACCAGCAGGACACCGTTGGAGCCGGTGAATCCGGTGAGGTAGCGGATGTTGCACAGATCGGTGACCAGCAACGCGTCGAGCTCCAGCGCGCGCAGCCGCTCGCGAAGCGCCTCGCGGCGCGCAGAGTGGGACATAGACCGACGGTAGCGGGTCCGCCCCGTGTTCTGGTACCTGAGAGCATCGCCGGCGGTGTTCTGGTGCCGGCGATGCTCTCAGGTACCGGCGCGGCCGGCGATCCAGCGCAGCGCGAGGGGGTACCCCTCGATCCCCAGGCCGATGATGACTCCGGAGGCGATGGCCGAGAGGTAGCTGTGGTGCCGGAACGGCTCGCGCGCGTGCACATTGCTGATGTGCACCTCCACCAGCGGCGCCGACAGCTGCGCGGCGGCGTCCCGGACCGCGATCGAGTGATGCGTCCACGCCCCGGCGTTGAGCACCACCGGGGTCGCGGTGTCGGCGGCCTCGTGCAGCCAGCTCAGCATGACGCCCTCGTGGTCGGTCTGGCGCACGTCCACCTCCAGCCCCAGCTCGGCTCCCACCCGTTCGCACAGCGCCACCAGGTCACCGTGAGTGGCAGCACCGTAGACATCGGGCTCACGGGTCCCGAGCCGGCCCAGGTTCGGCCCGTTGAGCACCAACACCTTCATTCCGGGTCTTCCACCCCGCTGCTCAGCGCGGCGTAGGCCCCGGCAAGCAGTTCGAGGTCCGGATCCTCCAGCCGGCCGGGCTTCGCCAGACCGTCGAGCACCACGAAGCGCAACACCCCCGACCGGGTCTTCTTGTCGTTGCGCATGCCCTCCAGCAGCTCGGGTAGCGCATCGGCGTCGTATTCGGTGGGCAAGCCGATCGAGCGGAGCACCGCGCGGTGGCGCTGCGCGGTGGCGTCGTCCAGACGCCCGGCGAGCCGGGCCAACTCCGCAGCGAAGACCATGCCGACGCTCACCGCGGCGCCGTGCCGCCACCGGTAGCCCTCCCGACGCTCCAGGGCGTGGCCCAGGGTGTGCCCGTAGTTGAGCACTTCCCGTAGGTGGGATTCCCGCAAGTCAGCGGCCACCACGTCGGCCTTGACCCTGATCGCGCGGCTGATCAGCTCCTCCAGCACCGGCCCGGAGGGATCCAGCGCGGCGGCCGGGTCGGCCTCGATCCGCTCCAGGATCACGGGATCGGCGATGAACCCCGCCTTGACCACTTCGGCCATTCCGGCGACGAGCTCGGCACGCGGCAGCGTCGGCAGCGTCGCGAGGTCCACCAGCACCGCGCCGGGTTCATGGAATACGCCGACCAGATTCTTGCCCGCGTCGGTGTTGATCCCGGTCTTACCGCCCACCGCGGCATCCACCATCGCCAGCAACGTGGTGGGCACCTGCACCAGCCGGACCCCGCGCAGCCAGGTAGCGGCGACGAACCCGGCGAGATCGGTCACCGCCCCGCCGCCGAAGCCGACCACAGTGCCGGTGCGGTCCAGGCCCATCTGCCCGAGCGCGTCCCAGCAGAACCCCGCCACCGCCAGCGTCTTGCCGTCCTCGGCGTCGGGCACCTCGATGCGGTAAGCCCGCGCACCTAAGTACTCCAGCACGGTGCGCAGCGCCTCCGCGGGCTCGACCAGGGTCGGCTGGTGCACGATCGCCACGGCGCCGCTGCCCACCGCATCCAGCAGCTCAGCCCGCAGATACCGTCCGACGATGACGTCGTAGGGCCGCGCCGTCGCCACCCGGATCCTCGTCGGCTCGGTGTCACCGGCCTGGCCCGGTTCGCCGGTCTCGCTCACGTCACTACCTCTCGCGTCCACGAGGGCAGCATCCCACGGACCAGACATCGCACCGCGAGATCACCGGCGCATGGTCAGCAGCACCTCTGCCGCCACGTCCTCAGCTGAACGACCAGTCGTCAACACCACGGCGCTGGACACCGCTTCATAGATCGGACGCCGCTCGGAGAGCAGCTGCCGAAGATGCGCCCGGGGGTTAGGGAGCAGCCACGGGTGCAGGGTGACCAGTCCCTCCCGGCGGAGCAACTCAGTGAGCTCCACATCGAGAAACACACTATGGAAAGGTTTCAGTTGTTCTTGGATAACGGGGTTCAGCGGCGTGCCGCCACCAAGAGCGAGCACTCCCGTATGGTCGGCGAGAACAGTACCGATAAGCTGGCACTCCAGGTCGCTGAATGCCTCTCGACCCAGCTTGACGACCAGCTCGCCGGCAGGCAGACCGCACTCATGCTCCACGTCATCATCGAAGTCCCGAAACGAGACACCCAGCTTGCTGGCCACCAGCTGCCCCACGGTGCTCTTCCCAGAACCCGGCGGACCGATGAGAATCAGGACCGGGCCGCTCACCGAGTGTCCGACCCGGTCGCCCCCTGGGTCAGTCTTCGACCCAGAGGTCGGGTACCAAGCCCCGCCCCTGGTACGACAGCCGCATCTCGTGATTTTCGAGGTGTTGTCGCTGGTCGTGGCATGCTCGGTTGCGCGCTAGGTGACATCGCCAGCGCAACCGCAGGCTGCACCTCAGACATCATGATCACGGTTTGTGTGCGTAGGGCGACACGACGTGTCGTCCTACGCACACAAACCGTGATCATGTCTTGTCGGCCACGGATCGAGATCACATAGTGCGACTGCCGTACTAGCGCGCGCCGGGGGCTGACAATGGTGCTCCGGTCGTCCGTCATGGCTCCTCCGTTGATCCCGGCGAGTCACCATAGAACCACCAACCTCGGGACGCGCCGTGAGGGGGCTGGCCCGGTAACCGAGGGGTGACGCACCTCGCGGCATCAGCCGCACGGTGATCGAGCAGCGCATCGCGCGGGCCTGGGCGGTGATTCCGGCGCGACAGCGACCCAGACGAGGGTCGGCCGCCGGCGGCGGCATCCCTCCTGGCGACCACAAGTCCTCACGCATGTCCCGTAGATCTCGTGGTTTGTGATCAACCCTACTGTCGCCGAGTTCGACAACAAGGCTGTTGGGGGCCACCCGAGCAGCTCCCCTGTCGAACTCGACGCACTGAGAGCACTCGAGATCGGGCCGGACCAAGGCTGCGGTCTACCGTTGGGGCGCGGTGTCTTGGCGGGTCAACAGTGGCGTGACGAATCGCGGTGGGGTTGGCTGGGGGTTACTCTTGCTCGCATACCTAACTTAGGTAATATAAGGCTATGGGTGAGCCAACTCGGGTGACCAACCCGCTGTTAGACGTGCTGGAAGTGCTCCTGGAGGCGTTTGACAACGACCGGCAGGAGCTTCACGGCTGGGCGATCATGAAGGCGGCGGCCCGCTCGGGACCGACCGTGTACGGGGTGCTTGACCGCCTGGAGGACGCCGACTGGATCACTGGCCGCTGGGAGGATCACCACCCGCAGCCGAACAAACCACGGCGACGCTTCTACCGACTCACCCCGACCGGCGCTGTCTCGGCTGTTCGCCTGGTGGCCGCGCGGCGCCCTGACGCACGGCGCCATCCGCAACGACCCACCGAACCCGGCCTGACATTTACTGGCTGGCTGAGCGGCCTCTTCGCGGGAGACGCTCGGTGAGCATTCACCTGGGGCAGGTACTCCTCACCGCTGTCGTTACCGCTGCCGTGGGCCTGCTCGTGACTGAGTCTTACCAGACCACCCCCTGGCTGGCCGACAAATTGATGCGATGGTCAGTCCGCCTCCGTTACACCGACAACCCCGAGCGCGCCACGGTCCGCGGGGAGGAGTTGATCAGCCTTCTTGAGGATCTGCCCACGCTGTTCAAGTTACCCACCGCGGGCGGGTTCTTCTTCCGTGCTCTCGCCTATCGTCTCGCTCATCGCCGCGGTCGCGCCAGGCGCGAACCACGAGCAGGCCAGCGCCCCCTCGGAGCCAGGTTCCGTATCGCACTGGTTAAGGCGAGCCTGGTTTTCATCTGCACCGGAACGGTGTTCGGAATCGAAGTTTTTGTGGTCGAGGTATTTTTCAATAATGTCGGAAATTCGCTTATTTCGGGCAGTGTTCTTGGTATTTTAGTCGGAATTTCGGCGGCGAGTGAGGTTGTGTCCCAGTCGCTCAGATTGCGCCCTGGACTCGTCGGCGGAATAGTGTCTTCGCTATCTGTTTTTGGGCCCTACGCCGTAGCGGGCTACACTTCGTCCGCGATCGTAGCTGAAAGTCTTCTTGTTGGCGCTGCTTTTGGGTTGGTGGCCGCGCTCACGAGTGTCCTGATGAGCAAGTCCAAGCGCATTGGGGTTGCCCTCGGATTTTTGAGTACCTTCGTAAGCGTTGCATTGGAATTTTTTATGCATTTACCTCCATCGCGAGACCTTTTCCTTCTGATTTATATTAACCCTGCATTGATGGCGGGATTCTTGGCTGGATTCGCGGTTGCGTTCGAACGCGGCACATGGAGGAAAGCTCCTAGGGACCGCAGCTCGGTGTTGCCATTGATTCCTGGTGCCATGCCATGGAATACACGGGTGGATGCGAGTCATAGCGATAACGGGTTGTCGCCGCAGCCCGCCCCTGGCCATATCCCTGACGATTGCCCGTAGGCGGTGCCACGGGAAGCGAGTGCGCTCGATTTCCTTGTGAGCCTACCCAGAGCCGACTCTCCGAGCAGCACGAACGGTGCCCATATCACGACCAAAGCATGCCCCGAGCTCAGGTCAGCGATCCACAATTATCACATAGCAGAAAACGGGTCCGAGTCGTCCCGCTTGCTCCGCGCGGAAATGACGAATTTTCGGTCGCTTCGGTTATCTCGTCCGGCCCATGTTCGAAGTAGGAGCGATAGGCGGCATTACGCACCCGGAGCCCGATCAATGACTTCAACAGCTGGGAGCTATAGCAGTAACCCCCCTCATCTTCCGCCATCTGCAGCACGTAGGTCATGACGTCTCGATAGCCACGAAGGGCCAGACTGGTCTCTTCGTCAGCATCAAGCGGCTCCTCACCCGCCGCGACGTCGACCGCATCATCGAGCCCCGCCTCGTATCCCTCGATGCTGTTGGAACCCTGGATGGCTCTCGCGAGGGAGACCCGCCGAAGCGAGCCCGCCCACCGGCGAGGCTCATGTAGCTGGTGGCGGAGACGAGCCTTGAGTTCCTCAATAAGCCCCAGCACGCGAAGCTCGGCCTCGCCCAGCCGAGGTGCACTGAATACCATACGTGTAACTCGATTTACACCCTACGTCATGCAGGTTAGCAACCGCCTCCATGCATGATAGTAACCTACATGAGGTGCGAGAGAAACCGCCTATCAGACATGGGGATGGTGGCGGATGGCGTCCTGGTAGGCGCGGGCGTTGCGGGTGGTCTCGGGCAGGGCGTCGCCGCCGAACTTCTCCAGCGCGGCGTCGGCGAGCACGAGCGCGACCATCGCCTCGGCCACCACGCCCGCGGCGGGCACCGCGCACACGTCGGAGCGCTGGTTGATCGCCACGGCCGCCTCGCCGGTCGCGACGTCCACCGTGGCCAGCGCACGAGGCACCGTGGAGATCGGCTTCATCGCCACTCGGACCCGCAGCACCTCGCCGTTGGTCATGCCACCCTCCAGGCCACCGGCCCGGTTCGTGCGCCGCAGCACACCGTCGGGCCCGGGCACCATCTCATCGTGCGCCACGCTGCCCCGGCGACGCGCGGTGGCGAAACCGTCGCCCACCTCGACGCCCTTCATGGCCTGGATGCCCATCAGCGCGCCGGCCAACCGAGCGTCCAGCCGCCGGTCGGCGTGCACGAACGAGCCCAGACCCACCGGCAGCCCGTACGCCACGACCTCGACCACACCGCCCAGTGTGTCACCGTCACGCTTCGCCGTGTCCACCTCAGCGATCATCGAAGCTGAGATCTCCTCGGAGAACGCGCGCACCGGGCTGGCGTCGACCCGCTCCAGGTCACCGGGCCCGGGCAGCACGCCCGCGGGGGCCTCCACCCGCCCCAGCGACACCACATGGGAGAGCACCTCGACACCCAGCGCCTGGCGTAGGAACGCCTTGGCCACGGTGCCCAGGGCGACCCGGGACGCGGTCTCCCGGGCGCTGGCCCGCTCCAGCACCGGCCGGGCGTCGTCGAAGCCGTACTTGGTCATCCCGGCCAGGTCGGCGTGCCCGGGCCGGGGCCGGGTCAGCGGCGCGTTGCGGGACTGCGCGGCGAGCACATCCGGGTCCACCGGGTCGGCCGCCATCACGGTCTCCCACTTGGGCCACTCGGTGTTGCCGATCCGGATCGCCACCGGGCCGCCCAGCGTCCGACCGTGCCGGATCCCCCCGAGCAGCTCCACCACGTCGGCCTCGAACTTCATCCGCGCCCCACGCCCGTACCCCAGCCGGCGGCGGGCCAGCTCGGCCTGCACGTCCTTGGAGCTCACCTCGACCCCGGCGACCATGCCCTCCAACACGGCGACCAGAGCGGGCCCGTGCGACTCTCCAGCGGTGATCCAGCGCAGCATGACACCATCGTGCCACGGGCACCCTGGCTCATGCCTGTGCAGAAGCCCGTGCAGACGCGTCGAGGCGAGACCGAAGCACCCAAAAGATGATCTTCGGTGTCTGGGCTGCGGCGTGTCGAGCGGCGGTGCCCGCAAGTGCCGTTGCGGTACGAAGACCTCCTATGATCTCGGACATGACGACGCCATCGCGGGAGCGGCTCCGCGACTGGTCCGCCGCGCTCACGCTCGGCCCGCTGGACCCGGGCGACCCGCGGTATGTTTCGCTGGCCGACGCTGGCCGGGATGTGGTCGGCGAGCTGATGGCGACGATTGATCTGGCGCTGGACTCCACCACCCAGCTGCTCTCCGGCCCGTCCGGCTCCGGTAAGACCACCGAGCTGCGCCGGCTGCGGGGCGAGCTGGAGCGCGCCGGCTTCCACGCCGCGATCTTCGACATCGGCGCCTACGTCAACGAGTCCTCGCCGATCGACGTCACCGAGTTCCTCATCGCGCTGGCCCTGGGCGCGCACGACACGCTCGACGCGCCCGAGGCGGAGGACGGGCCAGGGTTCGTCGGCAAGCTGCGCCGCCTCCTGGACCGCCTCAAGATCACCGTCGAGGTCCCCGGCCTGTCCGCCAGCGTGTCGCGGGACGGCCTGGGGATCGAGGCGATGGGCGCGTCAGTCGAGGTCGAGCTGAAGCGCGAGCTGAAGAGCAGCGAATCGGTCGTGACGGAGCTCCGGCGCAAGCTCACCTACCACATCGGGCAGCTGTACGAGGAGGTCGCGGACTTCCTCACCACACTGCTGCCCACCGACGATCCGGGCCTGGGCTCGGTACTCATCGTGGACGGCCTGGAGAAGCTGCGCGGCACCAGCGAGAACGACATCACGGTGCAAGAGTCGGTGCAGGCGCTGTTCGTCGCGCACGCCGGCAAACTCAAGTTCAGCTCCCACCACATGATCTACACCGTGCCCACCTACCTACAGTTAACCTCACCTGGGGCGCTGCCCTTCGACTCCCGGGTAGTGCCGGTCCCGGTGCCGCACGTCCGGCCGCGCCCCGGCCAGGCCGCAGACACCGTCGCCACGACGCTCGCGGAGCTGCGGGAGGTCGTCTCCCGCCGGCTCCCGGTCGATGAGATCTTCGCCGGCAAGCAGGTCGATACGATTATCGAGGCGTCCGGGGGCCACCTGCGCGACCTGTTCACACTGCTGCGTCAGGTGGTCAACCTCATGCTCCGCAGGTCGCTGGTGCCACCGCTGCGTGATGAGCACGTGGAGGAGGCGATCGCCCTGGTGGCGCACGACTTCCTGGCGATGACGGCGGAGCAGGAGGCGTTCCTGCGCGGGGTGGCCGCCGGGAACGGCACGGTGCGGCCTGCGGAGTCCGAGGTGCAGCTGATGGCCCGGCTGCTGCAGAGCCATATGCTGCTCGGTCACCTCAACGGCCAGGACTGGTACGAGGTGCACCCGCTGGCCAGGAAGGCCCTCGGCCTGCCGTGAGTGAGCAGCGGCAGGCGGCCCGGAACCTGCACCGGGATGTCGAGATCGTCTGGGAGCGGCTCCGGGCGGAGTTCGTGCTCCGCGACGGGTTCTGGCTGGCGGTGCTGTTCGGCGCCCAGGCCCCGGACGTCGCCGAGCTGGTGGCCCGCACCCGTGACCAGGCCCGCATGCGGGTCAAGCACGTCGTCACCCTCACCTTGACCCAGCGGGCGGGTGACGCTGCGGTGCTCAACCGGCTGCTCGCCCCGCAGCCGGCCGGCCTCGCGGCGACCTGGGTGCTCGACGACGAGGCCATCACGGCCGACCGTGTGCGGCTGTGGTCCCGGCTGCTGCGGCACCTCAACGAGAAGCGCGACGTGCTGACCGCCGTGCACCCGGCCGCGCTGCTGCTGGCCTGCCCGGCCGATTCGCTGCCGCTGGTCCGCGACACCGCCCCGGATCTGTGGTCGGTCCGCAGCCTCACGGCGACCCTCGACACCATGACACTCGACACCGCCGCCGAGGCCACCTCGGCCGCACCCGCCACGCCCACCGCCGCGTCCTCAGATCACATCGATTTCACGCCGGTGCCGGGCGAGCCCATCCAGCCCTCACCCGAGGTACGGGCGCTGCTGAAGCGGGCCGCCAGCGCGTTGCGGTCGGCCCGCACCGACCTTGCGGTAGACGCGAGCCGCAGCGCACTTGATGCCGCGTCGAGCCCGGACGAGAAGCTGCTCGCGCACGCCTGCCTGGCCCAGGTGCGGGCTGAGCAGGACGAGCCGGCCGAGGCCGCTCGGCACGCCCGGATCGCGCTGGAGGGCCGGCGGCCGCTCGAGCTGGACACCACGGTGGCGCTGCTGGAGATCCTGTCCAGCTCGATGGATCGTGAGATTGCGCTTGAGGCCGCCACAGCCCTGGTGGAGCTGCACCGCGAGCTGGTGCGGCGCTCCCCAGACTCGCCCCCCACGCTGCGTGACCTCTCCGTCTCCCTCGACAAGGTCGCCGGCATCCAACAACAACGCGGCCAACTCGACGACGCACTCACCGCCTACACCGAATCCCTCCACCTGAGCCGCCGCATCCACACCACCTACGGCGACA
>JBOHFI010000018.1:0-25333 GCA_050699595.1 Pseudonocardiaceae bacterium | reverse complement strand
GAATCCCTCCACCTGCGCCGCCGCATCCACACCACCTACGGCGACACCCCCCAATCGCTGCGCGACCTCTCCGTCTCCCTGAACAAGGTCGCCGGCATCCAACAACAACGCGGCCAACTCGACGACGCACTCACCGCCTACACCGAATCCCTCCACCTGCGCCGCCGCATCCACACCACCTACGGCGACACCCCCCAATCGCTGCGCGACCTCTCCGTCTCCCTGAACAAGGTCGCCGGCATCCAACAACAACGCGGCCAACTCGACGACGGAGGTCATCCCGGTGCCGGCGGATGCTGATTCGCCTAAACCACAAACCCCCGAGCCCGCTCCAAGAAGTCCCGCACCGCTGGCACCTTGCCGTGCGGCTTCATCCGGAGGTAGAGGTCACGGAGACGACCAGCTCCTCGGGTCGAGTCCAGGCTCTCGGCCAAGTCGATCGACTGCATGCCCAGCCCGGCGGCGGCGTCGAGGTCACGCTGTTTGCCCGGGCGAGCCAGTGCGTCGGCGAGTGAGGTCACGTGAATCTGCCGGTCACGGACGAATAACCCGGGCAACTGGGCGATACCCTCATGGAACATGGCGACCGCCTGGTCAGGCTGACCGAGTCGCAGAAGACACTCGCCGGCATCGACGGTGATCGCCCACCGGTCCATCCAATACAGCCACGGTGGGTCGTCGTCTGGCTTGAGCTGTTCAACCTGGGTGAGGGCCCGGGAGATCGCGGCGGTGCAGGCGCTGGTGTCACCCAGGGTGGCAAAGGCCAATGCCTGCCGGATGTGCAGCTCGGCGCGCAGGGCCGGCGTCGCCCGGCCCCGTGTACCAGCCAGCGCGGTCTCACTCAGCGTCACCCCCTCGGCAGGCTCCCCCTCCGTGGCGGCCTGGAGGGTCATGCTCGCGAGGATGTGCGCGCCCAACGGCCGGTCATCGGCGGTATGGGCAGCGCGCAAAGCGGCGATGTTGAAGCGCTGCGCCAGTCCGTGCTGCCCGGCGTCCCAAGCCGACCAGCCGCACAGCTGTCCCAGCTCGGCGAGCACCACGTGCAGCGCCTGGCCGGTGCGCTCGTCACACAACGCCCGGTCGAGTAACCCGGTGACCCCCCCGAACGCCTGCTGAGCCAGCGCGAACACGCCACCGCCCCCGGCCACGTCATCCATCCGGCGCAGCTCAGCGACCATGGCGCTGAACCGCCCGGCCAGCTCGCCCGACACCCGGCGCCCCGCCAACCCGGACACCAGCGGCCCCGGCTCGCGCACCAGCCACTGGTGCGCCGGAGCCGTCAACGCCGGGCCGCTCAGGGACACGAACACGCGTCGCTTCACCCAGCCACCACCACCACTCAGCACGACCGCCACCTCGACGGTACCCCGGTGGCTCCAGGGAGCGACGAGCACGGGATCCTCGGCAGCCTCGTCGGGGGACTCCCCGGGAGCGCCCGCGCCAGGTGACTCCCGCCCGGCCAGCGGCTCAGACCCCTGGTCCGTGGCGGCGCGCTGCTCCTCCGGCGGCAGCCGGAACCACAGCGGCTCGGCCGGGATGCGCAACACCCGAACCCAGTGGTGCAAGGTGTCGAGGTGGCGGATCAGTACGCCGGTCTCAATCCGGCTGATTTGAGCCTGGCTCAAGCCCAGCCACTGGCCGAGCAGGGTTTGCGAGATGCCGCTGGGGCCGTAGACCGCGTAGTGGTGGGGGTGCGTGCGGTAGGCGCGGGATATCCAGCCGATGTGCTGGGCATCGAAGGCCTGCCGGAACCGCTCGGCCCGCCAGAACCCAGCGGGCACCTGGGGCGGGGCGAGGAGCTTGCCCCGGGAGGCCCGCTGGCAGCGGGCGCACTGGAACTCGCTGTTGTCGGCGGCCAACTGTGTGCCGCAGCGGCAGTAGCGGTGCCGTGCTGGTCTCGATCCCACGATTCCCCCCTAACGATCCGCGCCGATTCCGGGCGAGTTTAACGGATTGCCATCGCCCATGATCCGACCGACACGGGAGCGCAAGATTTCCTCGCATTCGGTCGGTGCATACTCCTATCCACCTTCCGGCATACAGAATTATTCAGATACACAACCACAACACGATGAGTCACGGACCGTCTTCTTCCGTGTACAGCGGTCATCCGGTAAACTTCGACCGATGTCGGGTGGACTCGATCTGGCCGGGCGTATCGCGCTTGTCACGGGAGCGAGTGGCGGCATCGGTGGCGCGATCTGCCGGCGGCTCGCCGGTGATGTCGCGGGGATCGCCCTCGCCTACAGCAGCAACGCCGAGCCCGCCGAGGCGCTCGCGGCGGAGATCGTCTCCAGCGGCGGGAGCGCGCGGGCGTTCCGCTCCGACATGGCGGATCCGGGCGCTCCCGACCGGCTGATCGACGACGTCGAGGCCGCGCTCGGACCGGTCGACGTCCTGGTCGCCAATCACGGCATCGCGCGTCAGGCTCGCTATGAGGACATCGACACCGCGACCTTCGACCACACGCTGGCGGTCAATCTCCGGGCGCCTTTCCTGCTCGCCCGCCGCGCCTTGCCGGGGATGCGCGAGCGCGGCTTCGGCCGCGTCCTGTTCCTCTCGTCGGTGGCGGCGTTCCGAGGAGGCGTGATCGGTCCCGACTACGCCGCCTCCAAGGCCGGGCTCCACGGCCTCGCGCACTTCCTGGCCCGCCGCGTGGCCGCTGACGGCGTCACCGTCAACGTCCTCGCGCCGGGCTTCATCGACACCGCGATGCTCCCCGGCGATCCGCAGCAGCTGGGCAAGACCGCACCCATCGGCCGGGTCGGCCGCCCGGACGAGGTCGCCGGCCTCGCACTCGCGATCCTGAGCAACGGCTACGTCACCAGCCAGGTATTCAGCATCGACGGGGGGATGTATCCCCGCTGAGCGGGGCAGCCCGATCCGCTCGGCACCGCGTGGGGCCGGGCCGGCGGGCTGTCCAGGCGGCGCCGCGAACGATGGCTTCCTTGACCAGTGCGGCGGCGCGCCCGGTGAGCACCCCGTCGCGCGCAGAGTCGTCGGCGTGCAGAAACTGGATCACACCGTCCCGACGGCCGAGGCTGAGGCATTGGAGCAGGTAGCGAAACCGCAGCGGCGCCGCACGGCGCCCCGCCAACCGAGACGCGATCGCGTCGGCCGCGTGGCGGCCGGTCGGAATCGCCGTCGCGCATGCCATGCGCAACTCCCTGCCATCCGGCCCGGGCACCGCCGCAGCGTCACCGACCGCGTAGACATCGGGGTGGGAAAGCGAACGCAGTGTGTCATCAACCAGGACGCGCCCGCGTCCGTCGACGCTCAATCCCGCTTCACGAGCGAGCGGAGACACCCGGAAACCCGTGGTCCACAGCACGGCGTCGGCTCCGACGCAGTCGCCGTCGGCGAGTACCACGCCATCCGGCTGCACCTCCACGACCTTCGCGCCCTCGCGCACGTCGATGCCCAATCGGTCGAGCACCCGCCGCAGGTGCTCCCGGGCGCGAGGCGACAGCCATCCGCCCAGTTCGTCTCCGGTCAGCAAGCGCACTCGTACACCGGGGTGGCTTTCGGCCAGCTCGGTGGCCGCCTCGATACCGGTCGACCCGCCGCCGACGACGCCGAGCACGGCCCCCTCGGCCGCCAGCGCCGATACCCGCGAGCGAAGCTCCTGCGCATCGTCGAATCCGGCGACCGTGAGAGCGTGATCGGCCACGCCCGCGACCCCCTCGACGTCGGCCGTGCTGCCGAGGGCGTACACGAGCGTGTCGTATCCCAGCACGTGCGGTCCATCCGGTTCGTCGACCCACACCTCGCCACCATCCGGATCGACGGACCTCACCCGCCCGAGGACGAGCTCAACGCCCGTGCCGCGCACCGCATCCCGCAGCGCCAGGTCGGGCACGCGTTGCCCGGCGGCGACCTGGTGCAGCCGCACCCGTTCCACGAACCCCGGCGCTGCATTGACCAAGGTCACCCGAGCGTCATCTGGCTGGAGTCGACCGGCCAGCCGCACAGTCGTAGCGAGACCCGCGTATCCGGCACCGATAACCACAATGCGATGAGTCACCGACCGTCTCCTTCCGCGCACGGCGGCAATTCGCATCGAGGCGCCGCCGTCGACTGATGATGTGTCACCGCTTGAACCGACCAGCTCGCCGATTCCTGACACGGCCGGGACGACACCGGTGGTGGGTTCGGTCACATCTGCGCGGAGATGAACGACAGCTTGTCCGGATTGGCAATGGTCCGCACGGCCCCGACGCGGCCATCGGTCAACTCCAGCACCATCACCGCGAGCACCCGGCCGCCGGCCGCACCCACGATGCCGGGTTGCCCGTTCACCTCGGCTATCACGATCTCCAGCCCCGGCAACGGCCGCGACATCCAGCCAGTCAGGTAGCGCGCGACCGTCTCGGCACCCCGGACCGGGCGTCGAGCGGCAACGGTCTTCCCACCGCCATCGGCCCAGGCGACGACATCGGCGGCCAGCATGCGCTCCAGCCCGGCCAGGTCCCCGCCCCGCGCGGCGGCGAGGAAGCGTTCGGCGATCCGGCGCCCCTGATCCCGCGAGACGTCGAACCGCGGCCGTTCTTCTCCCAAGCGAGCTCGGGCACGTCGATACAACTGCTGCGAATTCGCCTCCGTCAGATCAAGAATGTCCGCGATCTCCCGGTGACCGTAGGCGAACGCCTCCCGCAACACGAACACCGCCCGCTCCGCAGGGGTCAACCGTTCCAGCAACACGAGCAACGCCAGCGAAACGGACTCCCGCTGCTCGACGGTCTCCATCGGGCCGAGTGCAGAATCAGCGGTCAGCACCGGCTCCGGCAGCCAGGGGCCGACGTACTCCTCCCGGCGCGCACTAGCCGAGGTCAGCCGGGTGAGGCACAGGTTCGTCACGACCTTCGCCAGCCACGCCGCCGGCGTGATGACCGCGGCGCGATCGACACTGGTCCATCGCAAGAACGTGTCCTGGACCGCATCCTGCGCCTCACTCGCCGAACCCAGCAGGCGGTAGGCCAACGCGAACAACCGTGGCCGCGCAGCCTCGAACTCCCGCACCCCATCCGGCACCGCCGGCACCCGACCGACCATACGGTCCCCACCCGCCGGCCGTCAGCGCCGTCGATACACACTGGAGCGGTGGTCGATGTCGAGGACCTGGACCGTGCGGCGGTCGGGATCGACGCGGTAGATCACGCGATATGTGCCCCGCCGTGCGCCCAGGCAACCCGCGAGCGGCCCGACCAAGGGCTTGCCCACTCGCAGCGGGTCCTCCGCCAGCGGTCCGTCACGAAAATCGAGTGCTGCAGCCGCCACAGCCTCCGGCAACCGTTCAGCCGAGGCGCGTCGCGCTGCAGGCTGGATCCGGACCTCGAACCGCCCGGCCGGGTGCCCGCTCACGCTCCCGCGCGTCGGCGGGCAAGGTCCGTGCGCAGCTCGGCGACGGTCGCGCCAGGATCACCGGAGTCGAGACTGGCGAGACTCTCGGCGATCCGTCCGATGGCGCCTTCGTCGCTGAGCACCTCCAGCGTGATCTCGAGCCCTTCGAGGTCATCGATCGATACCAGCACGAACTGCGCCTCGCCGTTACGTGTCACGGTGATCCGCTCGTGCTGCTCGCTGACCCTACGGCCCAACTCGGACAGGCGGGCCTTGACGTCGCTGAGCGGTAGCGTGGCTCCTGACATAGGCCAAGTCTAGCGCAAAGCCGACTAGAATTCCGACCAAAGCAGCAGGCGAACCTCCTGCTGGGTGACGGCCCTCCGCGCCGGGCTCAACGGCCCCCTACGGCGAGACCGGAGGCGCTGATCTAGCGCTAGCAGTGCGCTATAGTAGCGCTATGGCGACGATTCAAGTGCGTGAGGTACCGGAGGACGTGGCGCAGACGTACCGGCGTCGGGCGCAGGCATCGGGCAAGTCGCTGCAGTCCTACATGCGCGAGCAGTTGATCGCGATGGCGCGACGCCGCGACAAGGCCGAGATGATGGCGGTGGTCGAGCAGGCGCTAGAGCAGGATCCTGCACCCGGATTGAGCGAGAACACCATCCGCGCCGGGCTGCGGGAGTTGCGGGGTGAGTGAGTACGTCGTGGACGCCTCTGTTGCCGTGAGCGCGTTAGGCAGCAAGGATGCCGTCGGCCTCGCGACGCACAAGCGGATTGCGGAGGCGATCTGTCATGCGCCCCATCTCCTCGACGCCGAAGTGGGTCACGTCCTGAGGCGCGGCGAACGCGCCGGAGAGATCAGCGAGCAGACCGCGCGCGCCGCACTGCGCGCGCTACCGGAGATGATCGACTACCGCTATCCGCACACCGGGCGTTTGGCGGCTCTCGCCTGGGACCTGCGCGGCACGATCACCTTCTATGACGCGCTGTACGTCGCGCTGGCCACGGTGTTGGATGTGCCGCTGCTCACGACGGACGCCAAGCTCAGCAGAGCCCCTGGCCTGTCGTGCCGAGTAATGGTGATCAGCTGACTGTCACCCGGTCTCGGCGCGCTGCGGGACGGTTGAGTTGCCACCTACTCGAGGCTGGGGAACGACCCGGGTGGCCGGCTTGTCCTCGCTCGTCGGAGGTCGGGCTGCGGGGTGCTCGACCAAGGCGAGTACCCGGGAGGCCATGAACCGAGCGGTGCGCACCGGTGTGCCGCCACGGGTGACCTCGGTGACCTCGACGATGCCGCGACCGTGGGTGATCTCCACCCGCCGACCATTGCGGGTGGCCTCGATCTCATAGGTCCGGGTGGTGCCGCCGGCGTCGATGACGATCTCGGTACGATCACCTTTCATGGCTTGCCATCCTCTTGAGATACACGTTAACGAGGGTCCGGGCCGAGCGCGCTGGTCGCCTCGCGGCGAAGAGCACACCGCGGCTTCAGCCGAACGATCATCCGCGGTGGCGGAGTGATGTGGACCCGGGGACACAGCCTGCCCGACCCGAACGTCCGGTACAACCACCCGTCCACCTCGAACATTCCCCTCAGTGGCAGGTGGGCTGGTAGGGCAGGTCGGGGATGAGCCGGGCCCAGTCCGCATAGGGGTGCCGGCAGGCAAGACCCCAAACGAGGGGCGGTCAGCGATCTTGAATGCGCTCAGTGCGCCGAGTTCGACCACAGAGCTGCTCGGGCGGCCTCCTGACAGCTCTGCTGTCGAACTCGGCGATAGTAGGGTTGATCACAAACCACGAGACCAACCGGACACGTCCTACAGCGTCAGCCGACGCGTGGACGGTAGCCGCCTCGCTCGCCGCGGGAGGCCTCCGCGGTGTGGGCGTGCTGGGTCGGGTGGGGCTGTGGTGTTGTTCGGATTCCGCACCAGAGCAGTCGGCCGCGCAACTGGCCTTGGGCGTCGTGACACCAGTGCAGCCCGCTGGGCTGCGGCAGGCTGAGCAACATCACCGCGCCGAGTGACCAGGGGAGCGCCTCGCAAATCTCCACGATGATCCCGTCGACGTGCCGGACCAGCGCGAAGGCGACCATTGTCGCCGACACCTGCGCGAGCGCCGCCTGTACGAGAGAGCGGGTCACCGTCTGCACGGCGGCACTGTGCTCGGCGGTGACGCCCCATGCGGGCAGCACCAGCGCCACCAACCGCTCGGCATCGCTGAGAGCACCGGGCGTGGCGGGCAAGTCAGCCGTCACGGCGCTCCAGCATCCATCACACCGGAGCACGCCCGTCCGCATGTGGGCGTCCATCCTGGGAATGGGCATCGCGTGGGCCTTCCTTCGGTCTGCTCGCGGCGTGGTGGCGTGAAGTGGGCGACGGCGGCCCCGAGGCGTTTTCCGGGGCGCGAGCTCGGGGCCGCCGTCGCGGAGGCCAGTCGCCGCTTCGAGGGCGACCGGGCGACCGCCGAGCTATCGGGGGGTGCGCCCTGGGTGGGCACGCTCAGCGGTCATGCGGGGATCCGGCTGGATGCCGGGAGGACGCGGTGTGGGGCAGCGTGACCGGCGGCCAGCCGGGGTCTTGGTGATGCCGAATCCGGGGTCGGGCTCCCGGTGGCGCGTAGCTGCGCGTGGTGGGCGTGCCCGACGTGTTTCACAGTCGCGAGACGCTCCCCGGGGCGTTGCACGGCCCGCGAGGTGGCCGCGATCACTCTCAACTGCTGGTCCACCGTCTCCTCCGAACTCACCGAGGGCTCCAGAAGCGTCATCGCAGCGCCGATGCGCTACACATACCTAGTATGAATTACCCAGGTAAAAATGCCCAGACAAATCAAGGCAAGAAGATGCCCAGATCGGTGCGCCTAGACTGGCGCGGATGCCTGAGCCCGCACCCTTCCGTCGCATCGCCGCAGATCTGCGTGAAGCGATCCGTCGCCGTGAGTACGCGCCGGGCCATCAGCTGCCCAGCGCCAGCGCGCTCGTGGAGCGCTACGGGGTGGCTCGCCAGACCGTGCAGAACGCGATCGACGTGCTCCGCGCGGAAGGCCTGGTTTTCGGCCGCCAAGGCGCCGGCTGGTTCGTCAGCGAGCCCAAGATGAAGTACTTCGCCTCACTCACCGGCTCCCGGACCAAACGCCTCGAAGCCGACCGGCGCCGCGACACCTTCACCCAGCAGATCGAGGCGCAGGGCAAAACCGCTCGTCAGGTCAGCACAGTCGAGGAACTGGCCGCTGACGCTGACATCGCCGCGCACCTCGGCGTCGAGGCCGGCACGCCGGTCGGCGTGCGACGACGGATCATGTACGCCGACGATGAGCCGTTGCAGCTAGGAAACAGCTACTACCCGCTGAGCATCGTCCAGGGCTCCGAGATCATGAACCCCGCTGATGTCGTGGAGGGAACGGACCAGGTACTCGAAGACCTCGGACACACCCCGACCCGCTACGAAGACGAAATCACCTGGCGGATGCCCACAATGGAGGAAACGGCGACGCTGCGCATGGTCACGGGTATGCCGGTCGGGCGTCTGCTTCGAACCACCTTCGACCAGGACGACCGCCCAGTCGAGGTCTACGTCGTGATCCTCCCCGCAGACCGCCACATCCTCCTCTACGACGTCCCAGCAACCTGACCCCCGGCCCGGCGCATTCAACGGGGTAAACGGGGTGGCTATAGCCCCGCTGAGCCCGCTGAATACGGGGGGTGGTCAGAGGGGAGGGTGGAGGACGATGAGAAAGGCTGCGGCGAGCATGGCAGGGGCGTGGGGGATGTCGCGGTGGCCGAGAAGCAGCCGTGCGGGCACGGCAGCGGTGGCGGTCAGCAGGCTGGCGGCCAGTACGGCCAGCAGCAGGCCTGGCCAGGAGGTCGCGGCAGTGAGGGCGCCGAGGGTGCCGGCGAGTTTGACGTCGCCGCCTCCTAGGGCGCCCGGGGCGACCAAGCGCACTGCGGCGTATCCGCCGGCCCACAGCAGCGCACCGGCGGCGGCGCGAACCAGGAGCCCGGCGTCACCGGCGCCGAGCGCGGCGAGGACCAGCAGGACGGCGGCCACCGGATAGCCTGGCAGGGTCAGCGCGTCCGGCAGCCGCCGGGCGATCAGGTCGGCGCTGCTCAACAGCACACCGGCCCAGCTCAGCACCAGCGGGACCGGCCACCACCACACCGGCAGATCCCCGATCACCGCCCACAACGCGGCCACCGCCGTGGCGCAGACCGGCACCGGCACCCGCACACCCCGGGGAACCCGGCGCAGCAGCAGCGCTCCCCCGGTACCCGCGACGGCTCCGCTCACGGCCATCCACACACTGCCCATGCCGGCCAGCGTGCCCGGCGCACGGTGCCGGATGGGCCGGCGCGACCGCCGGCTGTGGATCGCGGGGGTAGCTGTGGACAACCTGCAGACCGGCTAGAAGACGCCCCGAGCAGCCGCGCCGCGGACCGCCGCGTCGTGCTCCTCCCGCGTCACCGAGAAGCACGACGCGCCGTCCTTCTGACATTTCACGAAGTACCGCCAGGCTCCCGGCTCCGGGTTCAGCGCGGCGGCGATCGCCGCCATGCTCGGCGATCCGATCGGCGACGCCGGCAGCCCGACGTCGAGGTAGGTGTTGTACGGGCCGGGCCGGGCGCGGTCGGCGTCGGAGGTGTTCACCTCCTGCCGGTTCAGCGGGTAGTTGATGGTGGAGTCCATCTGCAGGGGCATCCCGACGGCGAGCCGGTTGTCGATGACCCGGGAGACCCGGCGGAAGTCCGGAGTGATCGCCTCTCGCTCGATCACCGAAGCGATCACCAACACCTCGTACGCGCTGTGCCCGATGCCCGCGACGGACGCAGGGAAACCACCCGCCGACAACCGAGCCACGGACGTGCTGACGACCTGCTGCAACAGTTCCACCGCGGAGCTACCGGGGCGCACGTCGTAGTCCCCCGGGGCCAGCAGTCCCTCCAGCCGGCGCCGAGGTTCGACGCGCGATATCGGATCGAGGGCCCAGCTCGGGGCGCCGAGCCGGGCCGGATCGGTCTGGACCATCGCGGTGCGCAGGTCCTCAGGACGCACGCACGTGCTCGCCCCCCCGATCATCGCGCAGCTGGCTCGGGAGATCTCGGTGAGCAGTCCCGGCACGGTCTTGCCGTCGGGCAACTCGACGTCGTCGAGCTGCCCGCCACCGCGAATCTCCCAGTGCCCGACTCTGGCCGATGGTTCTTGCAGCCTCGCCACCGCGGCTGAACCGGACATCCGCTCCCGCACCTGGTAGTAACCGGGCTGCACGGCTCGGACCCGGGGGTCGGCATCGGCGGCGCGGGTGAACGCCCGAACGCTGGCGACCACGTTGCGCCGCGCCAGGGTGGCGCCGATCGCGGTGAGGCTCTGGCCGTCCTCGACCTGCACGACGGTCTGCGCGCCGCCGGCTCCGACGAAGTCGGGTACCTCTCGCAACGCCTGCAGCTTGCGCACCCCGAACAGGGCACCGAAGGCCAGCACCAGCACAGCCAGTACCGCGGCGAGCACGACACGTCGACGGTGCCGCTCCCGGGCCCGGTGCCGCTGCAGAGTCTGGCGCCGCGCCCGGGTCTGGCGCCGCACCCGGGTTCGGCGCGGAGCCCGCCGGCTGTCGGCCAGCCGCCGGGGACGGGAATGCTCCGGGTCACCGACAGTGTCCCGGAACAGCCCGATGTCGTCGCTCATCTCGCCGCCCGCCGGGCGTCGAGCCAGCCTTGCAGGATCTCCACCGCGGCGGCCTGGTCGACCACCGCCCGCTGCTTGCGGCCGCGAACGCCCCGCTCGGCGAGCACCCGGGCGGCCGAGACGGTGGTGAGGCGTTCGTCGGTCAACCGGACCGGAACACCGTCGCCGAGCCGCTCGGCCAGCGCGCGGGCATAGGCCGCCGCCGCCTGTGCTGCCGGACCGTGCCGCCCGGCCAGGGTGCGCGGGAGCCCGACCACCACCTCGACCACCTCGTGCTCGGCGACCAACGCCACCAGCGCGTCGAGGTCCGTGCCGCCGGACCGGTCGTGGTTCAGGGTGACCAGGGGTGTGGCGAGTATCCCGGACGGATCAGACAGCGCCACCCCGACCCGCACCTCACCGAAGTCCACGCCGAGGCGGCGGCCCGGTCCGGGATCAGGCCGGTCATCGGGCCCGGGATCAGACACCGTCACGCGCCGTTGCGCCCCGCGAGCTCGCTGCGCAGGGCCGCCACCGCAGCCGGGATGCCGCCCGGCTCGGTGCCGCCGCCCTGGGCCAGGTCCGGCTTGCCGCCACCACGGCCACCCACCGCGGGCCCGAACACCGGCACCAGCGCGCCCGCCGCCACGCCGCGGTGGCGCGCGGCGGCGGTGGTGGCCACCACGAAGGAGACCGTGCTCGCCGAGTGGTCGACGCTGAACAGCGCCACCACCCCAGGCCGCTCACCGAGCCGGCCCCGGACCTCGGTGGCCAGGGCCCGTAGGTCCGCACCGCTGAGCGTCGCGCTCGTCTCGACCGCCACCAGCGCGGTGGCGCCGACCTGTTCCGCACCCTCGGCCAGGGTGCCCGCCGAGGACAGCACCGCAGCGCCGCGCAGCCGCTCCAGCTCCCGCTCGGCCGCGCGCAGGCGCTCGGTCACCGCGCCGATACGCTCGGGCAGCTCCTCGGGCCGGGCCTTGAACTGCTCGGAGAGCTGCGCCACCAGCACATGCTCACGGGCCAGGAAGCGGAACGCGTCAAGGCCGACCAGCGCCTCCACCCGGCGTACCCCGGAGCCGATGGACGCCTCGGACAGCAGCTTGATCAGGCCGATATCGGCCGAGTTGGGCACGTGGGTGCCGCCGCAGAGCTCCTTGGAGTAGTCACCGATGGTGACGACCCGCACCGCGTCACCGTATTTCTCGCCGAACATCGCGATCGCACCCTCGCGGCGAGCCGCCTGAACCGGCATCACCTCGGCCGTGACCGGCAGTGAGCGCAGCAGCACCTCGTTGACCTCGTCCTCGACGTCGGCCAGCACGCTGGGCGCCACCGCGCCACCCGGGGAGGTGAAGTCGAAGCGCAGCCGGCCCGGGGCGTTGAGTGAACCGGCCTGCGCGGCGCTGCTGCCCAGCGCCCGGCGAAGTCCGGCGTGCACCAGGTGCGTCGCGGAATGCGCCCGGGCCACCGCGCGCCTGCGGGTGACGTCCACCTGCGCGAGGACCGGGGCATCGAGCGCGACCTCGCCGGAGACGACCGTGCCCCGGTGTACCGACAAGCCGGCCACCGGGGACTGCACGTCCGCCACCTCGACGGCGAACCCGTCACCGACCAGGGTGCCGGAGTCGGACTGCTGGCCACCGCCCTCGGCGTAGAACGGGCTGCGGTCGAGCACCACCTCCACCGCGCTGCCCGCGCCGGCGGCGGGGACGCCGAGGCCGTCGACGAGCAGACCGACCACCCGGGCCTCGGCGCTGAGTTCGGTGTAACCCAGGAAGTCCGTGCGGCCGTGCGCGTCGAGCACGGTGCGGTACTCGCTGAGATCCCCGTGCGCGGAGCGGCGCGCCTTAGCGTCATCCTTGGCCCGCTGGCGCTGCTGAGCCATCAAGGCGCGGAAACCAGCTTCGTCGACGGACAGGCCGGCCTCGGCCGCCATCTCCACGGTGAGGTCGATGGGGAACCCGTAGGTGTCGTGCAGCGCGAAGACCTGGTCCCCGGCCAAGCTCGACCCACCGGCCTGGCGAGTGCGCACCACCGCCAGGTCGAAGATCCGCGACCCGGCGGACAGCGTCGCCAGGAACGCCTCCTCCTCGGCGCGGGCGGTCGTCTCGATCCGTGGGTAGTCCGTGTCGATCTCCGGATACGACGGGCCCATCGTGTCGCGCACCACGGCGGTGATCTCGCCGAGCACCGGTTCGGTCACCCCGAGCAACCGCGCGGAACGCACGATGCGGCGCAGCAACCGGCGCAGGACGTAGCCCCGCGCCTCATTGCCGGGGCTCACCCCGTCCCCGATGAGCATGACGCCGGTGCGGGCGTGGTCGGCGATCACCCGGAAGCGCACGTCGTCGACGGGGTCCGCGCCGTAGCGCCGGCCGGAGAGCTCCTGCGCCCGGGTGATCACGGGTCGCAGCAGGTCGGTCTCATAGACGTTGGGCACGCCTTGCAGCAGCAACGCCACCCGCTCGACGCCCATCCCGGTGTCGATGTTCTTGGCGGGCAGCGGTCGCAGAATCGGGAAGTCACCCTTGCCCGGCCCGGTCGACGCACCGCGCTCGTCCTGCATGAAGACGAGGTTCCAGATCTCCAGGAAACGATCCTCATCGACGACCGGGCCCCCGGGTGAGCCAAATTCCGGACCGCGGTCGAAGTAGATCTCCGAGCTGGGCCCGCACGGTCCGGGCACGTCCATGGACCAGAAGTTGTCCGCCATGCCGCGGCGCTGGATGCGCTCGGCGGGTATCCCGGCGATCGTGCGCCACAGCTGCTCGGCTTCGTCGTCATCGGTGTACACGGTGACCCAGATGCGGTCTGGATCGAAGCCGTAGCAACCGGAGTCCACAGAGCCGGTCACCAGCTGCCAGGCGTGCTCGATGGCACCCTGTTTGAAGTAGTCCCCGAAGGAGAAGTTGCCGGCCATCTGGAAGAAGGTGTTGTGCCTGGTGGTCTTTCCGACCTCATCGATATCCGGGGTGCGCACACATTTCTGCACCGACGTCGCCCGGTTGTAAGGCGGTGTCGCGTGGCCGAGGAAATACGGCTTGAAGGGCACCATGCCGGCGTTGACGAACAACAGGTTCGGGTCGTCGACCAGCAACGAGGCGCTGGGCACCACAGTGTGCCCGGAGTGCTCGAAATGATCCAGGAACCGCTGGCGGATCTCGTGGGTCTGCACGGGTCTTCCTTGCGAAGCGGATGAGGTGACGACTACGGGGCGACGCGGCGACTAGGCCCGCGCTCGGGCGTTGGCGTGCCTCGGCGCGAGATCCATGCCGGTACGCTGGGCGACGGTGGCATGCAGCTCGGCTTCCCGCTGGACCATCCCGGCCCGCACCTCCGCGCCGAAAGAGCCCACCGCCGCGGCCAGTTCCCGAACCGCGTCGCCGACGTTCTCGGCCACACCGACGGGAGTCACCCGGCGGGCGGCACCGCGGGCCTTGCGGCTGGCCGCGACCCCGGCGGCGATACCCAGACCGAACCAGAGCATCCGCTTCACCGCTTGCCCCCGTTCCGTCGCCGCCCGCGTGGCCGCCGCCCGGACGCATCATCCTTTCCGCTGCCGCGGCGGTGACGCATCGCCTTGCTCACTCCATAGGATAGTGCCGCCATCCGCACCAACGGCCCGCCCAAGGTCGCGGTGAACAGCGAGGTCAGCGCCGATACGTTGCCGGTCACCGCCTGGGCGCTGGCGGTGATCCCGTCTATCCGTTCCAACTGGGCGTTGACCTGCGTGACGGTCGTGTTCGCGCCGCGCAGCAGCGGATCGGCGTCCTCGCTGGCCTTGCGGATCGCCAGCGTCGCCTGATCCAAGGTGCGGCCCAGCTTGACCAGTGGCGCGGCCAGCAGACCGACCAGTACGACGAACGCGCCAGCGGCAATCAGCGCGGCGATCTGACCTGCCGACACGTGCCCTCCTCGCCGATCGCAGTCGACCGGCCGCAGCGAGCTACGCCACGCCGGTGGTGGGCGGTCAGGCTACCGCGTGGCGCCCAAAGCCGAGCACACCGGGCCGAGCACACCGGATACCGTTGACGGCAGATCGCCACCTATTGCGGTTAGCCTATCCTAAACGATGCGAGCGCACCCGTGAAAGGCGAACAAGGTGAGCGTTACGTCCCCAGCAGGTCCATCCCGTTCCGCTCGTCCCGACTGGGCCTTGCGGCAAGCCCAGGCCGCGGCACTGGGCAAGCTGTGGGTCGCGCTGTCACGGGAGCGGATCGATGGTCTCCTCCCGTCGGCCGGCGCCGGCCTCGCGATGCTCCTGCTGCCCGACGGCACCCGGCTGTCCGCCCCACCCGCGATCACCGACGCCTTCGCCGAGCACCCGGCCGGCCTGGCCGTCACCCTGTACCCAGCCAGCATGCAACGAACGCCACCGCGGCTGATCGACCACCCTGTCGCGCTGCTCCGCGCGGTCATGGCGGCCCGGCCCCACCGCGGCGATACCGACCGGTGGCTCCAGCTGTCCACTGAGCTCGGTGACAGCGTCGCCAACCACGCGCTCGCGCTCGTCGGCGAGTCCCGCCGGCGCGAGCGACTGGCCGGTGCCGAGACCCCGGGGGACGACTCGCTGCGCTGGGCGGCACGGCGAGCCGCCGCCGACCCGGGTTTCAGCCCGCTCGCCCTGTTCGAGCAGGCCGTCGTCGACGGGCACCCGCTGCACCCGTGCGCGCGGGTCCGCGGCGGGATGACCGAGGCGGAGCTGTTCGCCTACGCTCCGGAGTGGGCCGACGAGGTCGCGGTCCGGAGCGTCGCCATCGCCAGGTCGTCATTCACCCAGTCATCGTTCGCAGGGCACGGAATGACCGATCTGCTGCGCCGCTGGCACCCGGGGGTCGCGGACGCCGCCGACGCGCACCTGCGCGCCGTCCAGCGGGACCCGGCCGACTACGAGTTGCTGCCGGTCCATCCGTGGCAGCTGTGCCGCGCACTGCCCGACCGCTACGCCGACGCGCTCGCCGACGGGCGCGTCATCGTCATTCCGCGAGCGCGAATCCTGGCCCGGCCGCTGCTGTCGCTGCGCACACTCGCCCCCGCGACAGACCGGCGGGCCGCCCACCTCAAGACCGCTGTCGACATCCGGATGACCACCGCGGTCCGCACCGTGTCGCCAGCGGCCGTGCACAACGGGCCGATCGTCTCCCGCCTGCTCGCCGAGATCCTCCGGCGCGAGCACGGCTTCGACAGGCGGTTCGTCAGCCTTGCCGAGTTGGCCGGCGGGAGCTACCGGCCGGCGCCGGGTGAACCGCTCGACGCCGCGGCCAGTCTCGCGGCGATCGCCCGGGAGTCCCCGGAGCGCCACGTCGACCATGGTGAGGTCGCGCTTCCGGTCGCCGCGCTGGCCGCCCGCTCGCCGCGCAGCGGCCGGCCGCTGCTCGCCGAGGTGCTCGACGAGCTGGCGTCGGTTCGCCGGCCCGACACCGCCGAGCGCTTCCTTGCCGGCTACTGCGACTGCATGTTGCCCGCATTGTTCACCTTGTTGTCCCGCTGGGGGGTTGCGCTGGAGCCACACGGGCAGAATGCCGTCGTGGTGTTGCACGACGGCCTGCCGGTGCGCCTGCTCTACCGTGACTTCGGCGGCATCCGGGTCAGCGGGGCACGCCTGACTCGCGGCGGCCTGAGCCCACCGGCATTGATCGGGGCGCTGCCCACCGAAGACGAGGAAGACCTGCGCAGACGGCTGCTCTTCCCGCTTGTGCACAACAACCTCGGCCCGATCGTCGCCACCCTCACCCACGTCGGCGGAGCCGATCCGCAGCGACTGTGGCGGCTGATCGCCCAGCGCTGCCGTGCGGTCTACGCGAGGCTCACCGAGGATCCCACCATCCGCGCCCAAGCGCAGCGTGACGAGGCCTACGTGTTCGGCCCCACGATCCCGGCGAAGTCCTTCCTGCGGATGCAGATGTCCACAGCCCCCCATGCCACGGACTGGGTAGCCGTGCCCAATCCTTTGGCGGCAGCCGGATGAACCACCTGCAGAGCATCACCCCAGACCGGGCGCAACTCCGCACGATCGAGGAGCTGCGGATGTACGAGGCCCTGGGCGCGACCGCGCCGCAGTACGCCAGAGCGTTCCTCGAGCACCTGCCCCGGGCGCGGAGCGTGGTCCTGTACCGGCTGCTCGCGGCCCTGTGGCGGGAGGACGTCGGCGCGATCCGAACGGCCGGCCGTGGTCTCGACGCCCACCCAGGCGGCTGGCGGGTCCGCGAGCTCGACGGCACGACGGTGCTGGCTTTCCCGATCCCTGCCGAGCACGCCTTCGACAACAACACACCGGGCGACCCGGTGCTGTGTCTGCGTGCCGGCGAGGCGACCGTGATCACCTCGCCACACGATCTCGTCGAGCTCCTGGCCGAGTACGAGCCGGCGCCGGGCTGGCGATCGTTCGCCACCGAACTCGCCGACACCGTGGCCAACCTCACGCTGGCCTACGCCCGATCCGAGGAGCAGCGGCCGGCCCTGCTCCAGGTCGCGACTCAGCTGCACGCGCCAGACACTCCAGATCTCGCGCGGATGATCTGCACCGACGAGACACCCGAGGACGTGGTGGTGTTCTTCGAGCGGCTCAACACCGAGGGGCACAACCTGCACCCCTGCAGCCGCGGTCGGCTGGGGATGAAGCCCGCCGACGTGCTGCGCCATGATCTGGAGTCCGAAACACCGACCGATCTGATCCTGGTGGGCGTTCGGCGAGAACACATCACGTCCACACCCGACGAACTGGGCCGCGATGTCGGACAGTTGCTCCGCGCCGAGTACCCGCGGCTCGACGCCGCCATTCGCGAGCACTTCCGCGCCCACGGCCTCGACCCCGAGGGCTATGTGTTCTTGCCCGTGCACTCCTGGCAGCTCGAACAGGTGGTCCGCTCGCTGTTCGCGGACGAGATCGCGAGTCGCGTCGTGGTGCCCGTGCCGGCGGCTCGGCTGGCCGGCGTGCCGACGGCGAGCATGCGAACGCTGCTCACCGAGCGCTCGCCGGCCGGCCGGCGCCTGCTCGTCAAGACCGCCCTGGACGTGCTCATCACCTCGACCCGGCGGTCCATCTCGGCGCACACGACGAACAACGGGCCGGTGTACAGCCGGCTGCTCCAGCAGATCGTCAACCGTGAGCCCGCGCTGGCTGATCGGATCGTCCTGCTCGAGGAGCTCGCCGGCGCCAGTTACCGGCCGCCGGCCCACGATCCGGACCCGGAAAGCCGCTCCCGTGCGCTGTCCGCCCTCGTTCGCCGCGACATCAGCGACTACCTTCGCCCCGACGAGCTGCCCGTGCCCAGCTGCGCGTTGCCCGCCCGCGCGCCGGTGACGGAGTCCAGCCTGTTGGTCGAGCTCGTCACCCGCTACGCGGCGACGCGCGGCGAGCCGGACCTCAGCACGGCCGGGCTGCGCTTCGCGCAGGAGTACGCCACGCTGCTGCTGCCGGTGACCGTGATCCTCATGACCAAGTACGGCATCGCGGTGGAAGCCCACCTGCAGAACTGCATCGTCACCTTCGTCGACGCCGTGCCGACCCGGTTGGTGTTGCGGGACTGGGGCGGGATGCGGATCCACCCCCCACGGCTGCGCCGGCAGGGACTGCACCTGGACCCGCGGCCGGGAGCGGTCACCGTGACAGACGACGTCCACGTGATGCGGGCCAAGATGCTGTACACCGTGCTGTCGAACCACCTCAGCGAGGTCATCACCCACCTGGCGACGCGGTGCGGCGTCGACCCGCGAGCAGCATGGCGGCACGTCAGGACGGTTCTGGAGGAACTCCTCGCCGGCTTGGACGCTGACCCGGCACTGCGCGAGGACGTCGCCGCCGACCGCGCCGCCCTGCTCGCACCCACGGTGCCCATCAAGGCGTTGGTCCGGATGCGGCTGGACCCAGCCGGTGGTGACCAGTACGCCCAGGTGCGCAACCCGCTGCACGACGACGCGTGGGCACCGTGTCCCGCGCTGGGCACGCGACACCGTTGACCGCTCACGAGCTGCAACCCGAAGGGCCCACCTGGGAACGGGTGAGCGAGGCGCTGCGCGGGCAGGTATCCGGCGAGCAGCCGGTGTGCGCGTACGTCTACGACCTGGGCGCGCTCCTCGAGCGGGTCGAGGCGATCCGCGGCGCGCTGCCGCGGCGGTGCGAGCTGTACTACGCCGTCAAGGCCAACAGCCATCCCGCGGTGCTGAGCACCCTGGCGAGGGAGGTCGAGGGGTTCGAGGTGGCCTCGCTGGGCGAGATCGACAAGGCGCTCGCCGCGGGCGCGTCGCGGCTGGCGTTCAGCGGCCCGGCCAAGACCGACGCGCAGATCACCGGCGCGCTGCGGGCCGGACTGAGCTTGCTCAACGTGGAGAGTCTGCACGAGCTGCGCCGGGTGGGGCTGATCGGAGCGCAGCTGGGTGTCCGGGTGCCGGTCGCGCTGCGGGTGAACCGGCGCGCCGGCGGCCTGGCGGGCGAGCTGCGCATGGCCGGGACCGCTACCCAGTTCGGGATCGACGAGACCCTGCTGGCGGAGGCGGTCGAGCTGGCCCGCGGGCTTGCGGCGGTCGAGCTGCGCGGTTTCCACCTGCACGCGGCGTCGAACAACCTCGACGCGGTCGCGCACGCGAGTTTCGTGGCCGACAGCGCGGCATGGGGCACCCGGCAGGCGGCCCGACACCGCATCGACCTGGACGTCATCGACGTCGGCGGCGGCATCGGGGTGGCCTACACCGGCGGTGCCGGCTTCGACCTGGCGAAGTTCGCCGCCGGGCTCGGCGCCGCGATGGACCAGCTGCCCCCCGGGGTGCGGTTGATCTTCGAGCTGGGCCGGTTCCTGGTGGCCGAGGCTGGGTGGTACGCCGCCGAGGTCCTCGACCTCAAGTGCACCCACGGCCGCTATTTCGCGGTGCTGCGCGGCGGGACCCACCACTTCCGGCTGCCGGCCGCCTGGGGATACAGCCACCCGTTCGCGGTGCTGCCCATCGAGGCGTGGCGCTACCCGTTCGCCCGGCCGCAGGTACGCGCGGTGTGTGTCGACATCGCCGGTGAGCTGTGCACCCCCCGGGACGTGCTCGCCCGGCAGGTCTGGGTCGAGCGGCTCCGCATCGGTGACATCGTGGTGTTCCCGCTGGCCGGGGCGTACGGCTGGGAGATCTCCCACCACGACTTCCTCAGCCATCCCCACCCCGCCCAGCTCGTCCTGCGCCCACCGGCGATCAGTGGCCGCGGATGATCTGACGCAGCCGGGGCAGGCGCTGGGCGAGCGCCCGTTCCGCGCCGTGGCCGCTGGGCTGGTAGTAGTCCCGGCCGACCAGGGCGTCCGGGGGGTACTGCTGGGTCAGCACGCCCTCGGGCACGTCGTGCGGGTAGCGGTAGCCCAACGCGTGACCGAGCTGGGCGGAGCCCGCGTAGTGCCCGTCGCGGAGGTGGGCCGGGACCGCTCCGGTGGCACCGGCGCGGACGTCGGCCAGCGCCGCATCGATCGCGGTGATCACCGCATTGGACTTCGGCGCGGTGGCCAGGTGCACGGTGGCCTGAGCCAGCGCCAACCGGCCCTCGGGCATCCCGAGGAGCGCCACGGCGTCGGCGGCGGCCACGGCGGTCTGCAGCGCCGTCGGGTCGGCCATCCCGATGTCCTCGCTGGCGTGCACCACCAGCCGTCGGGCGATGAACCGGGGGTCCTCACCCGCCTCCACCATGCGCGCCAGGTAGTGCAGCGCCGCGTCCACGTCGGACCCTCGGATGGCCTTGATGAACGCGCTGATCACGTCGTAGTGCTGGTCCCCCGCCCGGTCGTAGCGCACCGCGGCCCGGTCCACCACCGACTCGACTCTGGCCAGGTCCACCTCGCGGGAACCCACCGAGACCACCGCCTCGGCAGCGGTCTCCAGCGCGGTCAGCGCCCGCCGGGCGTCCCCGGCGGCCAGGCGCACCAGATGCTCCTCGGCCGCAGGCACCAGCGTGATCGACCCGCCCAGCCCACGGGGGTCGGCCAGCGCCCGCCGGATCACGGTCCGCACGTCGTCATCGGACAACGGGTGCAGCTGGAGCACCAGAGAGCGGGACAGCAGCGGCGACACCACCGAGAAGAACGGGTTCTCCGTGGTCGCGGCGACCAGCAACACGACCCGGTCCTCGACGGCGCCGAGCAGCGCGTCCTGCTGGGTGCGGGAGAAGCGGTGCACCTCGTCGATGAACAGCACTGTGGCGTCCCCGCCCTCGCGGCCCAACCGGCGGCGCGCGGTGTCGATCACCGCACGGACTTCCTTGACCCCGGCCGACAGCGCCGACAGCGCCTCGAAGCGCCGCCCGGTCACCTGCGAGACCAGCCTGGCCAGCGTGGTCTTCCCGGTCCCCGGCGGCCCGTACAGGATCACCGACGCCGCGCAGCCGCCCTCGACCAACCTGCGCAGGGGGCTGCCGGGCGCCAGCAGGTGGTCTTGCCCGACGACCTCCTCCAGCGTGGTCGGCCGCATCCGTACCGCCAGCGGCGCCGAGGCGGACAGCCGCTGCTCGGCGAGGTGCTCGGCCCGCGCGGCGAACAGCCCCTCATCGAACAGCGCCCCGTCGTTATCTGCTGCCACACCGTTATCTGCTGCCACACCGTGACGGTACCGCCGCCGGCCGACCGAGCAGGTCAGGCCGACGGGATGGGGTACCGCGACGCCGGCACCGACGAGCAGGTCGGCGAAACCGGAGGCGAGCATCCGGTGCCCGAGCTCGGAAGGGTGCAGACGGTCCACGCTCCACGCCGCGGGGTCACAGGCGCCGGGCATCAGGCGCAGGTCCCGGCACAGCGCACCGCGCCGGGCGACCACCCGATCGGTGGCGTCGTTGAGCTGCCCGATCCGGTGGTGCAGGACGCGGCGCAGAGGTCCAGCAACCGGAACACCTGTCCGTGATCGTGAAACCGGGTGGTCAGCACCACAGCACCACAGCGCCACAGCGCCACTGGCCCGCAGTGCGCTGACCGTGACATCGAGGTCCTCGCGCAGCGCGACGGGATCGAAGTCCGAGCGCAGCGTGTCGTTCACCCCGGCCAGGATCACCACGGCATCGGGGCGCGCCGTCACCGCGCCGAGCAGCTGCCAGCGCCGTAGGTCGGCCACTCGCGCACCGACGACGGACAGGTTGGTGTAGCGGACCTCTCCTAGGGCACCGAGAGCCGCCGCCAGCAGCGGACCGAAACCACGCCAGCCACCATCGGACAGCGGGTCACCCACGCCGACCGCAGTGGAATCACCGAGCACAACCAGGCTCCCGACGCGAGCACGAACGGAAAGAACCGAGGTTTTCGCAGCCACTCGATGATGATCACGCTGTCGGACTCACCCCCGGTGAGCACCCGATGACATGTCAGCGACAGCCGCGCGAATTATCGGTAGCGTCGTCACACGACGCAGAGGCGGTGCCCCATCGCTCGAGCACCGCCTCTGAGCTGGTCGGACGACAGCATGTGAACCTGCAACCCCAGGAGCACGCAACCCGGCTCCCCGGCCTTCGATCTGCGCGGCGACCCGACTTCGCAGTGCGCCGCTGCTTTGCACGTCGCCCGACCAGCCGTCGACGTGACGTGCGGGAGGATGTCGGTCTACGCGGTTAGAGTGACTTCGAGTAGCAATCAGGTGCGTGGGAGGAGGATCAGGCTGTGGCAGCGAAGCCGTCACCAGTGACGCCTGACGTCTTGCGCTGGGCGGTTGACGAGGACGGCCGATCGTTGTCAGAGCTGGCGGAGGCGCTGAAGGTCGATGTCGACACGGTGGACGGGTGGGTGTCCGGCGATGTGACCTTGACGCGCGGGCAGGTTACCGATCTCTCGAAGGTTCTCCAGCGTCCTCGCGCCCTGTTCTTTCTGCCTAGGCCACCCGAGCCTGCGACTTTGCCGCCGAGTTTTCGCCACCCACCGGGCGAGGATCGCGTAGTCAGTGCGACGGCACGCCGCAAGGTGCGTCAGGCCCGGCGGCTGCAGCATGCGGTTTCCTGGGCGCTGAGGAAGTCCTCGCCTTTGGAGGTGCCACGGAGCACTCTGGACAGCGATCCGGAGGAGGCAGCGGAACATGCACGCGATTGGCTGGAGATCACGGATGCGGAGCAAGCGTCGTGGAAAGATGATCGTGCTGCTCTTCGTGCCTGGCGGGAGGCTCTTGAGGACCGCAATGTACTGGTCTTCGTTCTAGAGATCGGCCGAGACGACGTTCGCGGCTTCTCCGCTTGGGACGACCGTGCACCACTTATCGTCGCCAACCTGAGCGGCGTCAGCCCGGCAGCTCGTAGTTTCACTCTTGCACACGAACTCGGTCATCTCGTCGCTCGTCAGGATGCCGCCTGTGTGGAGCCCCGTGAAGAGCGCTTGCTAGGGGCTGATCTCGAACGCTGGTGCGAGCGATTCGGTGCCGCGCTGCTCATGCCACAGGCGAATATTCGCCAGCTTGCGGCTGAGCGTCGTATCTCTGCCCGGGCCGCCATCCTTGACGACGTTCGTGCTGCGATGCGCCGATTTCGTGTCAGCGCTCGCGCTGCGGCTCTTCGCCTTATCGACATGGAGTACGCAACTCCTGCATTATACAAGGAGGTGCTGGGCACGTTTGTGTCGACCCCTCCACCACATGATGCAAAGATCGTAAGCCCGCCGCGGTCGGTTGCTCGACTCCGCGAGTATGGGCCGCGCACGGTTCGCACGGTGCTGACGGCCCTTCCGCCGCGAGACGCTCTCTCCGCCTTACGTATCACGGTCGAAGATGTACGCCGTATGGCGAACGAGGTGCCGGGTGTCCCAGACTTCTAGTCCCACAAATTTCCCGCCATCGCTCGTCTGCGTGGTTGATACAAGTGTTCTCATCGCATTCAAGTCACTGGTCAAGATTGATGAGTAATGGGACCTGCTTATTCGAATGACCGAGCTCGTCACGGAGGGCCATCTGGCGTTTCCGCGGCAGGTCGCGAAGGAACTGGCCTATGGGCGGTTTCCCGATGCCCCGGGCGCCTGGATCGGCAGTGTCAAGGGCAGGGTTCTACACCCGCAGCCTACGGAGGAAACTCAGGTAAAAGTCCTTGAGGTCGCGCCGCAGCTGGTGGACTACGAGGGCACTGCTGATCGAGAGGTTGCCGACCCGTATGTCGCGGCGATGGCTTGCGAGATCACGACACGGCACAACGGATGCCGTGTGCTCGTCGCGACGAACGACACAGTCGACAGGCTGCCACTGAAGTTGTCGCTCGCGACCGCATGCAACCGACTTGGTATTGAGCACTGGTCGGCGGAGGACTTCATAGACTGGGCTAAGCGAGCACCTTGATCATTCGACGCCGTCACGTGATGCGAGTGATCGCCGTTGACCTTCTCGATCTTCAAAGGGGCAGGTCGCAAGCACACGCCGCGCGCGGTTCATCGTGAGCTCGCGAAACTACTCGTGGTACCAGGTGGTGCCCGCTGACCTGCGCCTGGCCTGCTACACCTTCGGCGCTGAGGAGACGGGATACCCGCGCCACCCTGGTGCCCCCCACTCTTGCGTCCAGCCCTGGGGTCATCCCGGAGCGAGACCCGCCGGAGGCACGGTTGATCTTAGATCCGGTTGTGTTCTTCTGTGTGAACGCTGATTGGCTGTACGTACGGGCGCCTGGGAGTGTCGCTGAGCGGCGACAGGCGACGAGGTATCCGGTCTGGATCGGCTCGTGTGGGCTGGTCGCGCCGCTTCTGCTGACGGCTCGCTGACGATGATCACCTGAATGCGGTTGGTCGGCTGCTGGTCTGATCGGTCGATCTCCCGTCATTCATGTATCACATCGATCCCTCGGCGCTCTTGTCCCTTGGTGGAGATCGTGGGTCAGGAGGTGAACAGTGGTTCGGCGAGGTCGCAAGCGACAGGAGCATCGGCTGATCGCGCTGGCTTTCACCTTTGCTTTAGCGATCTACTTCATCGCGCAGCACGAATGGCTCAAGGCCGCGCTTTTCATGTCTATCATCATTTCAATTCCGAGTTGGTACATTGCTATAAAAATGCCGACCAAATGCCGTGCGACCTTCACGGCGACCGGTTTGCCATGTCAAAATCCTGCCAACGGGGTCATATTCGGATGCAAAGCCCAGCGGCACTATTGGCCTAAAGCGTTAGCCAGAATAGGAATACATCGACAGAAAATCGAGCGGCCTCCTGTCGGCAAAAGGGCGCGAAAGGATGGACTCGCCGCACGATAGGAGGGTTTTGTTGCAAGAGAAGTGGTAGCCGTCAGAATCGAGCCCGACCTCAAAAGGGTGGTCTCTAGTGGTGAGCGCGACACCGGCCTTGACCTGGGACCCTCACGAGGGCTCACATCGAGCTACTAGCGGGCAGGCTAGAGGCTGCCCGATGCGCGGGCCAGCTTACGAGCCCTCGCCCCA
>JBOHFI010000017.1:0-89237 GCA_050699595.1 Pseudonocardiaceae bacterium | reverse complement strand
GGCCACAACCACCAACCGGAAATGACCACTGGAGAGCGGTATGCGCCGAAAGGCGCCCGTACCGTTCGGGAAGGGGCCGACGGAAAAGGACCCGCACCACGGGCACCTCGCCGGCGGCCTACTTCACGCGATGGGCGCCGTGGCCACCGCTATGATCAACGCTGTCCGCGTCCCGGCGGCCGAGCAACCGTCGGTTGGTGCGCTCACCGCGCGGGTTGACCAAGCGTGGAGCGTGTGGCATCGCTCTGAGGTGCACCGCACCGCGGTGGCCACCGTTCTGCCCGACCTGCTCACCACCGCCCACGCCGCCACCCGCGCCCTGACCGGCGACCATCGCCGGGCCGCGCTGCTCGAGCAGGCCCGCGTCTATCACCTGGCCCAGCTGTTCTTCGCCTTCCAGCCCGCCAGACAACTCGTGTGGTTGGCCGCGGACCGGGCCATGACCGCCGCGACCGACGCCGAGGACCCCGCTGCTCTCGCCGTCGCGGCCTGGTACTACGCCCACGTCTACCGCTGCTCGGCACAACTCGACGCCGCCGAGGACGTCCTTGCCCACGCGGCCACCCTGCTCGACTCCCACGCCGGCGGCGAGCAGTTGGCCCGGTGGGGTCAACTGCAGCTCGGCCTGGCGTTGACCCACGCCAAAGCCGGCCGCGCCGGCCACGCCTGGCGCCACCTCGGCCTCGCCGGCGAGGCCGCCGACCGGTACGGCGGCACTCACCCTTGGCTGATGTTCGGCCGGCCGGCCGTCGACGCCTACGCTGTGACCATCGACACCGACCTGTTCCGGCTCGGTGAGGCCACCCGCCGCGTTGAGCGCTACGACCCGGCCGCGTTACCCTCCCGGACTCGCCGCGCGGTTTACCTCATCGACGCCGCCCGCGTCCACAGCCTCCGCAAGAACAACCTCGCCGTCGTCCACCTCCTCGGCAACGCCCTGCGCGAGGCCGCTGACACCGTCCGGTACAACACTTTCGCGTGCGCCGCCGCGCTGGAACTGGCCGAACACGGTGGTGCGGTCCGTGCCGACGCCCGCCGACTCGCCGCCGCCATCGGCCTGACCAGCTGACCGGGCAGCTACACCGAGCGGACGAACCTGCGCTGGTGAGTTAGGCGGCGCTGCGCCAGCGCTGACCGCTGCCGTGGATCCGTCGGCTCCCTGGCCCCAGGTCTGCGGACCGGTGCTGTCGTCATCGGGGGTGAAGCCCACTGGCACCGGCCGGCGGCGATCCGCACGCCGCCGGCCGGGCGGTGCCCTTGTTGCGTCACGCTGTGGACAGCTTCGGCCCTGACTATGGGAGTCGCCCCGGGCGGTGGAGTCCGCAAGGAGTGCCGAGGGCGTCGCTCTACCGAGGGGCTGGATTGTGCGCGGGCCGGTCGAGGGGGGGAGTTGCCAGCGGTGGTCGCTGTCGGGGTGGTCGTACCAGACGTACTGCTCGGTGGTGGTGGCGGTGATGCCGAACCGGTCGTAGTTGGGGCACCCGGCGTGCCGCCAGAACTCGTGGGCTTCCTCGACGCGGTCCCACAGCCTGCGCGGGCCGGACTGTCTGACCAGGAAGCCGCCGTTTTCCGGCGTGTGCCACGCTTGGGCACCGGAGCCGTCCGGCGCTTCGAGCTGCAAGCCGACGTCCCCGTCCGTGGCGTAGGCATGCCGCCACGTCACCTCCGGTAGGTGCCATTGCATGACGAAGCCGACCTGGATGTCCCAGCGCAGCAGTTTCGGGTCGACGTCGCTGACCGAGTCCACCGCACCATCGGCCAGGGTCCACCGTGATGGTACGGACGGGAACGTGTCCACGGCGGGCCGCAGCGGCATGAAGCTCGCGTACCCGGGCAGGAACCGCCCGGTGGCCACCCCGTCGTCGTTCATCGTCAGCCGGACCACCGTGCCCCCCAGCGGACCGCGCACGTCAGCCATGATGATCGCGCCGGGCGCGGCCTGTGCCAGCCATGCCGGGGGGATGGCCGGCACGGAGCAGGTGGCGAGGATCCGGTCGTAGGGGGCGCCCGGCGGGTAGCCGTCCGCTCCGTCCACGGTGGCCAGGGTGGGGGTGTAGCCGTTGGCGGCTAGTCGCTCGCGGGCCGGCTCGACCAGGTCGGGGTCGATGTCCACACTGGTCACGTACTCGCTGCCGAGCCGCTCGCACAGCAGCGCGGCATTGTAGCCGCTCCCGGTGCCGATCTCCAACACTCGGCGGCCATCGGTGACGTCCAGCGCCTCCAGCATGGTCAACAACAGCGAGGGGAGAGTGGACGAGCTGGTGAACCTCGGGTAGCTGCCCCCCTGGCTGGACGGCACCTGGATCACCTTGGTGATCAAAGTCTCGTTGCTGTAGACGGCGGCCAGCCACTGGGCGCGCTGTTGCTCGTCGGCCGCACTGACCCGTGGACCCGCGCCCAGCTCGGGGTAAAAGCAGGGCACGTACGGGTGCCGCCAGGTGCGTCGGTAGACCGCTTGCCACTGTGAGCTGCGCAGTGTCCCGTCCACCGTGAACCGATCGGCCAGCTCACGCAGCCGGAACCGCGCGGTCTCCCGCTCCTGGGGGCTCAGTTCGGTGACGTCGGTCAGCACAGCCGGTCTCCTCTGGCGAGCAGGTCGGCCAGCGCCGACGTGATGGGCAGGTCCAGGGCCTCTTCGAGCCATCCGTAGGCGCCCGCCGGGTTGCACTCAAGCATGATCCACTTCTGGTCCGGGGTGATCACGAAATCGAACGCGCCGAACGACGATCGGCCGGAACACCGGCACACCGCGCTCACCCAATGCCGCCACCACGAGGTCGGCGGACGGGTTGATGTCGCGCGCCAGGATCAGCACGGTCATCTCAGTCCTCCTGGTGGTCGGGGTCCGTGACTTCCTCTGGGCTCCCGCCCTGGCCATCGGGCGTGCCCACATAGCCCGTCGTAACCCCCGGGGTCGCGCCGGGTTGGGTGTGTCGCAGCAGCGGGACCAGCGAGCCGTCCTCGTCGTACACCAGCGCGATCTGCCGCTCGTGGCAGTACTGATAGCGCAGCGGCGGAGCCTCATCGAGCCGAGCACCCGCCACCACGTGTCGTAGCGAGAACGGTCTGGTAGCCGGGCCGCTCGGACCCTCATGACAGTTGTCCATGATCCCGTGCGGCGGACCGAGTGGGAACCGGTCGCCGGGGCTGAACAACGGATCACGCCACGACGGAGCGGGGTATTCGGACATCGGATGCTCCCTTCCGATCGGGCACCGGGCGGTCGGTTACGCCGTTCCGGCGAAGAAAACCCTACTCAGCCCCCGGAGCCAGCGCACCTTCCCGCGCGGCCCCCAGCCAGAGCCACGGGGTGACCTCATCGGCCTCGACCAGGGCCGGGTCTCCGTGATCGAGCGCAACGCACGCCGGCTCCTGGCGGATCAGGCCGGGGCCCACGCACTGTCCGGGGACATCGACACCGCCGTCGGTGTTCGGTCACCAAGCTGTCGACGCGGGCGCGGTGCTGCATTCCCCGCAGTCGTATGACCGCAGGTCTCAACCGTGGTCCGGTCGGGGGTTACTCGTCTTGCGGGTGGGAGTCGCCCCGGGCGGTGAGGTCCGCAAGGAAGATCAGGTGGCAGCACTGGCATTTCAGGCCGGTCTGCGGGGCGGCCCCTCGTGTGCCGACGCTCGCCGACTCGCCGCCGCCATCGGCCTGACCAACTGGCGGGCAGTCCGCGTCGAGTACACCGCTGGCGCTGCGCAACACCATGGACACCGGCGTTGTGGGGCGTCATGGTGAGCACGGTCAGGTCACGGTTGGCCCGGGTGTGGTGGGCGTGGTCGGCAGGAGCCCGCACGCGTGCAGCTGGGCGTCGAGTGTGGTGACGGCGTGGGTGCCGGCCCAGGGGTGCATCAGGGCTCGGGCGGTGTGGAGTTCTGCCGCGAGCCGTGGGGAGAGGGTGGCCAGGCTGGCCGCGTCGCCGAGGACCCGGGCGGCCTCGGTGATGTCGTGGGACAGGACGAGCGCATGGCCTAGTCGCACTTCGCAGAGCGCGGAGTCATGCACGTAGGGGGTGCGCTCGTACCGTGCTAAAGCGTCGGTCGCGGCGTCGACGGCTTCCTGTGGTCTGCCCAGCAGGCAGAGGAGTTTGCTGCGGCTACCGTCCAGCGCGCCCTCGTGGAACCAGTAGGCCAGTGAATCCGGGGTCCCCGCAGTCACGCCGGCGAGGAATTGGTGAGATCGCGCACACGCGGACATATACAGCCCGTGTTGGCCGTCCAGCGCGTAGGCGGCGGCGGCCGCGCGCTCAGCGAGGGCTTTGAGTTGAGCGTCGTCGGTGCGCGCCGCCAGGCTGCGCGCGGCGGCGGCGGTGTCCAGCGCGGCGGGCGTGTCCCCGCGCAGGAAGGCAACAAAGCTGGTGTTGGCCGCCGCATAGGCGGCGCACGCCGGGTTACCAGCGTCGTGACCGGCTCGGCGACCGCGCTCGCAGTACCGCCTCGCGGAGTCAAAGTGACCCATATCGAGGAAGCAGCCACCGATTGTGATTGCCATGCTGCTGTCCAGAGTGTGCAGCGCTTTGCGCAGCCCGTCCGAGCAACCGCCCTTGAGTAAACGGCGCACGACCTGGTGCTGCGCGAGGACGGTATCGAGAACCTCACCCGGGCCGAGGGCGTCTGCTTGGCGCTTGCAATACGCGAGGGTGGTGGCCAGGTTGCTCACGACCCGGGCGTCCACCCGGCGGGGATCCTCCACAGCCTGCACGGTCCGGGTGCACTCGTCGGGGTCCAGACCGGACAGGCTCAGGGCCGCCAGTGCCCACCGGGCGACCCGCAGCGCCTCACGACGACCCAGGGACCGCGCCAAGATCGTGATCACCTCTCGCATCAGCTCCTCGGCCAACTCCCGGTCCGCGCTCGCTATCCCCGGCCACGCGTCGCGCCCACTCACCTGGTCACGGTCCCGCGCGGCGGACACGAGCGCGGATGCGGCCCGGAGGGCGTCCACGCCAGCCCGCGCCGCCGCCTGCCGCGCCTGACGCTGGCGGGCCCGGCACAGACCACGGTAGTCCTGTTCAGCCCGGGCCAGCACGCTGTGCTCAGCCATCAGAGCGCCCTCAGCCCGGCACACCTCATCGGTGATCTTCCACTGCTCCCCGGGCATCCCCCGAGCACCGTGCTCGACCTTCGAGATCGTGCTCCGGGTCCGCCCGAGAACCTGAGCCAGCTCGGGCTGCGAGACCCCGGCCGCGTTGCGATAGGTGGCCAGGAGCAGACCCAGGCTCCGCCGCAAGGTCCGCACCCGCACCCGGCCCGCCGCCAACTCCCCCGCATCGACCGTCATGCCCGCCAACCCTAGAGGGTGGCAGCGGGGGTGACAGCCCGACAAGCCGGCCGCGGGCCATGTCCCGCCGTCGTCCTGGTCACCGCGGCCACAGTGCGTCACACACCTGGTGCCGGGCTGCGCGACAAGCCCGGGTGACGCGGCGGGCGCGGGCGACAGCACGGACTTCGGCGGCGATGCGCTAGCGCTGCCCGCCGCCGTGTGCGCTCAGTTCGGTGATCACATGGTCGGGGTGGTCGAGCCAGACCCACTGCCGTGCTTCGCCGGTGGCGGTGACGCCGAAGCGATCGCGGTCGGGTCGGCCCAGTGCCCGCCACTGGGTGTAGGCGGTGTCGAGGGTGTCCCACAGTGGGCCCTCGGCGGCGACGTGGGTGGTGCCGTCACTGGTGGTGAGGGCGAAGGTGGACCCGTCGGCTCCCTGGCCCCAGGTCTGTGGGCCGGTGCTGTCGTCATCGGGGGTGAAGCCCAGTGTCGTGTACGGGCAGGGGCAGCACAGCGAGAGGTAGAACGCGGCCGGGTGGGCGTCGGTGAGCGCGGCGGGCGGGACCTCGGTCGGATGAGCGGTCTTCAGCAGGCGCGGCCGGATCTTCGGCGCGGCGGGCTCGGAGACGCTGCGCACGGCCATGAACCCGCCGTACTGAGCGAGAAACGCTCCGCTCGCCCCGCCGGTCTCATCGCGGCGCAGCAGGGCCATCAGCCCGCCGCGGCCGGCGAAGCTCAGCGGGATGAGGATCAGCGCCCCGGGGTGGGTCTGCTCCAGGTGCGCGGCCGGCACCCGGGGGAAGGCGACGGTGGCGATCACTCGGTCATACCGGGCGTTCGGCGGGTACCCGGCCGCGCCGTCGCCGGTGACGACCGTGGGACGGTACCCGGCGGTGGCCAGGGCGATGCGGGCCCGCTGGGCGAGAGCGGGGTCCAGCTCGACGCTGGTCACGGCGTCATCGCCGAGGCGCGCCGCGAGCAGAGCGGCGTTGTAGCCGCTGCCGGTGCCGACCTCCAGCACGGTCATGCCCTCCGCCACGCCCAGGCTGTGCAGCATGGCGGCCATCAGGCCCGGCGCGGAACTGGAGGAGGTGGGCCGCCCTTCCACGGCCTGTCCTCGGCGCGCGGCCAGTGCGGCGTCATCGTCGCCGTTGAGCTGGGTGACCAGCGCGTCATCGGCGTACACACCGCGGCGCCATTCGTCATCGGCCTCGGCCAGACGCCAGCCGGGCCGACCCCGCCACGGGAGGAAAAAATAGGGTACGAATACCTCGCGGGGCACCGTGGCGAAGGCATCACGCCACGCCGGATCGCCGAAAAACCCCCCTCGGGTCAGCTGTCCGACCAGCGTGGCACGCAAGTCCTCGGCGATGGTGCGGTTGGCGGTCACGGTGTTGTCATCTCCCCGGTGAGGGCATCGGCGATGGCCGAATGCAAGCTTGAGACTCCCAGAAGACCCGAGGGGGTTACGTTGCTTATCGGGTCAGACCAAGTGAGAATCGGAGCAACCGGCTACTACTTCTCCTTCCTTACGATGGAAGGCGCGCCGAATACCGATCCTACGGGGAGCTTGTCATTGATCCCCCACTTCGGCGGGAAGAAGAGTTCGATGGGCTTCTGTGTGACCGAGAAGCGCGCTTTGATGCGCTTGCGGGCACTGGTCAACTCAGGTACTGCTTCGCGGCAGTATTTGTCCGTTTCACAGAATAATCCCTGGCAGTCTATAGCATGCAGCGGCCGGCCCCACAGTCCGTCAAATCGCAGGCCAAGGCGCTCGAACTCCTCCTCCTGACGGTCCACCATCCACAGTATGGCGTCGGTGGGCGTGTAGTCGCCAAGACTCTCGAACACCTTCATGATGCCTCTCAGCGCGCCCGGCCCGGCTTTGGTGAACTCGTTCTCGGAGAAGTTGACGAGGTCGGAATAATTGAGGTCGATCATAGTCTGGTAAGACATGAAGTCGCCCATCAGGGGATAGCCGTGCAACAATTCGTAGACCTCGCGCAGGGAATCTGCGGAAAGCAGTCGGTCGCCAAGTTGATCGTGCAGAAACATGTGCCGGAACAACTCGATGTGGTTGAGATGCTTGGATGCCTGCCCGTAGGCGTTTGTGGCACACAAGATGAAAGCGCCGGTGTAGAGCCCACCATTACACTCCTTCGCATGGTCGAGACCTTTTGTGAAACTTCCGTCACCGAGGTCGTCAAGTGTGGGATAGCGGCCGAGAAAATCGTGGACGGTCATCCACGTCTCGATCTTGCTGAATGTGCGGAACGCCACGATCTGAAACAGTCTATCCGCAGGCGTGCAGGACTCGCCGTGATAGCAGATCTCTCGGATCATGTACTGAGATACGCGGTCCGCAGCCCGATAGACGTTGCAGAATTTGAATTCCTGCAGGATGGGATCCTTGGTCCACGGCTGCTGCTCGCCGGAGATGCGACGCTCGAAAGCTGCTTGCCGCTCCGAGGCGAAGTACCAGTAGAGATCGTAGACCCGTCGACGCGGGACTGGTGCACTTTTCATTCTCCCTCCTCTCTACCTTGTCAGACATTGCCGGTAGAAGACCCCCGTTCCGTGCAGATGGAAGTAGCGTGGGTCGTCGAGAAGTACACTGCCCGCCATGCGCTCGCCGAGCGTGTAACGGAAACGATCGACACCGGTGAAATGATCGAAGATGATCGCGCCACCGGCGACCGTCCGCTCCGTCACCATCTTGAGCGCGGCAGTGGCGGAACTGTAATTGTCAGTGTCGATGAAGCTGAGTACGAGGACCTCCTTCTCCAACCGTGTCGACGTGTTGACGATATCACCCGATACGATTTCGATGTCACGACCACCGAGGTAACGCTGCACGGCTGCCAGATCGGTGAAAACGCAATCGTGATGGTCGTATATATCGAGGGGACTGCGGCGAGATGGGAAACCACCGAAGGTTTCGAAGCCGATGACCGGCCATGTTGCGCCTAGTCTTTCTATCACCCGGGAGAGAAACATGGTAGTTCCGCCCTTGAACATGCCGAACTCTGCCACCACACCCTTGAGACCAAGCCGCGCGGCGTTGCAGAGGCACTGATAAAGGTGGGTCAAGGTGTGCGGGTACCCGTTAGCCAGCGACGGCACGAGAAGTTGTGCCAACTCGTCGCGAAAGACGGGATCACGGAACGCGAGATGCCCATAGCCGGCAACGATCACTGTAGGGGTATTCTGGATGTAAGGGAGTGCGGCGCGTAGCAGATCTTCCTTCTCGTCGTCGGCGGCCACCACGAGCACGTCATGACGGTCATTCGAAAGAGCCGCGAAGGGCAGCACGGGCACCGACAGTGGCAGGTTGTTCCGTTGGGCTGCGTCAGCTCCGGGCACATATGCCGCAACCACGGTGGACGCGAGGCCGGACGGTGCGAGAGAATCAAGAATGTCAAGTGTTACGCTGGTCAACCCGAGAATGCCCACCGAACGAGCACCAGACAACAGTTCGTGCTCAAGATCCGCGAGAAGCTTGAGCACGTCTTGGGCACGCATCGACTACCGCTCCTTTCCATCCATCACTCGGAGAGGCAGTCACCCTAACAGCGCTGAGGCCACTTCAGCGGAATGTCGCCAGGAGACACACCGCCGCATCTGTGAGCTCTTGAGCGCACGCGAGGCGAGCATGGGCCGGCGCAGCGGTGAGGAGCCCGGTGAAACATGCCTCAAGCTCGTCGAAGCACGTCAGCACGAACCGGACCGCGTCGGCAGAAGTCATGCGCTGAGCATCCGTCCCGGGCATGTCGACCTGTGACAGCAAATGCTCAAATCCGTCTGGACCGTCGCTGTAGGGTAGACCCAGGTTGCTGCCAGCGAACAGCTTCTTAGCGACGACTGGATCAAGATCGGCGAGATACGTCTGATACTTGAGGCTGTAGACCAGGAGGTCAATAGCCGTGTCCCTCAGCGACTCGTCCGTCGTAGTCGGTGCACCATCGAGGACATACGTAAGTCGATCGACCTTACGCGCGATGTTGGCCAGGACACCGATCACCTCGCCGCGTTTCTTCCAGGCGTCACGGTAGGCGGCGTCCTTCTCGCGATGCAGCCGACGAATTTCCTCACGTTGGTCCGTGTTGTCTGATGCGCTCACGCCAGCACCTTCTGGTAACTCAGTATTCGACCATCGAGATCGGCAACGAGATAGCCACCACCGTTCTCGCCGAGTTGATGCATGGCCCGGAACCCCTGGCACACGGCGCGTCGCCAGAGCCAGGATGGCAGTTTCTCAGCTTCGAGGTCCATGAGCCTCGTAGGGCCTTCTGGGAACGCATTGGGCTCGACGCTGACCAGCGTGAGCACGGCCGAAGCACGACCAGAGGGTAGCGACCGCTCAGCGAATTCCACAACCACGCGACGCGGGAATCGTTCATGCGGGGGATAGCAGGAATCGAACACCGGTAGCTCGTCGGGCTGGCGCAGGTCATGGTGGCGCGGATAGCGATCACGGGTACGGCGTAGGTTTGCCACAGCGATTTCCTCCGAATGAGGTCGCATGCCGTCGCGACTGCTGCGACATACCAAAGGAGATCGCCGAGCTCTTCGTGCAGGAACTCACGATTGGCGATGAGGTCGATGCCATCGCGTAGATACTTCTTTATATACGTTGGGGATCGCGCCCGTCTCACTGGCCAGACCGAGCATCGGCGCGACCGCACTATGGGGGCCACCCAGCCGAAGCTGACTCGTCTCTCGAGCTGCACGCTGGTACTCACTGATCTCCACGGCCCCTCCCCTCGCGCGAGGACATCTCCTTCCGCCACAGTAGCGTGGTGACGAGGCGGCTACAGAAGGTCACCAGCGCCGCAGAACACACCGAGTTTCTTCGCGACTAGCACGAGTGACCTTTGCGCGGAGTCAGGGCTGGGGTGTGGTGAGTACGTCGGGTAGCTCGCCGGGGTGCACGATGCATAGGCGGTGGGTGGTGCGGGTGAGGGCGACGTAGAGGTCGCTGAGGCCGCGTGGTGACTCGGCCACGATCGCCGCCGGGTCCAGGAGCACCACCGCGTCGAACTCGAGGCCCTTGGCCTGGGCGACGGTGAGCACGGTCACCGGCGCGTCGAGGTCCGCGCCACTGGCCGCAGGCAGGGTTGTGCTCAGCTCATCGACCCAGGCGACCGGCCCGAGCACGCCCACCCGGCCCGCACCCACCGCAGCGGCTTCCTCGGCGACCACCGCGGACAGCTCAGCGGCGAGTTCCCCGGGTAGTCCAGAGACCCGGACGGCGCGGGGCGCCGCGCCGCTGCGGCGCACCGACCGCGGCGGGGTGATGTCGACGTCGATCGCGGCGAGCACCTTCTCGGCCAGCTCCGCAACCTCGGAAGGGTTCCGGTAGTTGATCGTCAGCTCCTCCAGCCGCCACCGCTGCGCCACGTAGGGGCCGAGCACGTCCTGCCAGGAACCCGCGCCGGCCCGGTTCCCGGTCTGGGCGAGGTCCCCGACCACCGTCATCGAGCGGCTGGGGCAGCGCCGCATGAGCACCCGCCACGCCATCGGGGACAGCTCCTGCGCCTCATCAATGATGATGTGACCGTAGGTCCAGGTCCGGTCGGCCGCCGCGCGCTCGGCGGTGCTGCCGAGGTGGCGCTGCCGCTGCCGGTCGGCCAGCCGGTCGGCGTCGATGAGGTCAGTGGCCCGCAGCAGCTCAGGGTCCAGGTCCTCGTCGACGTCCAGGATGTCCAGCACGCCCTGCGCGTACTGCAGCTCCTCGCGCAGCGCGGCGGCCTCGCGGGCGGCCTGCTCGCTGCCGTCGGAGCCGAGCAGCTCGGCGGCCTCGTCCAGCAGCGCAACGTCGGCGGGCGTCCACACCTGCTCCGGGTCGGCTTCCGGGTCCGGCGCGGTCCGGGCCAGCAGGTCACACTCCTGAGGGTCCAGGATGCGCTGGGTGATGCCTGCCAGCCGACGGGGGTCGGCGTAGAGGTCGGTGAGCAGCCGCTCCGGCGACAGCATCGGCCACAGCGTCTCCAGAGCGGCGCCGAGCTCCGGACTGGCCCGCAGCTCGGCGCGGATATCCGCCACGTCGTCCCGGCTCAGCAGTTCCCGGCCCCGGCCGCCGAGCTTGTTCGCGACCTGCTCGGCCAGCGCCGTCACCACCTCCTGGTGGAAGATCCGCCTGGCCTCGTTGTGCGGCCGGCGGGAGCGCCGCGCCTGGGTGCGGGCCGCCAGGCTCACCCGCTCGTCCAGCCGGACGAGCTGACCCTCGACGGTGAGCTCGATCGGTTCCGTGGGCACCTGCTGGCGGTCCCGGATCGCTGCGGCCAGCACCTTCGCCATCTCCAGGCGCCCCTTGACCGCCGCGGTCTCGTCGGGCTCGACACCGCGGGCGTGCAGCCCCGGATGCAGCTGCGCGACCGTGCACAGCAGCACGCTGGTCTCGCCCAGCGAGGGCAGCACATGCCCGATGTAGCGCAGGAACGTCGAGTTGGGCCCGACGACCAGCACGCCGCTCTTGGCCAGCTGCCTGCGGTGCGTGTACAGCAGGTACGCCGCCCGGTGCAGCGCGACCGCGGTCTTACCGGTGCCCGGCCCACCCTGCACGACCAGCACGCCCTGGGGCTTGGCGCGGATGATCCGGTCCTGCTCGGCCTGAATGGTCGCGACGATGTCGGACATCTGGCCGGTCCGGCTCTGGGTCAGCGCGGCCATCAGCGCCGCCTCGCTGGTCAGACTGGTTCGGGTCGAATCCTGCCCGGCACCGCCGTCGTCCTCGTGGAACCTGAGCACCTCGTCCTCGACGGCGAGCACCGTTCGGCTGCGGGTCCGGATGTGCCGGCGGCGGTGAACGCCCTCGGGGCGGGCGGCGGTCGCGGTGTAGAACGGGCGCGCCGCGGGCGCCCGCCAGTCGATGAGCAGCGGCTGGTAGTCGTGCTCCTCGTCGAGCAGCCCGAGCCGCCCGATATAGCGCCGCCCGTCTCCGTCCTCCTCCTCATCGTGGTTCAGGTCGAGCCGCCCGAAGCACAGGCCCTGTTCGACACCGTCCAGGGTGGCGAGCTGCTCTGAGTACATCGCCGCGGCCGCGTCCCGCTCGCTGAGCGCTTGGGGGGTGCCGGTGTGGGGAGCTCGCAACACCTCGGCCAGGCGCCGCGAGGTGTAACGGCGGCGTTCGTCGAGATGCTGGTAGAGCAATGTGAGGTAGTCCTGCTCGGCTGCCACCTCGGACTGTGACATGTCTGGGTCTGACATGTCTGGGTCTGACATATCCGGGGTTTGGTGAGTGACCGAGACGCGATGCATCTGATCTACGGTAGCCCATCGGCGCGATGAGCCATCCGCGCAGCGGCGCAGGAGATCATCCGATGTAGGCGCGGCCGGTGTAGCGCTGGCCGATCAACGTGGGCAGCCGGCTCCACCCAGCGCGTCGCGAGTGCTCGACAACCAGGTCAACCAGGTCAACGGGGTGCGCGTAGATCACCTCTTCGACGTGGCCCCAGCCCAGCGAGGGCAGTCCCGGTGGCGAGAGCACGGTGGGCAGCTCGACGAACGTGGCGGTGCGCTCCACCTGCAGCAGTGTGCCGCCGTTGTCCGGAAAGGTCGCCACGGCGGTGGTCGAGCCCTCCAGCCCGTCCGCGACCCGCAGCCGCATCGCGGGCGGTTGTACCAGGCCGTCGCGCACGGCGATCTGATCCTGGCAGGACCACAGCCCGGCGGACACCTGGTCGGCGAACACCGGCCGGCCCGCGAGGACGTCGGTGACCGGTCGCGGCGCGCTCAGCCGCGGTGGCGCGAGTGCGAGCCAGCTGCCTGGGCCGGCGAGGCGGTCCTGGGCCACCACCCGCACCGCGCTCGGCGCGGCCAGGCCGGCCTGCGCCAGCGCGACGGTGACCTCGGTCCAGTCAGGCTGGTCCCCGACGGCGAGCAGCGCCACCGTACGGATCTCCTTCGGGGCGGCCGGGTCGCCGGTGCCCACCTGCACCACCAGCCGCTGCTCCTGGGTGAGCCTGCCGCGCAGCGGCACCGTGATCCAGCCGTCGCGGACGTGAGCAGGCAACGGGTACCAGGGAGTCTGGACGGTGCCGAGGCCGGTCCCGCCGAGCACGTCGTCGTGCCACACCGGGGCGTTCGGTGCGGTGATCGGGGCCGGCATGGGTTCCGGCAGCGGTGCCGCCCGCATGTCCCCGGTGAGCGTGGCGGGCCCGGTCGCCGGCCCCAACCCAGGCCTGGCGTCGGCGAGCACCTGCACCGCCGAGGCCAGGCCGCAGGGCCGGCCGGTGAGCGCGCGCAGGTTCATCAGCGCCACCGAGGTGCCCGGGTACTGGCGCAGCGGCGCGACGGTGAACACCACCAGCATCAGCGCCACCCCCAAACCGGTGGCGGTGACCAGCACGGCCCGATCCGGACCCGGCCGGCCCCGGCCTCGCGCCCACCGCCACCCCGCTGCCGCAACGGCCAGCCACAACAGTGGGTTGCGTAACGTCAGCGGCCCCAGCGACGGCGCGAGCAGACTCTGCACGTACGGGGTCTCGACGAGCAGGTGGTTCCCGAAGGGCTGACCCCAGTCCGACAGCGGACGCCACAGGTTGGGGCCGGCGAAGGCGACCGACGTGGCGGCCACCAGCCCGGCGGTGCCGATAGCCAGGGTCGCGGCGCCGGCTCGCCGAGGTAGCGGGGATCGGATCATCGCGGCGGCCAGCAGTACGGTGGCCGGGGCCGCGATGGCCCCGAAGTGGTTCACCCACTTCGTCGGGGTGAGCGCCATCGCGGCCAGGCTCAGCGCGGTGCTCGCCGCCGCGGCGCCGAGCAGCCGGCCGCCGCGCCCCCCGGTGCCGGCGCGCCGACCCGCCCCGAGGACCACCGCGAGCAGCACGCCCAGGGTGAGCAGCACCGGCAGCCGCTTGCCCCACGCCCCCCGCTCGTCGCCGACCAGCAGGTTCGCGTAGGGCAGGTACTCGTCGTACCAGGCGTATTGGCGGTAGTACCAGCGGTGCACCGCGACCGACTCCAGCACGTCGCCCAGGGTGGCGTCGGCGAAGGCGACCGGGATGACGACCGAGGCGGCCGCCCCGATCAGCAGCACCGCCGCGACCCGGCTGGAGAGCTGCGCGGCCCGCCACCACCGCCACAACCACGGCAGGCTCAGGACCAACGGCGCGGCGGCGACCAGGCCGGTCGGGGAGACCGTAGCGGTGAGCGCGGCGAGCGCGGTGGCCGTGGCGAACACCCCCACCGAGCGGCGCCGACGGGCCAGCTCGGCCAGCGTCAGCACCGCCGCGCTGCCCAGCGCGATCAGCGGCTCGGGGCGCAGCGTCATGCCGTAGGGCAGCCACCACAGCAGGTGCGCCGCCGCGACCGCGCGGGGTACCAACGGTCGCCGCGCCACCCGGCCCAACACCGTCGCGACCAGCACCCGCAGCAGCGCGTAGGTCGCCAGCCCGTAGGCCAGCGGCAGCAGCCGCATCCAGGCCAGGCTCCAGTTGCCGCCCACGCTGCCCCAGGCCTGCATGACGTACTGGCTGGCGACGAACGGGTTCTCGGTGACGTTGAACTGGTAGATGACGTTGCCGAGGTAGCCCGACTGCATCGCGTCGCGGGCCATCAGCAGGTACCACGAGTCGTCGATGTTGATCGGACCCGCCACCACCCAGCCCACCGACACCGCGACCACCACCGCATCCGCCCACGACGGGCGCGGCCGGGCCAGCCCTCCCCCGGTGCCCCGCCACCACCGCCAGGCCAGCACGAGCAGCGTCACGAGCGCGAGAGCATGTGCTACGAGCAAGGCCGTCTTGAGGGGAGTGGGGCTGGATTGGTATCGCGCGTCGGTGTGCAGCCGCACCGACAGCCCGGTGGTTGCCGCCACGGCGTCGGTCTGTAGCTCGGCTACCTGGGGCACCAGTAGGTCCGCTCGGGCACCGAGGGTGGTGCCGTCCCGGGACACCCCGACCCCACCGGCGTCGGCGAGCACCCGGTAGGAGCAGTCCCCGGCCGGCAGCCGCACTCGCAGCAGCTGCGCACCGGAGGCGCTGACCGTCACGACGCCCTGGCCGGCGGCCACCACCAGACCCTCGCCCGGGGTAGCGCCCACATCGGCGGGCAGCGTGCGCAGCGCCTCACCTCCCGCCGGGCGGGCGTCGAGCTCCCGCAGCGTCGCGCACGGGATGCTCGCCGTGAGCCGCAGCGGGCGATAAGGCGACAGCGGCACTACCGTGGAGGTGGGCTGGTGCCCAGCACGCGGCCAGCTCACCACCGGATCGTCAGCGGTCACCGGGGCGAGTACTGCGAGAACCCCCAACACCCCGGTGACCAGCGCCAGCGCCGCGACCGCCCACCCCCGCAGGCGTTGACTCACAGCATCGGGGTGAACACGGCTCGGCACTGCGGCAGGGTATGACCAGCCTCCGGGTCACCCGTGGTCGGCGTCGCGAAGCGAGCTGACGCCAGGGCAGCCGGTGCGGGTCAGCGAATGACCCGCACCGGGATGTCGATGATGACCTGCTCAGCGAACCGTAGCGGGGTGGATCAAACACTCGTGAACTGGTAGACCCGGAGGTGGTCACCAGACCCTCCGACGCTGGCAAAACCCACGTCCATCGCCTCTGGACGCGGCGCGGGCCGGTGAACCTCATACCTTGGTACACTAATTCGTATGAGCACTGAGCGGGTCACGGTCTCCCTGCCCGACGAGCTGCTCCGCGCCGCCCAGGCTGCCGCCGAGCAGCGGGGCGTCCCGTTCTCCGCGGTCGTCGCGGAGGCACTGGCGGGATGGCTGCGCGGACGGCTGGTTGACGCCTGGCTCGCTGAGCACCAGGCCGAGCACGGGCCGTTCGACGAGGCCGAGTTGCAAACGCTTGCCGCGGAGGTCGGCGTTCCGTACCTCGGGCCGGGCCGCGCAGAGGACCCGGCGGCATGAAGCTGGTACTCGACGCCGGAGCACTGATCGGGATCGACCGCGACGACCGTCGCGTGGCCGGCCTCATCGAGTTGGGCCGCCGCGCCGGGGCGTCGCTCGTGACCGCGGCTCCGGTGGTGGCGCAGGCGTGGCGGGATGGCTCGCGGCAGGCCCGGCTGGCCCGCCATCTGTCGATGATCGATATCCGGGACACGCGGCTCGCCGAGGCGAAGGCGGCGGGGGAACTCCTGGCTGCCGGCGGGATGTCTGATGCCGTCGATGCATTGGTCGCGCTGTTGGCACTCCCCGGCGACCAGATCCTGACCAGCGACGGCGAGGACCTGCGGATGCTGGTAGAGACGCGCAGGATCCCGGCCACAGTCGTGCCCGTCTGAGGTGCGGGAGGACGACTCACCGAAGGGGTCCCAGAAGCTCAGCCGGTCTCGCCACCGTGGTATCTCTTGTCGGCGAGGGTGGGCAGGCGCGTCCAGCCGGCCCGCTGGAGCGTGCCGAAGCTTAGGTCGACCAACCCGACGGGGTGGTCGTAGAAAACCCGCTCCACGCGACCCCAGGGCAGGGTGGGCGGCCCACTGGGCACCAGCCGGGCAGGCATCCGTACAGCGGTCGCCGACCGGCTCACCGGCACCAGCGTGCCGCCCCGCAGGAGCTCGAACCCGAGATCGAGGAACCCCCGGCCGAAACCCTCGTCGCTCAGCAGCAGCACCTTCGGCGCCCGCGCGATGCCGTGCTCGACGCTGACCTGGTCGACGCAGGGCAACAGGGTCGCGGTGAGCTGGTCGACGTACACCGGCGCGCCGGCGGTCAACGCCGCCAGCGGGCGCCACCTGGCCAGCCGGAGTTGGCCTACCGCGAACCAGCTGTCGGCAGCGGTCACGTAGTAGTCGCGAACCACCAGCCGCACACTCGAGGGCCGCCGCGTGCCCAACCGGGCCAGGGGGATGGACGCCTGTTGCCACTGCGTCTGATGCCACTGGGTCCCCTGCATGGTCGGATCTACCGGCAGCGGCGTGGCGCCCGCCACAGTGGGGCTTTGCCCCGCGGCGGTGGGCCCGGCGTACTCCAGGGCCAGCTGCCGGCCTGCCCAGGTGCCGATGAGCGGGGCCAGCAGGGTGGTGCCGCCATCGGCGGGCAGCGAGAACCAGGGCGTCACGAGCAGGCCCCCCGAGATGGTCAGGGGGCCGGTGTCCGGGTCGCTTTCGACGTCGTCGACGGCGTCGTGCCAGACCAGCGTGCCCGGAACGGGGGCAGACACCGATACAGGACGCTCCGCCGTGAACACACCTTCGGTGTCGGCCGGCCCACGGGGCACCGGTTGCGCCGCGGTATCGACGAGGACCTGGGCGTAATCGGCCAGCGCGCACGGTTGTCCGCGCGCCGCTCGAACCGCGGACAGGGCCACCGACCACCCCGGGTATTGCCGCAACGGCGCCCACACGAACACGACGATGGTCATCACCACGATCGCGGTCGATCCGGCCAGCAGCACCGCTCGGTCGGCGCTCACCCCGCGGTCGTGACCGCGGCGACGCCACCACCACACCCCACCGGCCGCGGTGAGCGCGACCGCCACCCAGAGCGCCGGGTTGGCCAGCTGCACGGGTCCCAGACTCGGCCGCATGCTTCCGAGGTCAGCGTCGTCGTGGGCGGCGGTGAGGTGGTCGCCGAAGGGCTGGCCCCGGTCGGAGTAGGGCCGCCACAGGTTCGGCCCGGCGAAGCTCCAGGACATCGCGCCGACCAGCAGCGCCGTGGTCACAGTGGCCGTGATGGCGCAGACGCGCCGGGGCAGCGGGGAGCGCAGCAGAGCGGCGGCGAGGAACACCGTGGGCGCGGCGGCCACCGCCCCGAAATGGTTGACGAACTTGGTGGGCGTAGGCGTGAGCAGCATCAGGGCGATCGCTGAGCAGGCCGCGCCGCTCACCAGCAGCCGGCGCACGGGGTCATCGCCGGCTGAGTCTTCGTCTTTGCGGGCCCGGTCTTTACCGGCCCGGTCTTTGTCTTTGCGGGCGTGGCGGGCGCTGCCCACCGCGACGACGAGCAACACCGCGATGGTGAGCACGACAGGGGCCCGGCGGGCCCACTGGCAGGAGTCCTTGAAGCTGAGGATCGTCTGGTAGTGGACCTTCTCCTGGTACCAGGAGAAGGTCTGGTAGTACCACTGGTGCACTGCAGTGGACTCCAGGACGTCACCGAGCGTCGCGTCGGCGAATCCCACCAGCACCAGGCTGGTGCCCGAGGCGGCCAGCAGCAGGACCGTAGCCACCCGGGCCAGGGAGCCCTGCGCGCGCAGCCAGCGCCACAGCCAGGGCAGCGCCGGCACCAGCGGGGCTGCGGCGACCAGCCCGGACGGGGAGGCCGACATCGCCAACGCGGCGGTCGCGGTGGCCAGGGCCAGTGCGCCGACCGAGCGGCGGCGCCGAGCCAGCTCGGCCAGCAGCAGCGTCGCCGCGGCGAGCAGCACGATGAGCGGCTCCGGGCGCAGCGTCATCCCGTAGGGCAGCCACCACAGCAGGTAGGCCACCAGTAGCGCCCATGCGGCCCGGCGGGTACCCAACTCACGACCGAAACCCGCGACGAGGAGCACCCGCAGCAGCAGCCAGGTGGCCAGCCCGTAGACCAGCGGCACCAGCCGCATCCAGGCCAGCCCCCAGTCCGCTCCCAACAGGTGGCCCAGCCGGCCCCACGCCTGCAGCACGTACTGACTGGCCACGAAGGGGTTCTCGGTGACGTTGAACATATAGATCGCGTTGCCGACCGAGCCGGAGACGTCGGCGCCCCGCGCCATCAGCAGGTACCACGGATCATCGAAGTTCGTCGGCGCCAGCAGCACCCACCCCACCGAGACGACCAGCAGCACCGCGTCCGCCACCCCCAGCCTGGGTCGCTGGAGGTGCGTCACCTGGCCCCCCCACCACCGCCACGCCAGGGCGAGCAGTGCCAGCAGGGCTGCGGCGCACACCACCAGCAGGCCGGTCTTCAGCACCGTCGGGGTGGACTCGTAGCGGGCGTCGGTGTGCAACGACACCGCCAGACCCGCGCTCGCCGGTTGACCGCCGGCGTCGGTGGCCAGCTCACCGACCTCCGGTACCGGCAGTGCGGCGGAGCTCCCCGGCGCCCCGTCGCGCAGCACCCGCACCCCACCGGCGTCGGCCAGCACCTGATAGGTGCACCCACCGGCAGGTAGCGCCTCCCGCACCAGGACGCGACCAGAGGCGCTGACCCGCACGACGCCGCGACGCACCGCGACAACCAGACCCTGACTGATGCTGCCCGGCTTGCTAGCGGTGGCAGGCAGGGTGCGCAGCGCGTCGCCGCCGTCGGGCCGCCGGTCCAGCGCGGACAGCGTGCTGCACGGCACCCGGGCGTCCAGGCTCAACGGCCGGTAGGGCACCAGCGGCAGCACGGTGGAGCGGGCCGGCTGACCGGCCCGCGGCCAGCTGACCACCGGGTCGTCGGCGACCACCGGGGCCAGCAGCACCCCGAGGGCCGCGACGAGCGTCAGCACAGCCAGCCCGGCCAGCACTCCCGCCCGCCACCGCGCAGGCGGCCCCGCCATGGCCCGTTCGGCATCGGCAGCCGCGAGCACGGCAGGAGTGACCGGCCACTGCCCAGTGCGAGATGTGTCGAGTGCCGGCACGGGCGCAGGGTAGTCGGGTAGCACCGGCGCGTCATGTCGGTACCCTGCTCTGACCTGATCCCCTCCGGTGAGGAGCACCCCAGGGGAGCACCCCCAGTGGAGCGCACAAGGAGAACACCGTTGGCCGCACCACCCGCGTCGCCGCGTCGCCTATCCACCCAGCGCCTGTCCACCCAGCGCCTGTCCACCCAGCTCACCCGCTTTGTGCTGGTCGGCGGGTTCGCCGCCGTCGTGGACTACAGCAGCTACCAGGCGTTGCTGGCCGCCGGTCTGTGGGTGCATCTGGCCAAGGCGCTGGGATTCGTCGCCGGCACCACCACCGCGTACCTGATCAACCGCCGGTGGACGTTCCAGGGACGGGGTTCTCGCGCGCAGTTCGCCTCGGTCATGGCGCTGTACGCCATCACCTTCGTCGTCCAGATCGGGATGAACGCGGTGATGCTCGCGCTGCTGCCGCCGATACGCGGCGAGATCACGTGCGCGTTCGTCGTCGCCCAGGGCACGGCCACCTGCATCAACTTCATCGTGCAGCGCAGAGTGATTTTCCGACGCTGATCTGTCACCGGATTACCCGGCAGGTTACGCAGCGGCGCCGCGCCGCTGCGTAACCTGCGCGCCACGCCGGGGTATCACTCGCATGGACCATTCCCGAAGTGGCACAATGAGTCGTGCGGGTTCGGGACCCCCAGCCGGATCCGCCGCCCCTCGCGGAACACCTCCCCCTCGTTTCCGCGAGGGGCCCTCTCATCGAAGGCCCTCACCGACAGCGCTGTCGGTGCCGATCGCCGCCAGCTGGGCGTGTGATGAGGGGCTTCCGGTGCCGGCCCACGCAGGGTGGCTTGGCACGGACGTGCGTGCGCCGGTCACACCACCGCAGGTCTCGCGGACCGGTGAGCAACGGTGCACTGTCCCCGGTGAACGCACTGTCCCCGGTGAACGCACTGTCCCGGTGAACACCAACTGCGAGCCGGCCGATCGGTTCCACCCGCTCATGATCACGGTTTGTGTGCCGGAAACGACATCTCATGTCGTTTCCGGCACACAAACCGTGATCACCCCGCACCGACCGCACATGCCACGCCGAGGTCAGCTCCCCACGCCTCGCGTGGCCTGACCATTGCGCTGGTGGCCTGGTCCGCCAGGGTGGACGAGGAGAAGGCGTTCTCGCCGGCGGTCGAGCTCGGCGAGCATGGCTGCCGCGACGCTGGCGACCGCGAGTTGCGCGAAGCTCCGCCTCACCCCCGCGGGGGTGAGGCGGAGCTTCGCGGACGTCGACTACTGCTTGACCAGTGTGGCAACCAGGATGTGTGGCCAGTCGATCGCGAGGAAATTCAAGACGATCGTCTGCGTGTATTGTAGCTGCAAGAACGTGCTGCCGTCCGGCTGCAGAACAGTCTCGATGAAGAAAACCGCGTCGAGCCTCGTCGCATTGGCATTGGCGATATCGAACGGGATGTTCAGGATTCCACCCGCCGGGGCCGTGGAGATTGTCAGCACCACCGTCTTAATGATCCTCTGTCCCGCGATCGACTGCTTGAGGAACAGGTTCGGATCCTTGACGAAAGGCAGTTTGATACCCGGGGGCAACGGCGGGTTGACAAAGGGCGACAGATAGGCAGCACTGAGCGGAGGGGGCACGTTGGGGTTCCTCGTGGGCGTCGAGTCGGCGACAGCGATCTGTGGTCCCGTAAGCACCGTCTGTGACGTGCCCTGTGCCAGCACCGAGTTACCGTGGGGGATCGTCGCCTGGCGGACCACACCGGCGGGCGCGAGAGGAAATTGGGTGGCCGGCACGTTGAGCCAGAATCCCGGCTCGATGTGCAGTGGCTGGTCCGTCACCACATCAGCAATCCGCTGTAGATACCGCAACCCGAAGATGTCGATGTCAGGCTGCCCGGCATTGGGGTCGTTGATAAGGGTGGAACCGCGGTTGGGGACCGCGGCGCCGATCGGGGTGAACTCCAGGATCTCAACCGTGGAATTGAGCTTCAGACGAAACGGTTTCGGGCCCGTGCTCGGCGGACGCCTGTCGAAGTCCGGCAGCTCGATCAGCGAGAATCCGTTCCCGATCCAGGTACCGGCCAGGTCAGCGAGCGGCCCCAGGCCAGGGGCGAGGTCGAGGAGTGAGAGACCCTGGCGGAAGTTGACCGGCGCCGCAGGTCCGGCGCTGGAGGGTGCATCGGGGGAGGGCGCAGCGGAGGAGGGTGCTGACATGGGAGAACTCCTTCAAGGTGTACGCGGCTCGTCGTGGGGAAACAGACGCTACACGCCGGAAGCCGGCCTGCCCAGCGATTAAAAATCGCTGGTACCTCCTCGCATCGGCTCCGCTACACGGTCGTGACGCACGTGGATCAGATCCAGGGTCGACAGCTATCCCTCGTGGGGTTTTTCGTCATCACTCGGCCGACCGCTGGATTTCCGCCATTCACCGCCGGGGCGCAGTGTCCCCTTCATGAGATCCACGCGTTCGGGCACCCGCAACGGGAGTTGCACTCCGTGCCGGAACTGACCGGTAGCGCCCGTCTCCTCCGAAGACCGCTAGCTCGCAAACCTCGTGGAGTGACACAATGACAGCGCTGAGTGACGTCATTCTGATTCAGGTCCTCGTTGACGCCGGGTTCCGAGACGACGGCACGCTACGTTATGCGCTCGCCGTCGTCTTCGTCGAATCCGGGGCACACTGTGACGCCAAGAACACGGTGGGCAATGACCCTCCCTCCACAGACCGCGGTCTGTTACAGATCAACAGCTTCTGGCATCACGAAGTAACCGACACGTGCGCCTATGACTGTCTGTGCAACGCCAAGGCCGCCTATCACATCAGCAACGGAGGAACGAACTGACTGACCATCCCCACGGATGACCACCTAATCACACTGGACGAGCCCTGCTTGTCGGGCGAGTTGGACGAGCTGGGGGTTGCTGCGCTGATGCAGGGAGATCAGAACCCGCAGCACTTCGCGGCTCATCGGGTGGACCTTCGCCTTCTGGGGAGCAACGCTGAATGCCTTGACCAATGAGGTCAGCGCGCCGTCCCGGTCACCCAGGTCGAGCTGGGCGCGGGCGGTGTTGGTATGGACGTCGACGAGTCGGGTGGGCGGCAGCCCGGTGTCGTTGCCGGCCAGCTGCTCAGCGAGGCGGACCACCTCGCGGGGGCGGCCGAGGTCCCCCTCCGTGGCCAGCACGTGGGTGGCGGTGTTGGCGGGACCGAAGATCTGGCTATGGATCTGCAGGTCACGAGGGAACTCCTCGGCTGAAGTCCACGCTGCGCGGATGTGCCGCCCGGTCTCGGCGGGGTCGTTCAGCCGTCCTGCCAGCGTCATGCCGCGCAGGTGCAGTGTGCCGGTGGCGAAGGCCTTCTCAGGACCCGTGAGCTCCGTCTCAGCGACCACGACGGCCCGGTCCACCACGGTGAGCCCGCCCTCGAAGTCCCCGCAGTTGAGGAAGGTGCCCGCCCGGTCTCGGGCGGCGACAGCGGTCACCAGCGGGTTGGGTTGCCGGCCTGCGGCCCAGGCCTGGTGGGTTGGGGCGACCTCGAGCAGGTCCATCCAGCGATGCCGCGCGGCCAGGTAGTAGACGTCGCTGTACACGTCGGCCAGCAGCGCCCACCCCTGCGGACTGGCTGTGGCGTGCGCGTACGTGGTGACCCGAGTCAGCAGGCCGGGCAGCACCCGCAGCAACCCCGCCAGGTTGGCCTGCCTGCGGAGTGTGATGGTCTGGTCCAGTTCGGCGCGCAGCTGGGCGAAGTCGGGCACGAGAGCCTGGTCAGGGATGTCGTGGCGGCGCACCGCGGTGCGCAGATCCTCCAGCAGCATGCTTTGGTCCTCGGAGATTTCGGCCTCCCCGTACAGCGCGCCGAGGGTGATCTGCAGGGCTCGGGCGATCGCGGCCGCGGTGGCCGGGGTGAGCATCCGGTCCCCGACCTCGATCTTCGACAACAAACCCACCGACACCCCGGCCCCACGGGCCAGCGCCACCTGCGTCAGACCACGCGCCTTGCGCAACTCAACGACGCGCGCACCACCAATGCCAGCAGTACCCATAGAGCCCAGTCTGCACTTCCGTTATCCGGTGAGCCCTGCTTGGCGGGCGAGCTGGACGAGCTGGGGGTTGCTGCGCTGATGCAGGGAGATCAGGACCCGCAGCACGTCGAGGCTCATCGGGTAGGTCTTCGCCTTCTGGGGAGCGACGGTGAATGCCTTGACCAATGAGGTCAGCGCGCCGTCCCGGTCTCCTAGGTCGAGCTGGGCACGGGCGGTAGTGGTGTGGATGTCGAGGAGTATCGTGGGCGGCAGCCCGGTGTCGTTGCCGGCCAGCTGCTCGGCGAGGCGGATCACCTCACGGGGCTGGCCGAGGTCTCCCTGGCTGACCAGTACGTGGCCAGCGGTGTACGCGGGACCGACGATCTGGTTATGGGAGCGCCGGTCGCGCGGGAATTCCTCGGCTGCGGTCCCTGCCGCGTCGATGTGCCGCTGGGCCTCGGCCCGGTCGGCGAGCCGTCCCGCCAGTATCATGCCCCGCTGGTGCAGTGCGCCCATGGCGAAGACCCGCTCCGGACCGGTGAGTGCCCCTTCGGCAGCCACGATGGCCCGGTCCACCACGGTGAGTCCGCCGTCGAAGTCCCCGCAGGTGAGGAAGGTGCCAGCCCGGCTCCTGGCGGCGATGGCTGTCATCAGCGGGTTGGGTTGCTGGCCTACTGCCCAGGCCAGCCGGAGCGGGCCAATCTCGACCAGGTCCATCCACCGATGCCGCACGGCCAGGGAGTAGGCGAGACCGTAGACGTCGGCCAGCAGTGCCCACCCCTGCGGGCTGGCTGCGGCGTGCGCGTGTGTGGTGGCCCGGGTCAGCAGGCCGGGCAGCATCCGCAGCAGCCCCGCCAGGTCGGCCTGCTCGCGAAGGGTGATAGCCCGGTCCAAGTCCACACGCAGCTGGGCGGGCTGAGGCACGGGCGCCTGGTCGGGAATGTCGTAGCGGCGCACGGCGGTGCGCAGAGCCGCCAGCGGCACGCTCTGGTCCTCGGCGACTTCGACCTCCCCGTAGAACGCGCCGAGGGAGATCCGCAGGGCTCGGGCGATCGCGACCGCGTTGGCCGGGGTGAGCGTCCGGTCCCCGACCTCGATCTTCGACAGCAGGCTCAACGACACCCCGGCCCGGCGCGCCAGCGCCACCTGCGTCAGACCACGCGCCTTGCGCAGCTCAGCGACACGCTCACCACCGATGTCAGCAGTTCCCATAGGTCCAAGTCTTCCACGCGGAAACTCCCCGTACTCCAGCGCATGTCCGTTTAATCGGTTGTGCAATCCGTGTGCAAACTGCCCGCTTACCAGGATCGTTGACTGGTTTCAGAGGCACACGGAACTGGGGAACCGGCGGATAGAGCCTGAACCGCTGTTCATGCGGTCGGGATGAGTGCTTTTGTCACGATCGTGGCCGCACTGGCCACCGTCGCGGGACCTGCGGTGGATTTCGGCTCGGTGGGTGCGGTGTAGACGGTGATGACCAGTGGAGCGTGGTCGGGTGGCCATACCACTGCGATGTCGTTGCTCTCACCGTGCGAGCCGGAGCCACTCTTGTCGCCGACCAGCCAGCCTGCGGGTAGTCCGACCCGGATCAGTTCGTCTCCGGTGGTGTCGGCCTTCAGCCAGCCGACGAGCAGATCTCGGCCTGCCGGGTCCAGCGCGTCGCCCAGTGCCAGGGCGCGCAGGTCGGTGGCCATCCGGGCGGGCGTGGAGGTGTCCCGCTGGTCACCGGGAGCGCCCACGTTTTGCCCAGTCACCGGCCTAGTTGGGAGGAGATCTGGGCGGTCTGGCCCCCGCTGCGCAGTGGTCCTGGGGACCACCAGCCGCTGCGTACCGCGCTGCCGATGTGCAGGGTGGGTGCCTCGGCATCGGGAACTCGGGGCTGGATGACCATCAGCTTGCCCCAGTCGGTGTCCCAGTTCTCCTTGAGGTAGGTCGGTACGTCCTGCTGGGTGGCCAGAATCTGCAGCCAGCCGATCGGGCCACCGCCCTCCGCCGCCGACCAGGTCTTGCTGTCCTGCGCCAGCATCGTGTTGGGGAGCAGCCGGTACCGAGGAACCTCGGCGATGCCGTCACGGATGGCGAACGGGCGTACACACGGGTGCACGAACCCCACCGGCCAGTCCAGGAACACCGGGGGCGTCGGGGCCACCAGGTCGGTCAGCGAGCTCAGCACGGGCACTCGAGGAGCGGAGAACGCCAGCCATCCCTCATCGGTGACGTCCGCGTCGATGGCGATCAGTCGCACGGCGTCCGCCCCGGCGGCCCGACCGGTCAATCCGAGCCGGTAGTCCCGCCATCCCGGCCCGTCGGCGGTCGCCCGCCCGCCGATCGGGACCTGGTCGACGACGTGGAACCCGCGTTCGGTGCGGCGGGCGAACTCGGCGAACAGTGGCGTGGTGGAGGAGAGCTTTCCGGCGACCGAGATCACCACCGGAGCCTGGCCCTGGCGAGCCGAAACGGGCAATGCGTACCAAGTGGTGCGCAGGTTCCCCGTGCCGGGGCTGTCGGGGGAGAAACTGCTCCAGATCGGGATCTCCGCACCACCCAGTCCCGACGGCGGCACGTCGACGGGGTTGTCCCCGCCCGGCTTCGGAATACGGTCACCTCGGGTTCCGGTACCCTGCTTGTCCGCTTTATCGGAATTGATCCCGGAATTAGCTGGAGACAACTGGCCCACCGGGAACTGGTTGAGGTCGAAGCCGCGCTGCAGCGGGATGTCCGCGAGCAGCGTCCCACGCAACGGGCGCAACGCTCCGGCACGTCGGTCAGGCTCGACGGACACCGCGTCGGTGAGGTTGCAACTGTGCCCGGTGATGTGGGCGATGTTGGCCGCGGCCATGCTGTAGCCGTCGCGCTGCTTGTGCATGGCCTTGACCATGGCGCCGACCTCGGCGAGCACCAGCAGGCCGCAGAACACCGCCAGCGGAGCCGACCCGATCCGCAACGCGCGCCGCGCGCCGTGGCGCCGGTCCGGTTGAGGTGGCGCCGGTGGGAGTGGCGGCGCACCCGGCTCGTGCCGCAACCCCTCGATCACCGCGATCAACCCGGCCAGCGCAGCCCCCACGATCAGCAGCGTGCTCGCTTGGAAGCCGTGCACCGACGGTGGTTTGTCGAACCAGGGCACCCCGTACTGCGAGACGTACCACGGAGCGTTGGGCCCGGTCGAGGACATCGCTAGGATCACCAACAGCCCGGACAGGAACCACCACCGGTTACGCGCCGAGCGCAGCACCGTGGAACTGGTGGCCAGCGCGGTGAGCGCGGCCAGCGCGGCGCCGATGGACGCGAGCGCCCCGAAGTGGTGCGTCCACTTGGTCGGCGTCAGCGCCAGCAGCACCAGAGACACTCCCGCGGTGCCGATCAGTCGGCGGCTCGGACCCAGGCCGGCGCCCGGGATGGCGCCCCGGCGCAACAACACCACCAGGCTGGTGCCCAGGCACAGCAGCAACAGCAGGACCGGGAAGCGTCGGGCCAGCGCCCCGTCCGGCATGTTGCTGAACAGCTCCTCGTAGCGGACGGGCTCCTGGAACCAGGACAGGTTGGGCCCGAGCTCGGTGCGGACCCGGGTGGCTTCCAGTACCCCCGCCAGCGTCTGGTCGGCGAAGCTCACCACGAGGACCAGCAAGCCGGCGCCGAGGATCGGCCCGATCACGCCCGCCCACCCGGAGACGGCCGCGTGCCGGCGCAGCAATCGGACCAGCGGTCGCAGCGCCACCAGGAACGGCGCGACCGCGATGAAGCCGGTCGGCGTCGCGGCGACGGTGAAAGCCGCCACCAACAGGCCGAGCGCCAGCGGCAGCAGCCGGCGGGTGGCCACCGCCCGCTCCACCGCGCACAGCACGAGTATCGAGCCGATGGCGACCTCGGGCTCCAGCCGCAACCCGTTGTTGTACGGCAGCCAGAAGGCCAGGAACACCGCGGCGGCGGCCCAGCCGGCGGCGGGGCTACGGCGGACCTCCCGGCCCAGCCGGGGCAGCACCTCGCGGCTGATCAGCATCCAGCTGAGGCCGCCCATCACGAAGGAGGGCAATCGCAACCACGGTGGCACCGTGCTGATCTGTGCCCAGTAGGCGTACAGCTCGTAGGGCCAGCTGAAGGGCGCCTCGGGGGCATTGAACCATCGGTAGTAGTTGCCGACATACCCCATGCCCGAGCTGGTGCGGATCATGGTGAGGATGTAGCCGTCGTCGGAGGTGATCCCACCGATGACCACCCACACGGCCAGCACCGCGATCACCGCGGCGTCCCGCCCGGTGGGTCGCCACCAGCCCGAGGGCAGTAGCCGTGGCGCCCGGCGACCGATCCGACCGTCCATCCGGTGCAGCAGGACCAGACTGATCAGGACGGCCAGCGCGGCCAGCGCCATCGCGGCGAGCTTGACCGGATGGGGGGTGGACTGGAAGCGGGTGTCCACCGTGATCCGCACCGCCACCCCGGCCACCGGGTCCCGCCGCTGATCGAGGGCCGAGTAGACGCCGGTCACCTGCGGCCGGACGTCCTGGTCGACCTTGACGAACCGGGTGGGGCCGGCCGAGGCCGTGGTGCCCTTGGCACCGGCGGTCACCTGGATCACGCACCGTCCCGGTGCCGCCGGAATGGTGCTCAACAGGATGTTGCCCAGCGGCTGCCCCCGACTGATCAAGGTCAGCTTCCCGCCCGCCACTTCCAGCACCATGCCCACCGCGGCACCGTCGGTCGACCCGGGTGGGGTGGTGGCCAGCAGGGCGGCCGGCCGCGTCGACCGAGCGTCGATCGAGGTGGCCGCCGCACACGGGATCGTGGCGGTCAGGTTCTGCGGCTGGAAGGTGACCAGCGGCGCGTTGACCGGGGCGAGGTGTCCCGCGCGCGGCCAGGTGATCACGACGGTGTGCTGGATCACGGGCAGCAGCGGCACCGCGATGGCGAGCAACGCACCGAGCAGACCGAGCACCGCAGCGGCGAGCCGCAACACGCTGCCGGCTCGGCCGACCCCGCCGGCACCAGGGTCGTTCTCGGCGGCCTCGGCACCGGTACGCGACAGGCGGCGCGAGATCCCGATGTGCCCGGATGTCAGCACGCCAGGAGGTTAGCCCAATGGGCTTAGCGCCTCACGACCCGTCCCCGGCGCGAGCGCGATCTCACGCCGACGCGGGGCCTCAGTACCGGTAGAAACGCTCCGCGCGCCCTTGGCGCACCAGCGTGAGCCATTGGCGGAAAGCTCGTGGGTCTCGTTTGGTGCCCAGGAAGTACAGCCCGAACCGGAGCACCTCGAGCATTCCGATGCGACGCATCCCCGGTTGGGACAGCAGGTAGCCGCGGTTGCGGTAGGTGTAGTAGCGCTTGACGTCATCGGCCGGGTCCTGGGCGTGGAAGTGCCCGCGCAGCATCGGCTTGAACTCCGCTGAGCCGTCGGGGTGCGCGTAGGAGGCCCGCAGCGTCGTGCCGAAACGCAACCCGGAGCGGACCACCCGGCGGTGCACCTCCACCTCGTCGCCCCGGACGAACAGCCGGTAGTCCGGAACGCCGACGACGTCCAGCGCGTCGGCGCTGAACAGTGCGCCGTTGAAGAAGCTCGCGATGCCGGGCAGGAAGTCGGTCCCCAGCTCGCTGCGCCGCCGCTTCCAGGTCAGCCCCCGGCGCAGCGGGAACGCCAGCCGTTCCGGGTCGTCGATGTTGACGACCACCGGGGAGATCACCGCGAGGTCCCGGCGCCGGGCCTCCTCGAGCAGGGTCTGGAGCACCCGGACGTCCGCGGGGCATCCGTCGTCGTCAGCCAGCCAGACCCAGTCCGCGCCGAGTGCCAAGGCGTGCAGGATGCCCAGCGCGAACCCGCCGGCACCACCGAGATTGCGCTGCGAGGGCAGGTAGGTGGACGGAATCGGGCAGTCCGCGACGACCTCCTCGGCGGGGTCGTCCGGCCCGTTGTCCACCACCACGAGATGGTCCGGCACCCGGGTCTGTTCCGCGACGACGGCGAGCGACTTGCCCAGCAGCTCCCGCCGATGCCGAGTCACCACAACCACCACAACCATGCTCATCCGGCGACTCCCCCGTCAGCAAACCGCGCGCGATGCGGCGGCGGTCATTGGAGCGCGCCAGTGACGCGGCCCTTGTAATGGGACAGTACCTGGTGTAGGTCACCCTGCTCGCGGATCTCCCCGTGGTCCAGCCACAACGCGGAGGTACACAGCTCGATCAGGAACTCCTCGGAGTGCGACGCGAACACCAGGATCCCGGAGCGCTCGACCAGCGCGGTGAGACGATCGCGGGCCTTCTCCAGGAACGCCGCGTCCACCGCCCCGATGCCCTCGTCGAGGAGCAGGATCTCCGGGTCGATGCTGGTCACCACGCCCAGCGCGAGACGGACCCGCATGCCGGTCGAATAGGTGCGCAGCGGCATCGACAGGTAGTCGCCGAGCTCGCTGAACTCGGCGATCTCCTCGGTGCGGGTCTCCATCTGCTTGCGGGTCATGCCGAGGAACAACCCGCGGATGATGATGTTCTCGTACCCGGAGATCTCCGGGTCCATGCCGACCCCGAGGTCGAAGACGGGGGCGACTTTCCCGACGATCCGTGAGATGCCCGTGGTCGGCTCGTAGATCCCGGACAGCAACCGCAGCAGGGTGGATTTGCCCGCCCCGTTATGCCCGATCAGGCCGACCCGGTCGCCGTGGCGCAGTGACAGGGTGATGTCCCGCAGCGCCTCGATGACGGGCACCTTGCTGTCGATCCCGATCTTGCCACCGGCTCGACCCATGGTGCCCAGCAGGGCTTTCTTCAGCGACCTGGTCTTCGCATCGAAGATCGGGAAGTTGACGCAGGCATCGCTCACGTCGATGGAGGCCATTGTGTTATCACACCCAGTAGGAGACTCGGGCCCGGTAATTGCGCAGGATCAGCAGCGCCGCCACCCACCCCACCACAGTGATGGCCAAGGTCACCACCCAGTGCCGAGGCTCGAAGGACTCACCGATCATCGGTCGGCGCAGGATCTCCACGAAGTGCAGGAACGGGTTGAGCTCGGCCAGCCGGGCCCGTTCGCCGACCGCGCCGCCCCTACTCCTGAGCTGTTCATAGTCCCACACGATCGGAGTCATGAAGAACATCAGGGTGACGATACTGGCGGCCACCGGGGGGACATCCCGATACCGGGTGGCGATGACCCCGATCACGATCGCCACCCAGGCCCCGTTGAGCACGACCACCGCCAACGCCGGCAACGCCAGCAGGATGCTCCACCCCAGCGGTCGCGGGAAGATCAGGATCAGCGCGAGCCAGACCAGCACGTTGTGCCCGAAGAACAGCAGCTGCCGCCAGACCAGCCGAAAGACGTGCACGCTCAACGGCGCGGGCAGGTGCTTGATCAGGCCCTCGTTGCGGATGAAGATCTCCGCGCCCTCATTGACACAACCCGCCATGAACTGCCAGATGATCAGCCCAACGGCCAGGTAGGGCAGGAAGTCGTGTAGTTGCTGACCGAACAGCGCCGCGTAGAGGATGCCCATCCCCAGGGCCTGGATGCCCAGGCTGATGGTGATCCAGAACGGGCCGATCACCGAGCGCCGGTAGCCCTGCCTGATGTCCTGCCAGCCCAGGTGCCCCCACAGCCCCCGCTGGCGCCACCCGGCCCGCAGATCACCGACCGCCCGCCCCCAACTCCGGGCCTGGGCGATCTCCGGTGCCGCCGAGGTGCGCTGCATGATCCGCGACAATACCCGGGCAGCTCCCCCCGACAGCGGGCACGGGCACGGGGGAGCCGAACAGACGAGGGTGGGGAGGGGTCAGGGGGAAGGAGCGGGGTCGGTGAAGACTCGGCTGCCGAGGAGGTCTTCGGTGGCCAGTGTGGTGAGTTCGGCTTTGTTCACGGGGCGGTCCGCCTCCATGAGGCGGCTGGCGTGGCGCAATCGGGACCGCTCGATCGCGTTGCGAACGCTGCGGGCGTTGGCGAACCGTGGTTGGTCCTTGCGACGATCCAGGTACACCCGGAAGGTTTCCTGGGCCTCCGGGGTGAAACTGTAACCCTCCGCCGCGACCATCAGTTTCCCGATATCCTCCAACTCGTCGAGCGTGTAATCGGGGAAATCGATGTGGTGCGCTATCCGGGAGCTCATTCCGGGGTTGGACACGAAGAACGAGTCCATCCGGTCCTTGTAGCCGGCGAGGATCACCACGAGGTCCTCCCGCTGGTTCTCCATCACCTGCAGCAGGATCTCGATGGATTCCTGCCCGTAGTCGCGCTCGTTGTCCGCGCGGTACAGGTAGTAGGCCTCGTCGATGAACAGCAGCCCGCCCATCGCCCGTTTGAGGACCTCTTTCGTCTTGGGCGCGGTGTGCCCGACGTACTGGCCGACCAGGTCGTCCCGGGTCACCGAGACCAGGTGCCCTCGGCGCAGATAGCCCAGCCGGTGCAGCATGTCGGCCATCCGCATCGCCACGGTGGTCTTACCGGTGCCCGGGCTACCGGTGAAGCTCATGTGCAGGTTGGGCCGGGAGGTGGACAGGCCGAATCGGGCGCGGGCCCGGTCGACCAGCAGCAGCGCGGCGATCTCGCGGATTCTGGTCTTGACCGGGGTGAGGCCGACCAGGTCGGCGTCCAGGGAGTCGAAGACCGCATCGATACCGGTCTCCGCGCGCTCCTTGGCGAGGTCGACCCGGGCCTCCGGCGGCAGCGTCTCGGCCGCGCGCTCGGCCTCCTCGGGCGTCCCCGACCCGACCGGGTCACGGCCGGGCGGGGACATGCCGAAGCCTACGCGAGCGGGTACCTCGCCACCGGGCGGGCGGTTGTTTCCGGTCATGGCTGTCCGTTGTACCGGCGGCCGTGCGGCGCGTCCGCAGCGTAGGCGTGCAGGGTGTAGCGGATGCTGCGGTCGCCGGCCTCCTGCCGGTCGAGCCGGAATCCGGGCTCATCGGTGGGCCGCGCCACGATGAACGACAGCGCGACGGTCTGCTTGCCATAGTTCGCGTTGTAGGCGTTGACCTTGATGTAGTGCTCCGGCTTGGCCTTGCGGCAGGCGTTGACCTCGGCGAGCACGCCGGCGGCGTCGGCGAGGTCGAACATCGGCAGTCCCCACATCTCCCAGTAGACGTTGCGGGGGTGCGGGTCGTCGGTGAACTCCACCGAGCAGGGCCACTTGTTGTCCAGCGCGTACTGGATCTGCGCGGTGATCTCGGCGTCGGTGAGGTCGGGCAGGAAGGAGAAGGTCCCTTGGGTGATGCGCATCGTCGGCTCCAGTCAGATCGAGGTCGGCGTCTCGACCACGTCAGGCACGTCGGTCGACTCGTAGTTGAACGAGATGTCGCCCCAGGTGGTCAGCGCGACGTCGAGCTCACGGCTCTTCTTGGCGGCCGCCTTGAGGATGTCCTCACCCTCCTTGCGGTAGTCCCGCCCCTCGTTCCGGGCCTTGATCACCGCTTCCAGCGCGACCCGGTTGGCGGTCGCGCCCGCGGAGATGCCCATCGGGTGGCCGATCGTGCCGCCGCCGAACTGCAACACCACATCCTCGCCCAGGTAATGCAGCAGGTCGTGCATCTGGCCGGCGTGGATGCCGCCAGAAGCCACCGGCATCACGCCCGGCATCGAGCCCCACTCCTGGTCGAAGTACAGGCCGCGGACCGGGTTCGCCGCCACGTGGCCCAGCCGCAGCGTGTCGTAGTAGCCCATGATCGCGTTCGGGTCGCCCTCCAGCTTGCCGACCACCGTGCCGGCGTGGATGTGGTCCACCCCGGCCAGGCGCATCCACTTGGCGAGCACCCGGAAGTTCACCCCGTGGTTCTTCTGCCGGGCGTAGGTGGCGTACCCGGCCCGGTGCAGGTGCAGGATCAGGCTGTTGGCCCGGGCCCATTTCGCCATCGACTGGATCGCGGTGAAGCCGATGGTGAGGTCGATCATGATGATGACGGTGCCGAGCTGCTTGGCGAACGCCGCCCGCTCGTACATGTCCTCCATGGTGGCCGCGGTGACGTTGAGGTAATGGCCCTTGACCTCGCCGGTCGCCGCCGAGGCGCGGTTGACCCCCTCCATCGAGTAGAGGTAGCGGTCCCGCCAGCGCATGAACGGCTGGGAGTTGATGTTCTCGTCGTCCTTGGTGAAGTCCAACCCGCCGCGCAGCGCCTCGTAGACGACGCGGCCGTAGTTGCGGGCGGACAGGCCCAGCTTGGGCTTGGTGGTGGCGCCGAGCAACGGCCTGCCGTACTTGTCCAGATACTCCCGCTCGGTGATGATCCCGTGCGCGGGGCCCTGGAAGGTCTTGACGTAGTGCAGCGGGATCCGCATGTCCTCCAGCCGCAGCGCCTTGAGCGCCTTGAACCCGAACACATTGCCGATGATCGAGGACGTCAGGTTGGCGATCGACCCTTCCTCGAACAGGTCGATGGCATAGGCGATGTAGGCGATGTACTGGCCTTCCGAGCCAGGGACCGCGTCCACCCGGTAGCATTTGGCCTGATATGTCTTATAATCGGTGAGCCGGTCGGTCCAGACCACCGTCCAGGTCGCGGTGGAGGACTCTCCGGCGACGGCGGCGCCGGCCTCCTCCGGTGGTACCCCCGGTTGCGGGGTGATCCGGAACGCGCACAGCACGTCGGTGTCCTTGGGCTGGTAGTCGGGCTCCCAGTAGCCCATCTCGGCATACGGGATGACCCCGGCCGACCAGCGATCCGCCTTCTTCTGCTGCGAGCTGTTGGCTTCGGTGTCGGGCACTCCTGCCTCCTCTGGTCACTACTGAGCTTGGCGGTACACAATCAGCCTGTCTATCAACTCTTTGGCTGGGACTATGTACTGACTGCTCAGCGGTTTTGATGACGCGGGAGGTTGCTGTGACGGAGTCCCGTTTGCGCACTCTGGTCGCGCTGGCGGCCACCGGATCGGTGCGCGGTGCCGCCAGCCGCCTGACGGTCACCGAGTCCGCCGTGTCGGCCTCGATCGGAGCACTGGCCCGTGAGCTCGGCGTGCCGCTCGTGGAGCCGGTGGGCCGAGGGCTGCGGCTGACCGCCTCCGGTGCGGTCTACGCCCGATACGCCCGCCGGGTGCTGGGACTGCTCGACGAGGGCGCGGCGGCCGCGATCCAGGAGCTCGACCCGGAGCGGGGTCGGCTGCGGCTCGCCGCGGTCACCACCGCCGGGGAGCACCTGCTGCCCACGTTGCTGGCCGAGTTCCGCCGGCGGCACCCGAGAGTCGCACTCGCCCTGGAGGTAGCCCCCAGCGCGCAGGTGTGGGACCTGGTCAGCGCACACGAGGTCGACCTGGTCATCGCCGGGGCGCCGCCCTCGGGGATCGAGGCGCGGGTGGTCGCCACCTTGCCCAACGAGCTCATGGTCGTGGCGGCGCCCTCGGTCGCCGAGGGGTTCGACTGGGCGAGCACCCCGTGGCTGCTGCGCGAGCAGGGGTCGGCTACCCGCACCCGGGTCGAGACCTACCTGACGTCACAACACGCCGCGCCACCCCGGCTGGTGCTGGGATCCAACGGGGCGGTGGTGGCCGGCGCGGTGGCCGAGCTCGGGTGTGCACTGGTCTCCCGGGACGCCGTCGCCGACCTGCTGTCCGACGGGCGGCTGGTCGCGGTACCCACTCCGGGCACCCCGCTGCGACGGCCGTGGCATGCGGTCGTCGGTGCCTACTCCGGCGCCTCCACCTGGCTGTTCGTCGGGCACTTGCACGCGGCCGGTTGGCGAGCACACGGCTCCCCTCCGGATCCACCCACCGGGGGACGTACGCCGCGGCGGTCCGGGCCTAGGCTCGATGGCGGCGGCGTGGACCGGCCCGTCGCGGTGGAGGGAGAACCATGATCGAGGCGCTGCACGGAACCGCCCGCGCGATGGTGAGCCGGCCGCGTGGCATCCTCGCGGCCGACGAGAGCATCGGCACGATGTCCTCCCGGCTGGAGAAGGTCGGCGTCGCGGTGACCGAGGAGAACCGGCGGGCCTACCGGGAGATGCTGGTCAGCACTCCGGATCTGCACCTCGGCATCAGCGGGGTGATCCTCTCCGACGAGACCTTCAACCAGAAACTCGACGACGGGCAGGACTTTCCGCTCGCCCTGCACGCCCTGAACATCCTGCCCGGCATCAAGGTGGATACCGGCGCGAAGGAGTTAGCCTTCTCCCCCGGCGAGAAAGTAACCGAAGGCCTGGACGGCCTGCGCGAGCGGATGAAGGACTACGTCTCCCGCGGGGCCCGTTTCGCCAAATGGCGCGCCGTGATCACTATCGGGGAGGGCACGCCCAGCCAGCGCGCGCTGCGGGCGAACGCGCACGCGCTGGCGCGGTACGCCGCGCTGTGCCAGGAGTCGGTCGTGGTGCCCATCGTGGAGCCCGAGGTGCTGATGGACGGCGACCACAGCATCGAGCGGTGCGCGGAGGTGACGCGCGCGGCGCTGGAATGTTTGCTGGCCGAGCTGGAGGAGGCCGGGGTGGATCTCGCCGGCACCGTGCTCAAGCCCAATATGGTCGTGCCGGGCGCGGCATCGGGCCGCCACGCCAGCCCCGAGGAGGTCGCGGAACAGACCGTGGCCACGCTGCGAGCGGTGCTGCCCGCCTCGCTGGCCGGGGTCGCCTTCCTCTCCGGTGGCCAGTCGCCGGAGGTGGCCACCGCGAACCTGGCCGCGATGCAGAAACACGAGACACCGTGGCCGCTGACCTTCTCCTTCGGGCGGGCGCTGGTCGACCCGGCGCTGAAGGCCTGGCACGGGGACCCCACCCTGGTCGCCGCGGGCCAGCAGGCGCTGGCCGACCGGGTCGCGCCCAACTCGGCCGCGGTGGCGTAGCAGATTCCGGCGACGGCAGATCCAACCTCGCCACCCACTGCCCGCACACCGCCGCGATAAGCTACAGCCCCACCGCACGGAGAAGGCGGATGCGGGCCTCCGACATAATCACCTAACAGGTTGTGACCACAACCCTGGAGGGCACGTCGTTGCACGTCCGGTCCCTGAGCACGCAAGAGCATCTCGCGTTCCTCTGCGGTCGTCGGGCATCGAGTTTCCTGCAGTGGCCGTCCTGGGGTGAGGTGAAGGTCGACTGGCGTGCTGAGCCGATCGGCTGGGTCGAGGGAGGTGAGGTGGTCGGCGCTGGCCTTGTGCTCTACCGACGGCCACCGGGGTTCGAGCGCTGCTTCGCCTACTTGCCCGAGGGGCCGGTGCTGGACTGGTACGCCGATGAAGCGGCGTCCTGGTTGGACCCCATGGTGGAGTACCTGAGGTCTGACAACCCGTTCATGGTCAGAATCGGCCCGCCGGTGGTCGTCCGCCACTGGTCAGCCGAAGCGGTCAGGAATGCGATCGTCGCAGGCGACGCCACACGGCTGTGTGAGGTCCCGGCAACCGTCGAGGATCCGCAGGCGCTCGATCTTGCCACGAGTCTGCGTGCGATTGGCTGGCGGCCGGACCGGTCTGCGGGCGGCTTCGGGCGCATCCAGCCCCGCCATCGGGTTCAGGTGCCGCTGGCCGGTCGTACCCTTGCTGAGGTCTTCGCCGAGTGCGGCAAGACGGGGTGGCAGCGCAATATCCGCAAGGCCGAACGGGCGGGGGTAGAGGTCTCGCGGGGCTCGGATGAGGATCTGAGCATCTTTCACCGCTTGTGCATGCAGACCGCCGAGCGGAAACGGTTCGCCCAACGCCCGTTGGAGTACTTCCAGCGGATAGCGGCTGTCATGACCGCCGAGGACCCGAATCGGTTCCGGCTGTATGTAGCGCGTCATGACGGCGACGTGCTAGCCGCTGCTATCACGGTGGCGGTCGGCGAGCACGTCTGGTGCGCCTACACCGCATCGGCGGAGCAGAAGCGGGATGTGCGTCCTTCGAACGCGATTCAGTGGCGGATGCTCTCTGACGCGCACGCCGCTGGGGCGTCGGTTTATGATCTTCGAGGTGTCAGTGACACGCTCGATCCCGGCGATCCGTTGGTCGGGATAACCCGGTTCAAAGTCGGCAGTGGCGGCCACGTGGTCGCGCACCTCGGTGAATGGAGTCATCCGCTTGATGAGTCATTGTACGAGGATTTTGAGGAGTACCTCGATAGGTAGGGAAACGAAGTCACTACGTGTGGTCGCCAATCGCGTGCTGTGGCGGTGGGGGCTGCGCGATGTGTTGCCCGGGTACTACATCCAACGCATCCCGGTGACGGAGTGCGGCGAGCCCTTGGAGCCGATCCCGGCTGTGCCAAGCCGCCTCCTGCTCGACCCCCGGCTGGTCCGGCCGCACCTGGCCCGGCGTTCGGTCGCGGGTGCGCTGCGCCAGGCCGCCGAACTGCTACCCGATGATGTCCAACTCCTGGTCGTGGAGGCTTACCGCAGCCCGGCACGACAGCAACAATTGTGGTCGGCGACCCGTGAAAAGATCGCGGGAACGCATCCCCTGGCCACGTCCTCGGAGGTCGATCGGCTCACCAGACTGGTCGTGGCGCGGCCGAGCAGCGCAGGCGGTGGGCACCAGACCGGCGCGGCCGTGGACATCACGCTCGCGGATGCGGCGGGGACCGAGTTGTGGATGGGAACGGGCGTGGGAGAATTCACCGCCGCCACACCGGCACGCGCCAAGGTCATCGACGCGGTGGGATGCCGTCGGCGACTGCTTACCCGCTGCCTCACCGAAGTCGGATTTATCAATTATCCCGCTGAATGGTGGCACTTCAGCATGGGTGACCGGCTGTGGGCCGCCTACGGGCGTCGCCCCGAAGCCCGTTTCGGACCCCTGACCGTCGGTGAACCTCCACAAACGTGAAATGCTGTCGTTCGTGTCCCGGAGTGTATCGACGCGCCCGGTTCCCCGTTCGGTCGTATTCCGGTGGGCATTCGGGCGGCTTGGCGCGCGGCGAGCACGCAGGGCGACGGCAGCGGAGTCCGCCGCCGCCCGCCGCGGCGCGTCACATCAGGTGGTCATACGCTCCTGCCTTGGCATCCGCGACGAACGCCGCCATCTCCGCCGGGTTGAAGATCAGCGTGCGCGCCCGGCGCTCGCCGGAGGGAAGCTTGCTGTCCTGAAGTCCGATCAGCCCGGACGCCGACGCCACGAGAATGCACGTCTGCGCGTACCCACTCGCGGCAGGCGGGTGATAGTCGGCGTTCTGCACCGCCGCATACTGTGCGTCGGACAGCGAATCGTACGGGTTGTGGCTCATGCAGATCTCACATCTCCTTCATGACGGTGTGGATGAGGTCGAGCGACTCGCTCGCCGGGAGCGCCTGCGCGAGAGCGGCGTGAAACATGTAGTTCAGTGCGCTGATCGGTTCGCGATCCTCGTAGAGCTGTGCCCCGAGGTCGCCGTCGACGTGTCCGACCTCGCCATCGTCGGGATGCGGAAAGCCGTAGAGCGCGAAGCTCGCCACCCCAGGCCACGGTCCGCGAGCGTAGGGGAGGACGTGGATCGCGTGCCGCCGCTCCTCACCGATCTGGCAGAGCTTGGCCAGTTGCGCGGTCATCACCAGGCGACCGCCCACCGCATGGTGCAGCGACGCCTCGGTCAGGACCACGGTCAGCGTGCCGAAGCTCGGTTCAGCGAGGCGGCGCTGGCGGCGCATCCGCAGCTCGACGAACGTGTCCACCTGGTGTGGCCGGACGAACGCGCGGGATGACTCGATCACGGTGCGGGCGTAGCCCTCGGTCTGCACCAGCCCCTGAACGAATACGGCGTCGTAGGTCCTGATCGTGCCGGCCTCCTCTTCCAGCTCGGTCGCCATCTCCGCAAGCTCGGTGATGAGATGGCTCCAGTCCTGCCACCAGCCGCGCTCATCGGCTCGAGCGCGCAGCTCCTCGAGGCCCGCCGCCGCCGCTGGGTCGGCCCCCACGGCGCGGATGATCCGGGCGAGCTGCTCGGCGCCGAGACGGGCGAGCCCGGACTCGACGCGGGACAGGGCCGACTGCGTGAGCCGGACCTGCGCGGCGCAGCCCTGGCTGACCGTCGCCGCGAGCGCTTCCTGGCTGATCCCGGCGGACTCGCGCAGCGCCTTGAGCCGCCTGCCGAGTCGTCGGCTGCGTACGGTCTTCCTCCCGGCCACAGGTTGGGCTCCCTTCAGTCACCCGATGGTTTCCCCCGAGCGCCGGGCGCGTGTCAAGCGCGTCACCCGGTTGGGGGACTTGCAGACGTCACATAATGCGGACATTATTTCGGCATGGCCACCGAGCCTGGCGTAACCCGGTGATTATCCCCCTCACCCAGGCTCGACCGGTCGCCGGTCGTCCCGCAGTGACGGCCGGCCGGCGGCGACCCCGCTGCCCCGTAAGCGCCGGGGTCGCCGCCATCCACACGGTCCGCACGTCATGCGCGGGAAGGCAAGGGGAGGCACGGGATGACGCTGCCCAGCATGGACGATCACAAGCGCGCGGGCGTGCTCCGGTGTGCCGGATGCCGGCGCGCGGAGACGCTGATGCTGTCGGCGACTCCCGCCGGCCTGGCGGTCACCGAGGAGCTGGTGGCCTCGACGCTGGCAGCGTGGGAGGTCGCCCCCGATACCGTGGCAGCGGTGCAGACGCGCACGAGCTACCTTGTTCAGGCCGCGATCGATGATGTGCGCGCCGCGATGCCCTCGGGTGAACCGTCGCGCCTCGACCCGGTGAGTGGTCCCGAGGGCATGGTCGGGTTCGCCGTGCTCATGCACAACGACGGGATCATCGTCGAGGTTTGTGTCTCTGTGCTCTCGGCTCTCAGGCACGCGATGCTGCTCGGTATCCCCTCGCCGTTCGGGCTGCAGTGGCTGCGGCACCCGCAGACCGGCGAAGTCAGCGGCCGGCTCCTGTGGTGCGGGGTCAAGATCGGCCGCTGCCGTGGCACACCCTAGCGGAAGAGGCCCTCGCGCAGCGCTGTCGCCACCGCCGCCGCCCGGTCGGTCACCGACAGCTTGCGGTAGATGCCCCGCACGTGACTCTTCACCGTCTCCTCGCCGACCACCAGTTCGGCGGCGATGGCCCGGTTGGACGAGCCGGCCACCATCAGCGAGAGCACCTCGCTCTCCCGTTGGGTGAGGCCGAGGTGCGCGCCGGGCCAGTACTCGCCGGCCTGTAGTCGAGCTGCGGAAGCCCCGGCCCGAGCACTGAGGCCGACATCGACGACCACGGCGCCTGCGTGCACCCGGTGCAGTTGGTCGACCAGCTCCGGGCCGTCGATCCGCTTGAGGAGGTAGCCCGCCGCTCCCGCCTGCATGGCTTGGAACAGGTACTGCTCGTCGTCGTAGACGGTGAGCAGGACGACCCGACGCCCGGGACAGTCCCGCACGAGGTCGCGGCACAGCTCCAGCCCGCTCTCCCCGCCCAACCGCACGTCGGCGAGGACGACGTCGGGGTTCAGCCCGGCCACCACCCGCCGCGCGGTCGCGGCGTCCGCGGCTTCGCCGACCACCCGCACTTGCCCAGCGAACCGGCTGAGCATCGCCTTGAGACCGGTACGCACCATCTCATGATCATCGACCAGGACCACGCGTAGCGGCTGGCCGTCCATAACACTGAGTGTAATCAGCCCATTAGGCCTGACCGGTGACACGATGTGGGGACACGATGCGGGGGACGGATTCCCCTCGCCTTTCCCTCCAGGAGGGGACGCCGGCCGCGGCCGGCGTTATTACCGTCAGATACGGCTCATGGCGTCCTGGCGTGGCCTTGTGGAGAAGAGGTGTTGTCATGCCCGATAAGTTGTTGCGGATGGAGCGAGCCGGGTCCGGTACGTCGCGCCCGGTGATGCTCGCGATCGCCGGTGACAGCGCTGCGGGGAAGACCACGCTGACCAAAGGCCTGGTGGACGCGCTGGGCGCCGATCGGATCACCTCGCTGTGCGTGGATGACTACCACCGCTACGACCGGACCGAACGCAAGGGACTGCCGTTCACCGCGCTGCACCCGGACTGCAACTACGTGCAGATCATGGAACAGCACCTGCAGCTGCTGGCCACCGGCCAGCCGGTGCTCAAGCCGATCTATGACCACCACACCGGCCGGCTCGTCCGGCCAGAGCTCATCACACCCACCGAGTTCGTCATCGTGGAAGGCCTGCTGCCGCTGTACACCCGGCTGGCCCAGGCGTGCTTCGACATCACCGTGTACCTCGACCCACCGGAGCACATCCGGCGGGATTGGAAGGTCACCCGGGATGTCACCAAGCGCGGATACACCCCGGAACAGGTGCTGGCCGAGCTCGACAAGCGCGAGCCCGAGTCCGAGTCGTTCATCCGTCCGCAACGCTCCGCCGCCGACATCGTGGTCCGGTTCGGTCCCGTCGAGCAGCGCGATGACCCACCGGAGACCCCGCTGTCCGCTGAGCTGACGCTGCGCCCGACGATCCCCCACCCCGACCTCACCGGAGTGTTCCGCGAGTCCGACCGGCGCGCCATGCACCTGCGGCTGGCCCGCGACGACGACGGCAGACCGGTGGAGGCGCTGCACATACACGGGTACGTGCCCCGCGAGGAGAGCCGGCTGCTGGAGAAGGCGATCTGGACCAAGCTCGACACCGCGGCGGAGCTGCCCTCCTCGCTGGGCCAGATCGGTGAGGGCACCCGCAGCGAGCCACTGGCGATCACCCAGCTACTGCTGCTCTACCACATGCTCGACGCAGTTCGCTGACAAGTCGGAGGTAGTTCGTGTCGTCGGTTGCGCGCTGGGTGACATCGCCAGAAGGACTGCCGGCCGCACCTCGGACACCATGATCACGGTTTGTGTGCGTAGGACGACACGTCGTGTCGTCCTACGCACACAAACCGTGATCATGCACTGCCGGCCACGGATCGAGATCACATGGTGCGGCTGCCGTACTAGTTGGGAGGTGATCGGCTCTACTGTTGCCGAGCTCGACAGCAGAGCTGTCCCAAGGCCAGCCGAGTAGCTCCACTGTCGAGCTCGGCGCACTGACAGCACCCAGCCGATGCCCGGTGGAGCGACAGCGGAGATAGCGGCTCCGGGCTAGACCGCCGCTTTTTGTTAAGTTAGCCTTCGCTAATCTGTCTACGGGGTCCTCAACGGAGCAGCGATGGAGCGACGTCGAGCAATCGCCTGGGCTGGTTCGATCGCGCTGACGGCGAGTGCCGGTGCGCTCGTGGTGGGCTCGCTCGTCGGTGGGTTCGGCTTGGGAAGGCTCGGTCTGGGGCCACCGCCGGCACCGGTCACCACGCCCGGGCCGCAGTCGGAAGACGGTAAACCCAGGCCGACGCCAGGTGGCGGTGAAATGTGGCCGACAGCGGGCGGCCCGGGAATAGAGCGGGCAGCGGCAAGCCCGGGAATGGGGTCGGCACCAGCAGGCCTGCGGCCGGCGACGGGGAGCAATCCGCCCTCCCCGACCGACGGCGGTGACGGGAGATCCTCGGCGAGCGTTCCGATGTCGCCGTCGCCCGCACCGACCAATGTGAGTGGTGCCTCCGTCCCACCTCGAGATCGCAGCAGTCCGGTCACCCCGACGGGTTCCTCCGGCACGCCTGTGCCGGGTCCCGCTGAGCTGCCTCCGGCTGCCGGTGATACCCCGGTCGGTGGCCCGCCGAAGCCGGCTACCGGTTCCGTCTGGCGGTGGATGACGGCTGCGGTGCTCCCGGGCCTGCGCGCCGTACTGTTCGGCCGGGATAGCCACAGCGTGGAGCCCGCCCCCCGGGAGACCCCCAGGCCGGCCGGCCACGCCGGCGCTTCCGGACCGTCGAGCACCCAGAACACGGCGCCGGGCCGATCGCCGGATGGCGACCCGAAGACGGTGGCCGGAAACCACCCCACGAGCGACCACGATGGCTGACCCGCCGGCCCGGCCTGCTGACGCTTCACGGATCTGGGCCGGGGGCGTCTGCGCCGCCGCCACGATGACGTTGGTGGCGCTGATGGCCCGGGTAGCCGGTCCGCCCGTGTCCCGGGTTCAGCTCGACCCCGCGGTGTGGTGGTATGTGGCCCGCGCGTCGGGCCTGCTGGCCTGGGTGTTGCTCAGCGCTTCGGTAGCGGGTGGGCTGCTGATGAGCACGCAGCTGGCCCGGGGCACCCCGCGTCAGTGGACGCAGGGACTCCACGAGTTCATCGGGGCGCTGGCGGTGGTGTTCACCGTGATCCACCTGGCTTCGGTGCTCGCCGCCCCCCGGCTGCACATCGGCCTGCGGGAGCTGCTCGTCCCGTTCGCCCGGCGGGCGAATCCGGTGGCGCAGGGCTTGGGGGCACTGGCCTTCTACCTGCTCATCGCAGTGATACTGACCTCATGGGCGCGAGGCGCGCTGCCCTGGCGGTGGTGGCGTCGGGTGCACCTGCTGGCGTTCCCGGTGTGGGGCCTGGCCAGCGCGCACACCGTCCTGGCGGGCAGCGACACCACCCAACCGGTCTTGCAGTGGGCCGGTCTGGTGGCAGGGGCCGTGATCCTGTTCCTGGCGGTAGTGCGGCTGCTCACCGCGCGCACGGTCGACCCGACGGTGCGGGAACCAGCGAGTCCGGAACCGACCGCGACCATCGCTGCGCCGGCCACCCTCGCGGTGGAGACCGGGATGCGGCTGCTCATCGGTCAGACGACGTGGGAGGCCGACAACGTCTTATCGCTGCGATTGCATTCACCTGACGGCGCACCACTGCCGAGTTGGGAGCCGGGTGCGCATATCGAGGTGGCGCTGCCCTCAGGCCGACGCCGGCACTATTCATTGTGCGGTGACCCGGACGACACCCTTTCCTACCGGATCGCGGTCTTGCAGGTGCCGGTAGGGCGTGGCGGGTCGGTTGAGGTGCACACCTCCGCCCGGGCCGGCCGGCTGATCACTGTGCAGGGACCGCGCAACCATTTCCCGTTGGTACCCAGCGCGGCCTACCTGTTCATCGCCGGCGGGATCGGGATCACCGCCGTGCTGGCCCTGGTGGCTCGGGTGGCTTCCATCGGTGGTGAGTGGACGCTGGTGTACACCGGGCGCCGGCGCGCCGGCATGGCCTTCCTCGACGAGGTCCGCGCGCTGGGCCCCGACCGGGTCGGCATCATGCCCGCGGACGAGCGCGGCCGGCCGGATCTACGGGTGATCATCGGTGCCGCGTCCCCGGGTACCGCGGTATACTGCTGTGGCCCGGAACGCATGCTGCACGCGGTGCGGGAGCTGGTCGCCGCCCGGCCTGATCTGAGCCTGCACCGTGAGCGTTTCACCGGTACCGACACCGGCACCGGTGCGGCGTTCCAGGTCGAGCTGCGCCGGACCGGGCGCATCATCACCGTGCCCGCCGACCGCACCGTCCTGCAGGCGATCCGCGATGTGCTGCCCGCCGTCGCGGCCGGGTGTGAACAGGGTGTGTGCGGCACGTGCCGCACGACGGTCCTGGCCGGCGAACCCGATCACCGCGACGAACTGCTCAGCAGCGCTGAGCGCGCTGCAGGCGCGATGCTGATCTGTGTGTCCCGTGCTCATAGCGAGCGGCTCACCCTCGATCTATGAGCGGTGAGCGCGCCGTCCTTCATGGGGTTTGCTGTCGTGCTGACCGAGCTGGGCTGGAAGCCCGAGGTGTTGGCCCGGCGGCTGAACAGCGTCGCCACGCTGCACGGGCGCTCCGAGCGGGTGCACGCGAAGACGCCCTACAAATGGCTGCGCGGCGACCGCCCACGCTCCCCCTGGCCCGCGCTGACAGCCGCGCTACTGACCGACGAACTGGGGCGCCCAATCACCGGCGCCGACCTGGGCTGGGGCGGCGATGACGTGGAGGCTGTCTCGGCGATCAGTGGGCTGGTGCTGCCCTGGACCGCGGCCGGGAGTTTGCGCGCGGTGCGGGTGGTGACCGACGCTGGAAGCATGGACCGGCGGATTCTGCTCACCTTGCTGGGTGCCGCGGCGTGCACACCCGCCCACGAATGGCTGATCGCCCGCCCCGACGCTGGCGTGGCTCGCCCGTCCGGCTCGCCACTGCCGGTCGAGGTGGTCGACCACCTCGACGCCATCACCGGCCAGCTACGCCGGATGGACGACCAGCTCGGCGGTGAGACACTGCTGCCGCTGATTCGGGCGAATCTGCGGTACGTGCTGGGCCTACTCGACCAGCGCCGCTACACCGACAGCGTAGGGCGGCGGCTGCACGCGACCGCAGGTGAGTTGACGCGGCTGGCCGGCTGGTCCGCGCTGGAGAGCGGGCACCATCCGCAGGCCCAGCGGTACTGGGTCGCCGCGCTGCACGCCGCGCACGCCTCCGGGGACCGGGCACTAGGCGCCAACATCCTCGGATTCATGTCCTTGCAAGCCAAGGACCTGGGCCAGATCCGGGAGGCGGTCACGCTAGCCGAAACCGCCCGGGCAGGCTACCCCGGTGCCTCACCCCGGATAGCAGCGATCTGCGATCTGCGCGCGGCCGAAGCGTACGCCTGCGACCACGCGATAACCGAGTGCCGCCGCGCGCTGGACACCGCCTTCGACCGGCTCGGCGACCCGCCCTCCTCCGCAGGAGAGCCGGGTTGGTGTTACTGGCTCGACGAGGCCCAAACCCATGCCATGGCCGGCTTCTGCTACCTGCGCCTACAGGACTGGGGCCTGGCCCGCCAGCATCTGCGCAACGCGCTACGGCTGCAGGATTCCAGTTGTGCCCGCGAGGGCGCGCTGCGCCACATCCTGCTGGCCACCACCTACCTGCGCCAGGACCAGCCCGAAGTCGACCACGCCGTCACTCTGGCCACCCGCGCGGTGGAGACCCTCACCGGGGAGGTCGACTCCGCCCGCTGCGTCGGCCACCTCAACCAGCTCGTCAGCGACCTCACCCCCTACCGACGACGGCCAGCCGTCCGCCAGCTCACCGAGCACGCCACCAGCCTCCTGACACCGCACTAACCAGCGCTGCCGCGCCCCCTTCGAGTGCTCGCAGCGTTGCCCGCCACGCGCTATCTCGACGAATAGGCCAACTACCGACGCCCGACTGTCCCGCTGGCGGGAAAGGACGTCATGCCCGAGAAGGTCGTGAAGGACAACGTGCTGTGTTACGTCGTCCGCGACGGCCGACTGCTGGTGTTCCGGCACACCGACTACAGCTACGAAGAGGTAAGCATCCAGGTGCCCGCTGGGAGTGTGCGACCCGGCGAGACCGAGTACGACATCAGCCCGTACCGGTTCGAAGTTCAGCGTCGCCACGTGTTCCACCTCGAACTCACCGAGCCGACCCCCGAGCGGTGGGCCAGCCAGGAAGACCATGCCGGCGAATCCGGGCCCACGCAGTTCGAGTGTTTCTGGGTCCCGTTGGAGGGAACCGATGCCCAGCCGCATCGGCACCGCTGAGATCGGGCAGCCATACCAGAGCTTGGCCGAGTCCGACACCCGCACCACGGTGTGGTGATCCTCACATTGGCGGCGAGACCTGTGACATCGGCTGCCTCTACTACTACGAGAAGCGCAAGGAGGCCCCCGGCGGAGCACGGATCGGCGTCGAGCACGTACGCCGGCTCACCGAACTCTTCCGGGGGCGACACCTCTGTCGCACCGACGGGGCCCGCCCACGTCACCACCATGGGCACCGTCATCTCCACCCTCAACGACGGGCGGCCAACACTGCTTGTGACGGCCGCTGCCGTAGCTGTCCACCGTTTACGCACACCACGCCCCACGTTCGGCGGTGACACTCGACGAACACTTTAAGTACCATTCCTGTCGTCCTAGCAAGTCGAACGCGACATGGAAGTGACCGTTGTCAGCGCAGACTTGTCTTTGTGCACGGCAAAGCGCAGCTAAAAACGGCCCTCTCAAAACCGCGAGTTGCCGATCCCACACTACTTTAAGCAAGATCTCGACAAGTTTCCATCGCAGCCGTGAATGCGGCAGCTCGCTCGTGATAGTCACGGAAACGGCCGAAGCTTGGTGCGGCTGGTGACAGCAATACGATCCCATCAGGCCGAGCCCACTGATAACCCCGGTGCACAGCCTCATCAAGCTCAGTGACGTCTACGGTCTCAACGTGATCACCCGGGCCTGCGTCCTCCACCTGGCGGCGAATTTCTGGGCCATTATCAGGCACGGTAATCAACATGAGATCTACGACTCGGCTCCGCAAGGCGGCGCCGAGTGGGTGATAGTCGATTCCGCGACTCTGACCGCCCACAATAAGAGCTATACGGCGGTCCGGAAAGACTTCGACGGCAGCGACGGTCGGGAGGACGTTTGTCGACAAGCTGTCATCGACAAAGGTGACGTCACCGACAGATCCAACAACGCTCAAGCGACTGGGAAGACCCCGAAAATTCTTTGCGGCGAATTGCATAAGATCGTCTTCGCTAGCTTCAGGAACGCCGAGTTCTTGTAAAGACGCGCGAGCGATAAGGGCGTTTCGCCTATTGTGCGTCCCGAGAAGATTCAGTTCTCTCATCCAACTTCCCTCTGGATCGTCGTTCGCGTATACCCACCTGACGGAATCAGCGAGTAGGTGACTACGAGTGCGCAGCAGGTCGCTGTCTCCGTTTGCGATTGTTACCCTCCTGCCATGTTGCGAAGTAGCGGATAGCTTGTCTCTGAAATAGGTTTCAGGGTCACCTCGATGCCAGGGTAGATGATCGGCGTGCAGGGATGTGACAACTCCGACTGAAGACGAACAAGCCAAGTCGGTAGCTTGGTAACTAGATATCTCGATGACCCAGTAGTCATAATCACCTTCCGCATACGTGTCATGAGGTGGAAGTCCGAAGTTGCCGCCGACTAGGCATCTATAGCCAAGTCGAGTCAGGAGGTGACCCGTTATCGCCGCCGTGGTGCTCTTGCCCTTGGTTCCGGTGATGCACAGTACCTTCGACAGGTCGGCCTCCTGCAGCCACAGACCGACCCCACCAACGACGGCGACTCCCGACTGCTCGAGCAAACTAATTTGATCACTGTAGCGAGAGATACCGGGAGCCTTGACAACAACGTCGCACCGAAGAAGCGCGTTAATGCCGTCGGGATAGGACGAGATAATAGGAATTCCACTGATCTCGGTACGAGCGGGGTCGTCGTCGACAAGAATCGGATCTAAATCTCTTGCGAGCGCGGCCCGCAGATTCGCCTCGCCTTCGCGACCAAGTCCGTAGATGCCAACGGTACAGCCACTCAGGTCAGACCACGAGATGCGGGGGCGCATATTTCTCCGGGATGAAATGGTCGCCGACGGGGTGCATGAGCTCACCGGCATCGGGCTCGTCGGCGCTTGTGCCGGCAAGCTCCGCAAGTAGAGAGCCGATCATCGATGACCCAGCTCGGTCTGCACGCATGCTCGCTAGTCGAGCCGCGGCGCGACATTCCTTTTTATCGCCAACACACTCCCACGGTTTCGCGTCAGGAGACAAGCCCAGTAGAGTCCGGAATTGACGAAAGCGTGCGGGGTCCGCGAGCGGCTCGTGGCCGCCGAATATGCCCCGCAAGGTTGGCTCATCGATATATGGCGCAAGGATCAGGTCGATGAAGCAGCATTTGTCACAATGCCCGCACCAGGCAGTTAGCCGTTGATTCGGGTCGATATGGAAGGCCCGGTTGCAACTACGAAAGTCCGCGAAATACTTCGGTAGAGTGGCAAACTGCCGCGCTATCCATAACCCAGTGTATGGACGGAGGACGGAGAAGTAGTCGAGCTTGTCGCCGAATGTTTCGGCGAGGACCGATCTAAGGCCGTATTCAAATGCCCTGCTCTTCGAGTACTGGTGATTGATGAAGCGATCTTTCGTTCTCACTGTTCCAATCGAAGCAGACCACTCATTAGACATGACGACTGCGTCGCGACCGTTGAGCACTGCCGCCATGATCGCAATAGTGGATATGATGCCGGTTACCGGAACATGGCCGTTCAGGAAACCTAAGCGTCGCGAATGTAGGACTTGCTCGTCGATGAGCCGCTCCGCGCGGAGGACAGGTAGTCCTGTGGTAAGAGCCGGGCGTTCGATGGCCTCGAAACGATCATCAGGACGATTGACGATGAATAATGCAGGGCGTGTCGTGGTTGTCGATTTGATCAACTCGGTTGCGACAATCGAGTCTACGCCTCCGCCGAACGGCAGGAGTGGGAGCCCGGCTACAGATCGAAGTGGGACGGGATGCGCCCGGTCAAGCCGGGGACCGATGATCTGAAGGTCAGCGAGGTCGAGAGCATTGCGGTAAGAAAATTCGCCTAGACCGTCTAGATAAAATTGCCGCAACAACAGCCGCTCGGCGTCCGTAACGGCAGTAACGCCGAGATCGATCGTGAGCGGCGCCCTTGTCTTGTAGTACGAAACGGCGGAGAGTAAGAATACAAGCCGCGCAGCTTCGGCGACGGCCGGCTCGTGCCATGCATCACCGGTTGGAAATGTAATGTTCTCACAGAACTGCAGCTCGTCGAGTGCGCACCTACAGGAAAGCCGTCGCCGGAGAGGATCGATTTCGTAACCTAGGTATCGGAAGACCCCGTCGAGGTACTGGTTATCACGCAAGGACTAAAACCTCCTCGTTCTCGTGCGAACGTATTTTGTGCAGTTATTGCGTGAAGACCTCAAGCGCACCTTCCCGAGGCACCGCGACTTCCCACCCGGCAGGAGGCTGGTCGTCGGGGAGGTCGGCGAGAGTGGTCCAGGTCTCGAGATAGGCGTCAATTTGTGCCGAGAAATAGCTAACGATCTCGTCAATCAAGTATTCCGTGAGCTGGGCCCACGATGACCACGAGAACATAGGATCGATTCGGCAAGCATCTGCGGTTGCGCATTTGCGCGGATCAATTCTCACGTGCACAGTTCGCCCAGTCGGGTTGATGCGTGAATATGGCATCGCTCGTGACCATGCAAATAATGATACCAGCCGAACAGCAAGGGGCGGACGAAAATCCATGGGCTGTTGTCGAGCTCGAAGTCGAATCAGGAGATCTCCCCAGACTCTGATTGCGGGACGGCGTTCCGTGAAAAGCATCGAGACGTCCGTGCCAGCCGATGATACCGGTTGAGATAGGTAAGCGATAACCCACATGGTTCCACGACCTCCTCGGTCTTGCACGCTGGCTAACAGTTGACGAACGGGCCACTACGCACAAGCTACTCATCGGCAGGGCGCGCAACGCCCTCCGGCGCCGCGGTCGATCGCAGCGGCGCGTGTGGCGCGGGCGTGTCACGCTTCGTCGCTGCCAACAGGGCCACCGGCGGGCCCGCTGGACCGAGGCTCGGACACGAGACCGGCCGCCGTGAGCGCACCGTCGTTCACTGGGTTCCCCAGGCTCTTGAGGCGTCCCAGAGCAGCCCGGCCAGCTGCTCCGTCTTCATGACTGGTCAGCACGACTGTGGTCTTGGTACCCCCGTTTCGTAGCGTGCCGGAATTGGTGCCGAAGGTGTGTCTCGGTGCCTGTAGTGTGCCCGAGCCGCGTCCTGGTCCCCTCTCGGGTGTCAGGGCGTTACGGTGCGATACCACCATCTGACTGGGATCATGGACACGGGGGATGACGGACTCAACCAACGAACTTGCTGTCGTGCTGACCGTACTGGGCTGGAAGCCCGAGGTGTTGGCCCGGCGGCTGAACAACATCGCCGCTGACGACGTCACCCGGAGCGCCGAATTCGTGATTAACATCTCCCCGGAAGCCCAGGGTAAGAAGTTCGGCACTGAAGCCACCTGGCTCACTCTCGACTACGCGTTCCACCTTACAAACTTGAGAATGGTTTGGCTCAAGGTTCCTGAACCCGATGTCGGCGCGATCAAGGCCTACGAGAAAGCAGGATTCAAGCCCGCCAGCCGCCTTCGTAGCGCGGGCCACTGGCTCGGCGAGGTTTGCGACGAACTTTTTATGGATGCGCTTCCCGTAGAGTTTTCCGGAGAGTCCGTCGTGCTCTCTAAGTACAAGGATTCCCGCACTTCGACTCAAAATAACCGACCAAGTAGGGTGCGAATACCCCAGGAGATAGTCAAAGATCCTCGCGCCCACTAATTGCGCAGGGTCTCCTGGCGTAGTAACCCGAGCACGACAAGTTGCCATCAGTGCCACACCGGATGTTACAACAGCCCGTGACGCGACATCTCAGCGAGGGGCTGTTCGGTGCGTTTGAGGTCGTCGCGGCGTGGAGCGTGAGGCGTGTGTAGCTGCGAGTCTGCGCCGCACTGTTACCGGGAGTGGTCTAGGTCGTCTCGGCTGATGGCGATCCTGTGCCGGTGCTGGTTGATGATCTGCTGGAGTTGATCGGGGTTCTCGGACAGGCGGGTGACGTCACGGATGAGCATGAGGTCAGCTCGGCCGGCGGCAACGTCAGCGAGGATCTCGCGGCACCGTCTCGAGGCGCGGATGCCGAGCGCGACTTCCGCGACCGTGTCAATCGGTACCACTCCTGCCCGGTCACACCAGTCCTCCAGCTCTCGGACCTGGCGGTCGAGCGCGTCGCGGCGGTTTGACCGAGCGTAGAGGATCGCGGTGCGCGGCATGTCCCCAGTATAGGTAAACCCAGCGTAGGTAGACGGCTAAGTCGGTGGCCCGAGGATCTGTCCTGCACCGTCGCAGGTGGGGCAGAGCTCGGTGGTCAGGATTTCCTCGACCTCCGGGTGATCCGTGAGGTTCGCCTGTTCCCATTTCGTGACCACCTGGGTGCCGTTGCACTGCGGGCAGACGTAGAGACGTCGCTCGTCTTTACTCACGCCGGGCCTACAGTGCCGATACCACGGTGCATTCTGTCGATCGTCACACCGTCCATCGATACTTACCCCGCGCCGCTTCCGCCGGCCCGCGGAGAGGTCTCGTCATGGATGGCGGTTGAGGGTTGAAGTCGGCGTGCGGACTCGTGTTCCTCGGCGAGGCGGCGCAGAGCGAGCAGGACCGGTTCGTAGAGCACGGTCCCGATCACGGCGCGTTGGACCAGTTCAGCGGCGGACACCGCGGGGCCGCCCGTTGGCACGAGTAGTGCGAGCTCGTGGGCGGCCAGGGTGTGCGCGGCGCCGGCGTAGGGGTGCAGTTGCTCGACGGTGGGTGCTGCGTCGAGTCGGTGTAGTGCCGTCAGCGCCCGCGCCAGCTGATCGCACGCTGGAGCGCGGCGGCTGACCTGCCAGTCCAGCTCGTCGAGCAGGGTGTCGACCTGGGCACACGCGCTGATCCAGAACCACGTGGTGTTCCTGGATCTGCCGGTCACCTTCAACCCCCGCGCCGCCGCCGCGGCCATGATGCCGCGGCCATGATGCCCGCGCCACTGCGAATGCCGGCGCAACTGGTGCTCTCGGCGATCATCGGCCGAATCCGGATACCCGACCCTATCACCGCACTCGCCGGCCGACGGCATGAGCCGGGCACCGCGCCACTCCGCACGTCCCGCCGGGCCGGGGTGGCCGGTATGTGGCGGCGACACGGCTGACAAGGCTGGCTCAGCCGATAACCGGCTGGTCGCGCGCCACCGCCAGCTGGCACCTCGAGCCCCTACTCCCGAGTCCGGCGGCACTGTCGTTTTTGGCGTCCGCCAACTCACCGAGCAAGCCACCGGCCTCCTCACGACACACTAAAAAATCAATGACACCGCGAGATGTTCTTCCAGTATTTTCGGTCAGCATGGAACTGATGGTCGACAGCTGACTAACGGGGCTGCACCCCGGCCCGACCTCACCGTGTGTGAGCCGGTCAAGCCCCGAAGACCGATCACCGCCACCCGAGCACCACATTCGACTCGATCACACCGACTTCGCCGGGCCTAGCCCCAGCCTAGCCCGCCAGTTGCGCGACTCACCCAGACAGCATTAGCGCTGCGCCGACTGCTAGAGTCAGCCGTCATCGCGGGGCGCCCGCGACTGTTACCTTGGTGCCCCCAGGCGAGGATGGTGTTCGTGACGTGAGCCCGAGTCCCCGCGTCGCCGAGCTTCCGCCGGAGTGGAGCCGCAGCAGGCTTGCTGTGGTGATCCCGACCTACAACGAGGCGGATACCCTCCCTGTCCTGGTGAAACAGCTGTTCGCGCTGCCTTTGCCCAGGCTGACGGTCATCGTGGCCGATGACAACTCGCCGGACGGAACAGGCGCCATCGCCGATGACCTCGCGGCAGCCGAGAACCGGCAGGGCCAGGATCGCATGGTCGTGCTGCACCGGCCGGGCAAGGCCGGCATCGGGCGGGCGCACGCCGCGGGCATGAGTACCGCGTTGGAGCGGGGCTTCGACTACATCGCCCAGATGGATGCCGACCTGTCGCATCCTCCCGAGGCGATTCCCGGCATGCTGGGGACTCTGCTGTCGCTCGGCGCCGGAGTAGTCATCGGTAGTCGCTACGTCAACGGAGGGAGCCTGAGTAGCGACTGGGGGCGTGATCGGCGATTCCTGTCGACATTCGCGAACTTCTATGTGAACGCGATCCTCGCATTGCACATCAGGGATGCCACGGCTGGGTTCAAGGTGTGGCGGGCGGATGTGCTCGCCCAGATCGACCTGGACGGCTTGCGCAGCGACGGATACAGCTTCCAGGTCGAGATGAACTACCGATGCGTCAACCTCGGGTACGTGGCCGTCGAGGTGCCCATCCACTTCGAGGAGCGCCTGACAGGGGTCAGCAAGATGGGTCTGGCCGACAAATGGGAGTCGATGAGACTGCCGTTCGTCCTGCGTCGCCACAACCGTCGCCGGGAGTCGGCGCCTGGTCGGCTCAGTCGCGGCTGACCGCGAGTCGTCCTCCCGCGAGGAGGCGGCCGATGCCGCGCAGTGCCGGTAGATCGTGCACGTCGGCGGCCAGTGCCGGCACCGCGACCACCGCGACCGCTGGATGTGCCCCGCGGAACCGGGCCAGCAGCCGGCGTTCCCGCCCGGCCAGGGCGACCCGATCGGCGTGCAACCGCAGCACCGCCGCGGCCAACGGGGCGTTACCCGCCTGTTCCAGCGCCTGCGCCACCGTCTCGGCCCGCGCCGCCGGCAGGTCGGCGAGCACCGGATGCGTCCGGTTGAGCACCAGCCCGGCCAGTGGCATCGACTCGGTGGCCAGTCGGTCCACGAAGTAGGCCGCCTCGCGCACCGCGTCGGTCTCCGGAGTGGTGATCACCACGAACGCCGTTCCCGGAGCGCGGAGCAACTCGTAGGTCGCGGTGGCGCGCTCCCGGAACCCGCCGAACATGGTGTCGAAAGCCTGCACGAACGCCGAGGCGTCGGCCAGCATCTGCCCGCCCAGGATCGTCGAGACCGCCCTGGCGAACAGGCCGAACCCCGCGCCCACCAACCGGCGCACACCGCGACCGCCGGCTCGCGCCGGGGCGGACAGCAGCCGGATCATCCGGCCGTCCAGGAACGATGACAGCCGTTGCGGGGCGTCCAGGAAATCCAGCGCGGAGCGCGACGGCGGGGTGTCCACCACGACGAGGTCCCACTCACCGGCTGCCACCAGCTGCCCCAGCTTCTCCATCGCCATGTACTCCTGGGTGCCGGCGAACGACGAGGCGATGGCCTGGTAGAACGGGTTGGCGAGGATCTGGGCGGCCCGCTCGGGGCTCGCGTGTGCCTGCACCATCTCATCGAAGGTGCGCCGCATGTCCAACATCATCGCGTGCAGCCGCCCATCGGCCGCCGTGATCTCTGCGGTGGGCGCCACCAGGCTGGGATTGTTGGTCAGCTCCGGCAGCCCCAGCGACTGCGCCAGCCGGCGCGCCGGGTCGATCGTGAGCACCACCACCGATCGGCCTCGCTCAGCCGCCCGCAGCGCCAGCGCCGCGGCCGTCGTCGTTTTACCCACCCCGCCCGCGCCGCAGCACACCACCACTCGGGTGGCCCGGTTGTCCAGCAGGGCGTCGATGTCGAGGGGGGGCGGCGGCCTCACCGCACCCCCTGCTCACGGAGCGCCTCGACGAGCGCATAGACCCCGCCGAGATCGACGCCGTCTCCCCCGGCTTCGGTGAGCTCGGGCAGCTCGATCAGCGGCAGGCCGGCGTCGGCGAGCCTGGCCCGCGTCTGCTGCTCGGCATCCACCCGCACCGCGTGTTCCACGGTCTCGGCGACCAGGCCCTCGAGCACAGCCGAGTCCAGATCCAGGCCGGCGGCGAGTAGCCCGGCGCGGACGCGGTCGGCGTCGACCTGGCCGTTGGCCGCGCCGGTCACCGACCGAGCGGGCAACCGGGAGGGCCGCGCCCGGTTGATCAGTACCGCGCCGGGGCGCAGGTCCGCCAGGTCCAGCTCCGCGACGGTCTCCAGGGTCTCGGCCACCGGCAGGTCCTCCAGCAGGGTGACCACGTGTACCGCGGTATCCGCCGAATGCAGCAGCCGCACCACCCCCTCGCTCTGGCTGTGGATCGGGCCGACCTTGGCCAGGTCGGCCATGGCCCTGGTGACGTCGAGGAACTTCACCACCCGCCCGGTCGGTGGGGCGTCCAGCACCACCGCGTTGTACGTGTGGACGCCACCCGCCACTCGAGTGGTCGCCTCCTTCACCTTGCCAGTGAGCAGCACATCCCGCAGCCCCGGCGCCAGCGTGGTGGCGAACTCGATCGCGCCCATCCGGCGCAGGGTCCGACCCGCGAAACCCAGGTTGTAGAACATCGCGAAGTACTCCAGCAGGGCTTCCTCGGCGTCCACCGCCAGCGCCCGGACCTCGCCACCGCCGGGGGCGACCGCGATGCGCCGCTCCTCGTAGGGCAGTGGGGGGATGTCGAACAGATGCGCGATGCCCTGCCGTCCCTCGACCTCCACCAGCAGCGTTCGCCCACCCCCCGTGGCCAGCGCCACCGCCAACGCGGCGGCGACTGTCGTCTTGCCGGTCCCGCCCTTGCCCGTGACGACGTGAAGGCGAGCCCGCGGCCACATGTCGTGAGCCTAGGCCGCTCACGACCCGTGAGTGGCGATGAGTGTTCCCACTCGCAACGCCACTCACGGGCACGCGCTAGCGTGCACAACCATGACAGTCTGGGAGTACTCCACCGTGCCGCTGTTGACCCATGCCACCAAGCAGATCCTCGACCAGTGGGGAGCCGACGGCTGGGAGCTCGTCACCGTGCTGCCCGGGCCGACCGGCGAGCAGCTGGTGGCCTACTTCAAGCGCCCGAAGTCGTGAGCGCCACGGGCCGGCTGGCCGAGCTCGGGTTGGTGTTGCCGCCGGTGGCCGCCCCGGCCGGGATGTATGTGCCTGCGGTGCGCAGCGGATCCCTGGTGTTCACCTCGGGCCAGCTTCCGTTCGTCGACGGGGTGCTGGCGGCCACCGGCAAGCTCGGGGCCGAGATCGACTCTGAGCGCGGTCAGGAACTGGCCCGAACCTGCGCGCTCAACGCGGTGGCCGCGGTGGACGACCTGGTCGGGCTCGACGCGGTGGTGCGGGTGGTGAAGGTGGTGGGGTTCGTGGCCTCGGCACCCGGGTTCACCGCCCAGCCCGCCGTGCTCAACGGCGCATCCGAGCTGCTCAGCAAGGTGTTCGGCCCGGCGGGAGCACATGCCCGGTCCGCGGTCGGCGTCGCCGAACTCCCGCTGGACGCCCCGGTCGAAGTCGAACTGATCGTCGAGGTGTCCTGAACGCCTTCAGATTTCTTCCAACTCATTTCCCCGCGCGAAGACAACCAATGACGCCGCTGCGTCATGTAGACCCGTTCGTCTCATAATCTCGTTCCGCAGCCTCGAAAAACCCCATCGCCGACTTTCTGGGTTTTGTGTCAGAATCGCGTCCAGCGCCGCTCGGCCAATGCGTACCCGCTGCCGGGAAGTAGCAATGAATTCCTCTGCCGAGCTCAGTGGCAACGTGGCCTCCCACTCATTCTGAGGGCCGATGGAGAACTTCATTTCTTCGATACCAGCTTCCGGTGACGCAATGTTTATGGGATCTCCTGCTCGCTGCTGATCGAGCAACGACGCCTCCGGCGCGGTCGGAGCGTCTCGCCCTTCTCCTGTCATCACTCTACCACCTGATCAACCCATCATCCGCCGGCCCCCGTCTTTTTTACCGAGCCCTAACAATGATGCCAGATTCGTAGCCCTGTAGTCAACATTTTCCTCTGTCCGACTACTGTCTGTGACGAGTTCTTGACCTGTTGCAACGACTACCTACTGATTGATGGCCTCCTTCCACGTGCCGTACGGCCTCATGGCCAGGTTCTCGTTATCAAACTCGCGACGGTCAGTGATTTCTTGGCTACACCATGTGGGTGTACGGATGGAATGAGATCGCTCCATCTCGCACTCGGCAACGATCAACCCGTCGTTGTCACCATGGAAGACGTCTACATCCCAGGTTTCTCCGTCGGCGATAACCTGATAGCGACTCTTAGAAATCTTGTGGTCAATTTCCTTGAGCATGTTCTCGGCAAATTTTTGATCAATTTCCATCTCGAATTCAGCTCTGGCCGCACCGCGACGTGGCCCTTTGACAGTAAGCGTGGCCCTACTCTCACGAGTACTACCGTCACCAGCAACGTGGTGCAGCCGACGAATACGCGCGGCATAGCCGTTCTTGGCAAAGAAGTAGCCCTGAACAATGAGTTCGCGCGAGGCACCCTGAACTATGCTCGAATCGCTGACAAGAAATCGTCGTTCAATCTCTATTCCCACATTAACCCCTCCTTCTAGGGTTCATCCCCAGGGAATCGCCAGGCGATGCCGAGTGACATGCCGCGAGCTGGCGGACCAAACCACTTTTCGTACTGCCCAGTGGGCTGGCGTTTAAGCTCCCGCTCCTGGCTATAGAACCCAGGGGTTGAGCTGGGAGGCAAGCCACTCCAGTACCACACCACCTCGGGTTCTGTCCCTTCAAACCTCACCGCTAACCGAGATGACGCTAACTCGACAGCGTGAACTCGTCGCACCCAGCGACTACAGTAGCCGACCGCTTGGACCACTTTATAATAGCGCAGTCGACTCGCTTCACCCTCGGCTAACGCCTTGGTGAGAGCAATCTCCACGCCATAAGACGTCGCACCAAGCTGCCAGACTCGAGAGATATTTCCGCCAAGCGATACGCCGAGCGTGATGGTGCGTATTACCAGTTCCGCCGGCGCCTCAGTAAACCACCATCGGTAGATTCGCATATCAGCCTCAGTCGCCCGAATAGTGCGACTGAAAATACTTGTGCCAATAATGCGATCCGCTCCCACGGTGTAGTCGTCTTCGGAATCCTCCACCACAACAGGTGGGCTAAAATCGGTATCGTCGGCCGACGAGGCGATCTCGACCTCGACCACGCGCGGCACATCGTCCTGATCAACCACGGATATTTCAGGCTGGCCGTAGAGCACAAAATGTGCCGTCACCGCCCTGGGGCTCGCCAACCCAGCGATGTAGCGTTCGCCCCGCTTCTTAGCACCGGCTCGTTTACGCTCCTCGTTCTCCGCCCGGACAGCCACCATCAGACGAGCAAAAGAGGCATGATCACCGCCAAGGTACCCGACCAAGCGACCGAGCAGCGCCGCCGATGGTGTGACTTGGCCGTTCTCAAGTTCACTCAGATGGGCTTGGCTCACGAAACGTCCCAGGTCACGCATCGTGCGCTTGGCCGACTTACGGAGTGCACGCAGTCGTTCACCAAGCCTCTGGTGAGCCGGCCCAAGCACCGGGCGCGTGCCCCGTGTCACTGGACCACCGCCTCGCCGCGTTGCCATCCTGTTCGGAAACTTCCGAACAGGATCACTCTGTTCGATCGCCACCCAAGGAATCTTTGCCGAACTCGACTCCGTAGTGAGCAAATAAGCATGCCCCCATCCCCCGATGGGCCCAGAGGGACACAACAGTGCTGACTGCCCAGTGTAACGGAAAGATCGGGACCAACACAATGCAGGCCACCCACCAGGCGTCCTGGTGCAGACGGTCACTGTCGGTAGTCGCGCTACGCGGAAGTTGGTGACTAGTTGTGACAGCTCTACTATTGATCGGCTTGGCCGCTCTGCTGATCTTCTTGCTTGGCCTTCTGGCTGGTCTCGGCATGGAGACCAGCGCCTCCAGAACTCGTGGCGCGCGCCAGGCTGCTCAGCAGCGCAGGCTCAACGAGATGTGGCGCGTCTTGCACGGAGAGCAAGAGCCAAACTAACCGCGACGTGCTGTGTCTGTGCGAGCCTTCCACACACGTCTGCAGCACAAACCACGAGGAGGTCGATGAGCGCCTGCCCTGCGATCTATTCTTGCATAATTACCGACACATGCCCCGCCACAGTCGGTCGAACTCAGCCTCGGTCATTGATGCCACATAATCGATCACCGCGCGAGCATAACAATGATCCCGATCCCGGTAAGCGCCACGCCCGCCATTAGCTTCGAGAAGCTGTACAGTGAATTCTCGAAGCTGAACCGGGAGCGTGCGTTGCAATGTCGACTGTTCCTCCACGGTAAGCGCTTGCCCACTTCCCTCGTGCCGCCTGAAGCAGGATTTAGTCCATTCATATAAACTATGGCACAACTCGTCCATCCGGGCGCGCTGGCCGATCTGGATGGAGACTAGATCTGGATGATCAATCACGTAGTACCACGTCACCTGTTTCAGAACATTGATGGCCGCCTTCATTTTCACATCTATATGAAGACGTCCATCCTCCGTTACGGTCGTGGCCTTGCTGGCGTCGGTAATGATCTGCGAGGCCAGGGCGCCGAGCTGTGCATCCTCCTCGCGTTCTCCCCGATAACGCCCCTTGGGGAACCTGCTTGCATATTTCGCGAACTCGCGGCGAGCGACGCTTAACGACAAGTCGATATTCTTGCGCAGCTTCTCCGTGGCATACTGCCAGAAGTCGCCGAACTCGCCACTGTGAATCGGCTCATAACTACTGTCAGATATTTGGTTATGACGGAGGTACTGGAGCGGAATAATGCCATCCGCGTAGAAGTCCTGCAGGTCATGCACAGCGTAAGTAATATCGTCGGCCCAGTCCATTATTTTCGCTTCAAGAGTTCCACCACCGTGCTCAGGAAGCAAGGGGGTGACGAATCGACGGAAGATTTCACTCTCGGGCTCGTAATAACCCCATTTGTTTATCTGGCGTTCCTCGACCTCTCCGCTCGACCAAGGATACTTCACACAAGCCGCGACCACAGCGCGCGTCAGGTCGAGCCCGGATAATAACTCCTCGCGACCACGCTGGTGCGCGGTAATACTGAGAATTATTCGTAAAACTTGAGCATTGCCTTCGTATCCATCGCCGAGCCCGTGGCCCCGCGCCCACCGATCGAGCTGCTGCTCCCCGATGTGACCAAAAGGAGGATGCCCCGTATCATGCAGTAAACCCGCGGCTTCCACTACATCTCGATCAATACCGCGGGCGGCCTTGATCCCAACCGAGTTGCGGTCATCGTGCTCTAAATACTGAACCAACCTCCGGCCAACCTGGGCTACCTTCAGCGAGTGCGTCATCCGATTATGGTGCAGTATTCTGCCATGACCCGATGATACCTGCGTAATCCCGGCCAGCCGTCGGAAGTAGTAATTGTAGACGATCCGATCGACATCGCGCTCGTATTCGCTCCGAACGTCAGGAGCTATTGAGTCTTGGGCGCGACGCCTTCCCGAGAAACGATCGTCTCGCCGCGCCAGCTCAGGAGTTGATTGTCTTGTCAAGGCACCCAGCTCACTTCAGATTCAGACTTCCACCAACCTACCAACTCGGTTCCCCGCGCGAAAACAACCAATGACGCCACTGTGGTGCGTAGGCACCGTGTTGCATAGGCACTGTGTTGCGTAGGCCCGTGGGATGATTCTTCCTGCTTCTCCATTGTTCCGGAAGCCCAGGGACTGGTCATCCGTCCAACGGACCATCTTTTGCCTACGCCAGATCATGCGGTCCCACTACATCAGATGAGGTAGCCGGGATGGCTTCTACAGCGGTGAGATGACAGCGGCTGCCTGCCACCAGCGGAAACGACACCGCAGCCCCCCATGAAGGTAGTGTCCTTGCTCGGCGGGCGGCGCTCGACCAGGTCGACCGCGCTGTAGCCGAGGTGCAGGCATCGAACCTCTGAGGACTGTGCGGTGATCAGATCACGGGGGGGCGCTCACGATATAGCAAGGGTGTGATGCGCCCCGCCAGAGGCGCTGCCGGCTGTTGGCGGGCGCGGCGGGCCAGGCGCTGGAGCCCAAGGGAGTATTCTGCACTACGTTCAGCCGACCTGAGGCGGGGGACGGGGTTGAAGCTCGTAGCGCGGCGTCTCGGAGGCGGTGTATGTCGGTCGGCCAACCCCACCTGTCCAGTGTCCTGCTCACCCAGCGCCTGTTGTGGAACGGCGAGCCGTCTCGCCCGCAGCCGGTGGTCGTGTTGCTCGGACCGGTCGGCTCGGGCAAGAGCACGGCCCTTAAGTCGATATCCGGAGCCTGCGGCGCCGAGGTGGTCCACGCCCTTGTCGACTTTCCCCATGATGCGCCGACCCCGCCCACCACAGTGGAGACCCTGGCGCACGTCGCCTTTGACCTGTCCCGCACGTGGAAAGCCCGCCCGGGAGCACACTTTACCCGGTTCACCCTGGGACTCATCGCCACCCAGACATCCCTGGAAGGTCATTCTCGCGAACAGGCGAAAGACACCCTGCGTGTCTCCATCGAGGCCTTCACCCGCAATCGCAGAGCGGACCGGGTCGTCGCCGACCTGGTAGACACACTGGTCGACTCCGCGAAGAACGCGAGTGTCCTACCAGCACTGCCTGCGGAGATCATCAAGAAGGTGCTCCCCAGGCTGATCAGCACCGTTACCCGTCAGCCCGTGAGCAGGGCCAAGCAGTGGCACGCGTCCTTCCCGGAAGCCGAAGGCGCCACGCCACTCGACGCGCTCGTCTCGCTCAGCCGCGCGAGACCCACTGAGATCACCAATTGGCTCACTGCGGCGTTCCTCGCCGACATCCGGGAAAGTCACCCCCGGATGGCCACGCTAGATCACCTCAACCGGTGCTCGTGCCCCCATCCGCACGCTCGCCACCAGCACAACTGGGTGCTCCTGTTGGACAACATTCACCATACGAGCGGCGCGAGGTTCGTCACGGACCTGCTCGCCGCCCGGGAACGCCACCTGCGGAGAGATCCAGACCAGCATGACGCGCTGCTGATCATCGCGACCAGCGGCCGGTGGGACAGTCGTTGGGAAGCCGGGTGGCGGGCTCCATGGCAATCACCGCTGGATAACCCGGGCCGAGCGCGGGCCGTACCGCTGTGCCGTGAGGCGAACTACGGGCACTGGGCCACCCAGGCATCCGAAGCGCCCCGGCCCCCCTACTACCCGGTGCTGCTCGAACCGCTCGCCATCGACGAGACCGCCCACATCTTGGCGATCAGCCAACACGCACCGGAGTGCATCCTGGTCCAACGCGCCACTGGCGGCCTGCCCGCAGCGGTTCATCTTCTCAAGGATCTGCTGCGTGACCGACAGGTCCGGCCCGGCGCCCGTGACGTTCTCGGGTCGGCCGACCCGGCCCGCTCCGGTGCCGATCCGTGGCGCGAGCGCTTGACCGCCATGCGCCTCGTCCAGTATCTCCAGGATGTCGGCATCGACGAGTTCATCAGCGCCGCCCCCTTCGCTACCGCACCATGGTTGTTACCCCACAACGCGACGAGCCTGATCTCTCAACCCCACGTCGGGCGCATCCTCACCGAGTTGCGCATCGCCCTGTGGACCGCCGCGCCGAAATACGGGACCGTCACCGCGAACTACGCCGAACTACACCCGTGGATCGCCCGGACGCTGGTGGGCGCCCTCGCGCGGAACGGCACTACCTACCAAGACCAGTTCGAGGCACTACTCAACGACCCGGATACATTCGACGAGCCAGTGCGCAAGGCGTACTGCCAGCTGGCCCTCGGACGGATCAGTGAGGTGGTGGACGCCTTCGAGACCAGTTTCGACCAAGGCCCGCATCAGGATTGGATCAACCGGATCGAACTGGTTACTCGCGCGCCCGACAATCAGCCGCTCAACCACAGCTGCGGGGAACTCTACGACATGCTGGTCAACACGACTATCGGCGAGGCACCGCTCGGCCGGTCCCCCGCCGGCAACGCCATCACTCGGCTGATCACGGCCCGCTGGCTGGCGGCCAACCCCTTCGCCATGCCCGATCCGGCCCAACGCACACTCATCGCGCGCGCATACGAAAGAGAACTCGTGCCACTGTCCAGGCGGCCCGATGTCGCCGCGCTGTTCGAGGCCGCGCGGCTCGCCACTGACCTGCTGCTCTGAAACAGAACGGACCCGACCTGGCCATGAGCCTGTTCCGCCGCTTGCTGACCCGCCCGAAGCTCCGCGCGCAGGGCAGCGAACCGCGCCCTATAGTGAGTATCCCGACCACGGTGACCATCCTGAGTTTTCTCCGGCGTCGGTGGATCGCCAGCTCACTCATGATGGTCGTCCTTCTCATCGGGCTCGGGTATCTGGCGTGGTGGGCCCCGTGGCAGAAATGTGGACCCGGCATGGCCGCGACTGGGTCGCCCTACGTCTGCGTGGGCCTCAATCTAGACTCGACGGCGCTCAGGGATGCCGACCCACTGGCTGACCTCGAACAGACCATCGCGGACAACAACAGAGCAATCTCTGAGCCGTTCGCCACCATCGTGGTACTCGACGACATGACTCCGGATCCCAGGAGCGACAGCGTGGCGATCCAGCAGCAGCGGCATGTCATTGAGGGCGCGATCACCGCCGCGTCGCGGGCGAACGACCCGAAGACAGGCGGCATCCCAAAGATCAAATTGTTGCTCGCGAACTACGGCCTCGAGGCCGGTTCCTGGCCCCAGGCCGTCGATGCCATCGAGCAGGCTCGCCTGCGCGAGCATATCGTCGCGGTGACCGGAATCGGTCAGAGTCGAGACACGAGCCGCGCCGCAGTCGCATCCCTGTCGGATGCGCACATCGCCGTGGTGGGCACGAACGTGACCGGCGACACCATGAACTTCGCTCCAGGGCCGGGAGGCAAGCGCAGTGCGAATTTCTTCAGGGTTGTTCCCACGAATACCGAGGAGGCGATAGCCGCATCGAAGTACATCAAGCAGCACAACTACCACAAGGTACTCCTCGTCAATGACGTGAACGAGACGGATGGCTATGCGCAAATCCTCGCCCATGCTTTCGCGACCAACGGCGACGTCAAGGTGGACAACACGGAGCCCTACCGGTCACCGGACGCCCCCCTGAGCGTCGCCACCCGAGAGCAGTTGATGGCCAAAATTTTCGCTGATATGCACAGTGACATCTGCGCGATCCGGCCTGACCTGATCTACTTCGCCGGTCGGGGCACCGACCTGGGATACTTCCTGACCGCGCTGTCCTCGAGTGGCGCGTGCGGGCTCGGGCCGCTGGACGTGATGACCGGTGATGACGCCAGCAACCTGGTTGGCGGGCGGATCTCGACGTCCGGCGGCCTGAGCTTCAACGTGTTCTACACGGCCCTCGCATATACGGATGAGTGGAGCAGCTTCCCGCCAAATTCCGATTACGTCAAGAACTATCGGGATTTTGCGGCGGCGTTCACCGAGAAACGCTTCAAAGACGCGAATCTCGATGACGGCGACGTCATGGTAAGCTACGATGCGGTGAATGTGGCCATCACCGCGACCAAAGCTGATCCTTTGGCCACAACCGAACCGAACACTGTCGCCGATTTTCTCGTCGCTATTCATTGCCAACACTACGTTCCCGGCGCCAGTGGCCCCATCGCATTGGGTCCGGACGGCAACCCGATCGACAAGGCGATGCCGATCCTTCAGCTTCACGCCGACGGCACGGTGACGCAGAAAGACCTGGCTTGGCCCACCGGACAACCGCTCGACCCCACCTCGACGTGTTATCCCAACACCGAACCCCAGAGGGTTCCGCGATGACGAGGCAGTGCACTCAACACGTGGCTCCCCAGAGTAGAACGATATTTCGGGCCAGTCATCCGGTTTGCCCTGCTGATACCCACTGATGATCACCGAAAGTGAGCTGTGACCGTGCATCTCCGCACGGCCACACCTAATCAGTGCTAGTGGGTCGGCCGTCCGGCAGACTCGCGTCTGGTAGCCGCTGGTAGGTGAGGACTCGTCACACCTGGACGTTGAGTCCTGAAGTGAGATCGTGCCACTGCTGGTGGGCCCGTGGTCGTCACCACCGCCTACGCGGCCACGACCCGCGCCGCCGTCGCGATCCCGACCACCCTGCAAGAACAGGTCACCACCCTGCACGAGCAGGTCGATGCGCATTCTGGCCGGCACCCGGACGCTGAGATCATCCTGTCCCAGCCAGGGCTGGGATCGATCCTCGGTGCCCGGGTGCTCGCCGAGTTCGGCGACGACCCCCACCGCTACGCCGACGCGAAATCCCGCAAGAACCACGCCGGCACCAGCCCGATCACCTACGCCTTCGGCAGAAAGAAAGTCGTCCTCGCCCGGTTCGTCCACAACGACCGGCTCATCGACGCCCTCACGACCCCAGTCTTCGCCGCGCTCACCGCCTCGCCCGGCGCCAGCGCCTACTACGACCAGCACAAAGACCGCGTTGTCGAACACAACGCCGCACTGCACCACCTCGCCAACCGACTTGTCGACATCCTCCACAGCTACCTGAAGACCCGCACCCACTACGACGAAGCGACCGCCTGGTCGCACCACGTCGAGAAAACAGCCCCGTAACCACACCCCGCCCCCGACGATGCCGACGAAGCGACACTGTGGACGAAGACGATCCCTGGACAACCCCAGCTCACGCTGGACACCATCACCGTCGTGCCGACCTCGCCGAGGGCTCAAAGCAACGCGGTACCCCGGTGGCAAGCCGACCCGCACCGCAGGCGCGCCAGCGCCGAGAAGCGGAAGCGGCACGGCAGCACTACCCCGCCATGGCGCCACCAACCGGTGGATCCAGAACACCCTCGACATTCAAGCTCCCGGGAGGCACCGACCAGCTGGACGATCTCCTCCTGCGTGAGGTCATGGGTCACCCGCAGCATGCCGGCCTCCTGGGTACCGAAGTCGTGCACGAGCCCCAGCAGCGCCTTGGCCACCCGCTCCGGCACATCAGTGAAGATCAGGTCAGCGAGCATGTTGTTGGTCCGGCGCAGCCGCCGCGCGATCACCCGCAGCAGCTGCTCGGCGATCTCCGGCCGCTTGGTGATCCACTCCCGCAACGCGACGCGATCCATGCTGACGGCGCTGACCTCGGTCACCGTGGTGGCTGTGGATGCCCGCGCTGTTCTCAGGCTGCGGCGATGGTGATCGCGTCAACCGCTGTGGGTTCTGGAATCGCTTCACCATCCTCGCGCATCCCGGCCAGGTGCAGGCTAATGGCTTCCCGCATGAGGGATATGCATTCGTCGACCCCGCGTGCCGCGGCAACGCAGCCGGGCAGGTCAGGGCTCCAGGCGCTGAACCCACCCTGCTCGTCACGCTCAACGATGGCGACGTAGTCGGTCATCGTGCCCTCCGCTCCAGACCAGCTTGTCTTATGGATGCTCCGCTCCGTACGCGGGTGCAATGTGTCGCTGGGCTTACCGGCGACTGTGACCCGACCGCTACGGTCAGGGTGCTTGAACTGATGATGACTACCACGTGCCGTGTGCAGGCGCCAACCTCCATGCTCGATCAGCTTGATGATCTCACCGACCTTCAGAGGCATGTGCCCTCCTCTCGTGGGTCGGCTGAGCGGAGTTCCACTCCGCCCACCTGCTGGCACGCTACGACCCACCTCCGACAAAACCGCCACTGGCGGGTTGGTAGTCGTAAGAAGCAGCCATACCTGGGGTTGGCGGTACTTGAAGAGCTACCGTCGTTAGCGGGCGCGGCGGGCTAGGCGTTGGGGCTCCAGGATGAGCACGCTCTTGCCTTCCAGGCGTAGCCAGCCGCGGTGGGCGAAATCGGCGAGCGCCTTGTTCACCGTCTCCCGGGAGGCGCCGACGTACTGGGCGATCTCCTCCTGAGTGAGGTCATGGGTCACCCGCAGCAGACCGGCCTCCTGGGTACCGAAGTCGTGCGCAAGCTGCAGCAGCGCCTTGGCCACCCGCCCCGGCACATCAGTGAAGATCAGGTCAGCGAGCATGTTGTTGGTCCGGCGCAGCCGCCGCGCGATCACCCGCAGCAGCTGCTCGGCGATCTCCGGCCGCTTGGTGATCCACTCCCGCAACGCGACGCGATCCATGCTGACGGCGGTGACCTCGGTCACCGTGGTGACCGTCGACGTCCGCGGTCCCGGGTCGAAGATCGATAATTCACCGAACATGTCCGAAGGACCGAACACGGCGAGCAGGTTCTCCCGGCCGTCAGCCGACTTCCGCCCGATTTTGACCTTGCCCGACAGGATGATGTACAGGCGGTCACCCGGTTCGCCTTCGGCGAAGATGACGTGGGCCCGGGGGAAGCTGACCGGCTCCAGGCTGGCCCGCAGAGCCTGAACAGCCAACGGGTCGACACCCTGGAAGATGCCAGCCCTGGCCAGGGGGTCGTTCACCACGTTCCTCCAGCTGACCCGATTGGACTTAGCCCCACCGTCAAGGGGCCTACGTCAGTGCCGCCGATCACATCGGTGGAGTCTAGGGCCGTTGCTGGGCGCGGCGTGAGGTGGCTAGCCCGCCGTTGTGCGCAGCGGTGCCGTTGTGCGCAGCGGTATCGGGTAGCCGACGACGCTGGAACAGTTCCAGCGCCCGACCGATCCCGCTGCCGAACAGCACCCGTACCTCCTCCGGGCGGGCTGCCTGCAGAAATTCTTCGACCTCGTTCTCTTGCACCGTGAGGTGGCGCAGACGGTTCTCCAGTCGCTCCATCCCGAGCGCGAAGAGCATGATCAACACTGGGACGGTGGCAACAAACCAGGCAGTCATGGTGCGGGAGATCCTGCCGCATCACCCGACCGGGGCGCACGTGGGGGCGCGTGTCGAGTGCGGCGCACTGCCGGCCCGCGCAGACCGGGCTGGGCGACCGGGTTGGGCGCCACCTCCGTAGGCTGAAGGCGTGCCAGCTCGATCGCGCCGGTCCTTTGCTGCGGAGAGCCACCTCGCGCTGGTTCGACGAGCCCGCCGGATAGACCGGGTACTGGCCACGGCCTACCCGGACGCGCACTGCGAGCTCGACTTCTCCACGCCGCTACAGCTCGCCGTCGCCACCATCCTGTCCGCGCAGTGCACCGACAAGCGGGTCAACGAGACCACACCGGCGTTGTTCACCCGATATCGCAGCGCCGCCCAGTACGCGGCCGCCGATCGGGACGAGCTGGAGGGGCTGATCCGGCCCACGGGGTTCTACCGGAACAAGACGGCGGCGCTGATCGGACTCGGCGCCGCACTCCTCGAGCGCTTCGGCGGCGAGGTGCCGCACACACTGGACGAGCTGGTCACCCTGCCGGGAATCGGGCGCAAAACAGCCAACGTGATCCTCGGCAACGCCTTCGGCGTGCCCGGCATCACGGTGGACACCCACGTCGGGCGGCTGGCGCGCCGGTGGGGGTGGACCGAGCACGAGGATCCGGTGAAGGTCGAGCAGGCGATCGCCGAGCTGATACCGCAACGGGACTGGACGATGCTGTCCCACCGGGTGATCTTCCACGGGCGCCGGGTGTGCCACTCTCGCCGCCCGGCCTGCGGGGTGTGCCCACTGGCGCAGGACTGTCCGTCCTACGGCCTCGGGCCCACCGAGGCCGGGATCGCCGCCGCGTTGCTGCGCGGGCCCGAGGCACCGCACCTGCTGGCGATGGCCGGGCTTCCTACCGATTCAGCGGGTGATCGGGGCGTAACAGTCGGTGTGGCGGCCCCAGGGACGGTGCTGTGAAGCGTGCGCTGCGCTGGGTGCTGGTGACGGCGTTACTCGCGTCGGCACTCGTCGTGGCGCTCTGGCCGAGGGCGAGCCCGACAATGGTCGCGGCGTCGGCGGGCTCAGCGCAGCCAGACCAGCCCGTCATAGGCCCGTCGGTCGGTATCGAGCAGTTGCGGTCCCAGGCAGCGCTGCGGCCTTGCCCGACCGCGCGCTCGGGCCACAGCCCGGCTGGCGGGCCGCTATCCGGCCTCGTGCTGCCCTGCCTCGGCCAACCGGGGACGGTCGACGTGGGGGCGGCGCTGGCCGGCCGGCCGGCGTTGCTCAACCTGTGGGGACCGCTGTGCCAACCCTGCGCCCAGGAGCTCCCCGCGCTGGCGGCCTACGCCGCTGAGCCTGGTGCGGTGCCGGTGCTCGGCGTCGAGGTGCAGCAACTGCCCGAAGGGGCGCTTGACCTGCTCGCCGCCCTCAACGTGCATTACCCGTCGGTCAGTGACCCAGCGGGCAGGCTGCGCGCCGCGTTGAGCGCGCCGCCGGTACTGCCGCTGAGCTATGTGGTGTCCGCCGACGGCCAGGTCCACCAGGTCACCCCGCCCGTGGTGCTGCGCAGCCCGGAGCAGGTGCGCGCGGTCCTCGCGCGCTACCTCGGCCCGGAAGCGGCCCGATGATCCGGATGACTGAGTTTGCCGAGCGGACTGAGGTGATCCGGTGAACTGGGTGGACGTGCTGGTACTGCTACTGGCCCTGCTCGCCGCGGTCTCTGGTTCCCGCCAGGGGATGGTCACCGCGGCGGCGTCGTTCATCGGGGTGCTGGCTGGGGCCGTGATCGGCGTGCGCATCGCGCCGTCGCTGATCTCCGGCTACCAGAGCCCGGAGGTCCGGGTCGCGCTCGGGGTGTCGATCGTGATCGTGCTCATCGCGCTGGGCGAGACGCTGGGTGTGTTGCTGGGCCGGGCGGTGCAGCGCCGGATCGACACCGAGGCGCTGCGCCGAGTGGACAGTTTCCTGGGTGCCCTGGTGCAGGGCATCGCGGCTCTCGTGGTGGCCTGGCTGGTCGTCCTGCCGCTGACGGAATCGTCCGCCTATCCTGGGCTGAACAGGGCGGTGCGGGGCTCCTCAGTGCTGCGGATCGCGGGCACGGTGATGCCCAATGAGCTGCGCCGGCTACCGGGTGAGCTGAAAAACCTGCTGCAGGTCTCCGGTTTCCCCGACGTGCTCGCGCCCTTCTCGACCACCCCGATCACAGATGTCGGGCCGGCCGACCCGGAGCTACTCAACAGCCCGGTGGTGCGCCAGGCCCGGGCCAGCGTGCTCAAGATCCGCGGCCGGGCGAGGTCCTGCTCCCGGGCGTTGGAGGGCACCGGTTTCGTGGTGGCGCCGCAACGGGTGATCACCAATGCACACGTGGTCGCCGGCACCGATCAGGTCCAGGTGGAGACCACGGACGGCGCGCTGGACGCCGAGGTGGTCAGCTATGACCCGGAGACCGACGTCGCGATCCTGAAGGTACCCGGGCTCAGAGCACCCGTGCTGCACCTGGCCCCGGAGCCGGCCACCTCCGGAGTGAGTGGCCTGGTGCTCGGCTACCCGCTGGACGGGCCGTACACGGCCTCGGCCGCCCGGGTTCGAGACCGCATCCACCTCCGCGGCCCGGACATCTACAACGCGTCAACCGTGCTCCGCAACGTCTACACCGTCCGCGCCGTGGTGCGCAGCGGGAACTCCGGCGGCCCGCTGCTCGATGGATCCGGCCAGGTGCTCGGCTTGGTGTTCGGGGCCGCCGTGGACAACGACGAGACCGGGTTCGTGCTCACCGACGACGAGATCGCTGCTGCCGTCACCGCAGCCCCAAACCGAGACACCGAAGTCTCCACCGGCTCCTGCGCCTCCTGAGCTCAGCCGCCCGCTTCGGGGGATGTCCCGACGTGGGCCTGCCCCAACACAACCTGCCGAAGTACTTCGAGCGCCTCAGCAGCCGAGCTGATGGTCGGCTCCATCGGCTGGTCGTCGAGAAACGCCACGACAAGCTCACGGATCAACACCGACGGTGCCGATCCGCGCATCGCTGCCGCGCGGCGCAGTTGCTCTAGCCGGTCCACCGGGATCCGCACCGAGTAGACCTGGCTCGGATCCTTCGCCCGCGCGGTCTTCCTACGAGCAGTGGGCGGGACCGTGTCGTCTCCGCGCTCCAGCTCCGCTTCGCACGTGAGCTCTCGCAGAGTCCGCTCAAGGTCGCTGTCACTCATCGGATTTCTCCCAGTAGATCCGTCGTAGCTGCTGTCCGGCCAGCCACCCCGTCACGACCAGCCAGTGTCCGTCGCGCGGCGCTGCGGCAGGCACCAGGTACACGACCAGGACCGCACCACGTGAATCACCGTCCACGGCCGGGCATGACGGCGCCAAGCCGATGAGGCGGATGGACAACCCGGTGCGGCTTCGCCCGTCGTCCACCAGCGCCCTGGGATCGAGGGCCGCCTCGACGACCCAGGATGGCTCGATGTCAACCTCGTGCGGTACTCCCGTCCGCCGTCGCCGTGCAAGATGTTCCTCCTGCTCCGGACGCACCTCGACTGCATCGATGGGGAGCTCGCCGTATGGAATGCCGTCATATCCGTCGGCGGTCGCCCCCACGCAACAAGAGCGTACTACGCGTATGACAACATCGGGTGCGCCGTGAGCCCCAACAGCCGAGGCGAGACGTGAACGACACATGGCTTGATCATCGCTTCCACCTGTTAGGTCCAGACCCGTGGACGATCGCCCACAGTGATCGGGCATCCCGCGACTCAGCCGGGATCGTGTATCGCGACCCTCCGGAGGTTTCGGCTGCGCTGACGGCCGTCAGCGGGGGATGGGCGCGTCGACCGGGAGCCGCCGGATCGCCGGGTCGTAGGGGTCGAGCTCGCCGGGCCCGAAGCGGCACAGCTTGATAGCCCACCAGAGGTAACGACCCGGGTCGCCGTCGAGCTTATATGAGCCATCAGGCAGAAGCACCGCGTAGCCGCCCGCATCGAGTGCTAGCAACGTTGCTCGCCACGCGCCAGTGCTGGGGTCCCAGAGCCGGGCTGTGCGGTCATCAGAAGTGGTGGCGAGCAGGGCACCGTCGAGAGAGAACGCCACTGCGGTCACCCTGCTGGTGTGGCCGGTCAAGGTAATACTGTGCTCCCCATTAGCGGGATTCCACAGGCGAGCTGTGCGGTCGGGGGAGGTCGTGGCGAGCAGCGCGCCGTCGGGAGAGAACGCCACCCCGCTCACCGGGCCGGTGTGGCCGGTCAAGGTAATACTGTGCTCCCCATTAGCGGGATTCCACAGGCGAGCTGTGCGGTCGTGGGAGGTCGTGGCGAGCAGCGCGCCGTCGGGAGAGAACGCCACCGCAGTCACCCAGTCGTTGTGACCTTTGAGGGTGCTGCGGTGCTGGCCGGTGGTGAGGTCCCAGAGGCGGGTGGTCTCGTCGGAGGAGGTGGTAGCGATCAGGGTGCCATCGGAAGAGAACGTCACCCCTCTGACCGGGCCGGTGTGGCCGGTCAGAGGGGTGCGGTGCTGGCCGGTGGCGAGATCCCACAAGCGCGCGGTGCGGTCCTGGGAGGTGGTGGCGAGCAAGGTGCTGTCGGGGGAGAACGCCGCCGCAGTCACCCTGCCGGTGTGGCCGGTCAGGGTGGTGCGGTGCTGGCCGGTGGCGAGATCCCACAGACGGGCTGTGCGGTCAGTGGAGGTCGTGGCGATCAGGGTGGCGTCGGGGGAGAACGCCACTGCGGTCACCCAGTCGGTGTGACCTTGCAGGGTGGTGCGGTGCTGGCCGGTGGCGGGATCCCACAAGCGGGCGGTGCCGTCGTCGGAGGCAGTGGCGAGCAAAGCACCATCGGGGGAGAACGCAACCCCGCGCACCACACCGGTGTGGCCACCGAGGACGCGGAGTACGTCGCTGCTAGCCAGGTCCACGATCTCGACACTTTGTTCCCGTGGCACGACGAGCAGGGCCCCGTCGGGCGAGAACGCCACGCTGGACACGTCCCCAGTAGCGGCGACCATGACGTCGGCGGGGTCACGTCCGGCGACCGCGGCCACGGCCAGCTCCGGGGCGTGGATCAGCCCGTCGAGTCCTGACACGCCGAGCAGAGCCGCGCGGTTCCACCGACTGCCCGAGACCTGTGCCCCGGCGAGATCTCCGCCAACCAGCCGGACGCCAGCCAAGTCGGCGTCACGCAGATCCGCACCCGCCAGGTTAGTTCCGGCCAGCCGCATTCCTCGCAGGTCCGCGCCTTGCAAGTTCGCGTTTCGAAGGTCCCGATTCGTGAGATCCTGGCCGCGTAGGTCGACCCCGGCCAGCAGAACTGCTCGAAAGCGGAGGCGAAGTGCTTCCATTTCAGCCAGTACGGTTTCACCGGCTCGCACTCATCCGCCTCTTGATCCTGGAAGTAGGCTGCGCAGGCCTTTCGGTTGACGTCGTGGTTTCCGGGCACGATGGCTACGTGCCGCCGGGGCAGCCCCACCGCCTCGGTCAGTGCGGCCAGGAACTGCACCACCTGCTCGAACTCGCTGCGCAGGCCCCACTCGGCCAAGTCTCCGGTGACCACCATCAGGTCCGGACGCAGCCCAGGGTCCTTGGCCAGCCGGTTCAGGTCGTCGTGCAGCCGCTGGAACAGGGTGTCGTGGGCCTGGTCGGCCGGAGTCAGGCCGTTGCCGCCGAAGAGGTGGTTGCGGCCGAACTGGGGATCCGACACGTGCAGGATCGTCAGCTCACTGACCCCGTCTCCGGCCCGGGTGTGCCGGGGATCGAGGACCTCCGGCCAGGCCAGCCGCAACCGCTCGGCGGTGATCGCGAGGCTATCCCGCTCCTCGGAGGCCGCGGTTGGCGCGGCAGTCAGCAGACCCACCACCCAGCCGGTGTCGCGGTCGTACACCGGGCTGCCGCTGAACCCAGGCTGGATCCGCAGCGCGCTGCCGGGTGTGGAATCCAGCTGCAGGTGACGGCTCTCGACCTGCCCGCGAACGATGGCCTCCACCCAGGCGCCGTGCGAGCGCAGCGGGTTGCCGGGGTAGCCGAACACGTCCACCACCTGGCCCGGCGCGGGCGGTTTCACCGCAAGCCTGGCGGGGGTGGCGCCCGTGGGGAGCTCGGTGCTGGTCAAGACGAGCCCGGCGATGTCATCCCCGATGGCTTTGGCGCGCGGCGGAGGCAACCAGAGCTGCACCTCGGCCCGCAACGGCGGATGGTCACCGACCGCGAATTGCACGGTGACCTCGCCTGCTGGCCGGTCCTGTGCCGCGCGGTCCCGGCCGAGCGCGACGTTGACCACATGCGCGCAGGTCACGATCTCCCGCAGGCCGACGAGCACACCCACCCCGACAGTGCATCCGGCCGTATTCAGCACGCGCACGGCGAGCCCACTGCACGGTTGATCAGTCATCCTCGGCCGCCGACATCAGCCACACCCTCGCCCCTTCAACAGCACACGGACCTGATGAGAAGGGTCACTGTATGCCGCCGATCGCCCTGGCCGCCGTTGCATACCTGGGCCAGCGGTACGCCGGTGGTCAGCGGTGACTGCCGATCGTGTGCCGCCTCATTCTTCGTGGATGCCGCGGAATCGCTTCACTTCGCTACGGCGGCGCTTGTTCGCGAGGCGGCGCTCGCGGGCGGCCCGGGAGGGCTTGGTCGGGCGGCGCGGTGGTGGGTCCGGGGCCAGTGCCTGGCGGAGTATCGCGGCGAGGCGAGCGCGCGCCGCTTCCCGGTTGCGTAGCTGGGAGCGGTGCTCGGAGGCCACGATCGTGAGGACACCGTCCACCAGCCGCCCGGACAGCCGCTGGAGTATCCGGTCCCGTTGGTCTGGCGTGAACGCCGTGCTGGCCGCCACGTCAAAGATCAGTTCGACTCGCGAGTCGGTGGTGTTGACGCCCTGCCCGCCCGGCCCACTCGACCGCGAGAAGCGCCACCCCAGCTCGCTTTCCGGGATCGAGACCGACCCATCCACAGGCAGTACGTCAGTCATGTACCCAGCATGCCCATCGACGGGTTGGCGGTCGTGCGAGACATCCCGAACGGGAGTTGGTAGTCCTTGAAGGGCTGGCTACTCGGTGGCGCCGGATTGCATGTGGGTGGAGATGAGGTCCATTACGGAGGAGTCGGCCAGGGTGGTGACGTCGCCTATCTCGCGGTGTTCGGCTACGTCGCGGAGGAGGCGGCGCATGATCTTGCCGGATCGGGTTTTGGGGAGATCTGCTACGACCATGATCTGGCGCGGTTTGGCGATCGCGCCGATCTGGGTGGCTACGTGGTTGCGCAGCGCTTTGATGGCCTCCACGCCCCGGGCCTCGTCCTGGGCGACGTGGCCGCGCAGGATCACGAACGCGACGATGCCCTGCCCGGTGATCGGGTCGGGGGCGCCGACCACGGCGGCCTCGGCCACCGTCGGGTGCGACACCAGCGCGGATTCCACCTCGGTGGTGGAGATCCGGTGCCCGGAGATGTTCATCACGTCGTCGACCCGGCCCAGCAGCCAGATCGCGCCGTCGTCGTCGTACTTGGCGCCGTCCCCGGCGAAGTAGCAGCCCCGGTCGCCGAAGCGGGACCAGTAGGTCTCCCGGTACCGTTCGTCGTCACCCCAGATGGTGCGCAACATCCCAGGCCAGGGTGCATCCAGCACCAGGTAACCACCCTGGCCGCGGCCGACCGGGGTACCGGCGGAGTCGACCACGGCGGCGCTGATGCCCGGCAGTGGGCGTATCGCCGAGCCGGGTTTGGTCGCGGTGACGCCGGGCAGCGGCGAGATCATGATCGCGCCGGTCTCGGTCTGCCACCAGGTGTCCACGATCGGGCAGCGCTCACCGCCGATGTGCTCCCGGTACCACATCCAGGCCTCGGGGTTGATCGGCTCCCCGACGCTGCCCAGCAACCGCAGCGAGGACAGGTCGTACTTCTCCGGGATCTCCTTGCCCCACTTCATGAAGGTGCGGATCAGGGTCGGTGCGGTGTAGTAGGTCGTGACGCCGTAGCGCTGCACGATCTCCCAGTGCCGGCCCTCGTGCGGGGTGTTCGGGGTGCCCTCGTAGATGATCGACGTCGCCCGGTTGGCCAGCGGCCCGTAGACGATGTAGCTGTGCCCGGTGACCCAGCCGATATCGGCGGTGCACCAGTAGACGTCCTCGCCGGGCTTGTGATCGAACACGACGTGGTGGGTGTACGCGCACTGGGTGAGGTAGCCGCCGGAGGTGTGCAGGATGCCCTTGGGCTTTCCGGTGGTGCCCGAGGTGTAGAGGATGAACAACGGGTGCTCGCTGTCGAACGCCTCGCAGCGGTGCTGGTCAGGCTGGTGATCCACCAGCTCGTGCCACCACAGGTCGCGGCCCTGCGTCCAGTCGACGTCGATGGCGGTGCGCTTGACCACCAGGACGTGGCGCACCGTCGGGGTGTCCCGCAGCGCCTCATCGGCGTTGGCCTTCAGCGGGCCCGCGGTGCCCCGCCGGTACTGGCCATCGGCGGTGATCACCAGTTTGGCTTGCGCGTCGTGCACCCGCTGGCGCAGCGACTCAGCGGAGAAGCCACCGAACACCACGCTGTGCGGCAGGCCCAGCCGGGCGCAGGCGAGCATGGCGAAGACCGCCTCGGGGATCATCGGCAGCTGGATGGCCACCCGGTCCCCGGCCTCCAGACCCAGCGAGAGCAACGCGTTGGCCGTCTTGCACACCTCGCGCTGCAGGTCGGCGTAGGTGATGGTGCGGGTGTCGCCCGGCTCGCCCTCCCAGTGGAAGGCGACCTGGTCGCCGTGGCCGTCCTCGACGTGCCGGTCCACGCAGTTGTAGGCGACGTTGAGCCTGCCGCCGAGGAACCACCTCGCGAACGGCGCGTCCGACCAGTCGAGTACCTGGTCGAAGTCGGTGTGCCAGTGCAGCCGGTGGGCTTGGCGCGCCCAGAAGACCTCCCGGTCGGCGTCGGCGTCATCGTAGAGCGCGGCGGTGGCGTTGGCCTGCGCGGCGAAGGCCTCGCTCGGGGGGAACACCCGGCTCTCGGTGAGCAGGTTGTCGAGTAGCCGGCTCGGGTCACCCATCGCGGGAGGCCTCCTCTATCGTGTTCGTCACGTCATGACGGTAGTATCATCGTCGCTCCGGGGCCACCGTTACCGGTTTCTGGTTACATTCTGGCATCTGCTGGTCACTCAGCGTTGCGAGCCTGGGTGACGAGCGTGACGAAGGCCCGATCCGGGTCCTTGACCAGTGCGTGCATCGTCGTGATCACCGGGCAGGGCCACGGCGACGAGCAGGTCCGGCATGTCCCCTGCGGCCTCATCTCGTGCTCGATCAGCAGCCCGCGCAGGATGATCACCAGGTCGGGGATCAGCTTGCGGGCGTTGGCCTCGTCCTCCCTGGACCACGCGGCGACCATGCGCCCGAGGTGTTCCGCCTCGCACAGATGCTCGAGGAGGTCGGCATCCAGCAGCGTGTATGCGTCGATGAGGGCTGGTGTCATCGCGTCCATCAGTTACCTCCCGAAGAGTCCGGCGAGTGAGATCCCCGCTCACGGGAATCAGAACCGATTGCCCTCAGGGCACGCAATAATCATTACGACAGCACAATTGGATGCGGTGCGGAATCTGTCGGACTGGGGGTTTAGGGTCGTGACGGGAGGTCACCATGGAAGACTGTGAGCCGACGGTCCGCAGCCGCGAGCTCGGCGACGGACTGCGCAAGGCCATGAAGCGCGTCGACCTGACCGGCAGGCAGACCGCGGAGCTGCTCGCCTGGTCCCCGAGCCTGCTGTCCCGGATCCTGGCCGGTAAGCGCAACGCCACCGCGTTGCAGGTGTCGGCATTCCTGGCGGTGTGCCGGGTGACCGGCACCGAGCGCGACCGGCTGATCGACCTGTGCCACGAGCAGCACACCCCAGGCTGGTGGCAGCAACACGGCTCCCGGCTCCCCGAGCAGCTCGTGACCTTGATGGACCACGAGAGCAAAGCGGTGGTGGTCCGCGACTTCCAATTGGCCATAGTGCCGGGACTGCTGCAGACCGGCGGTTACGCCCGGGCCCTGATCCAGGAGGCCGGGACGGTGCCGGAAGAGGAGGTCGACGGCCGGGTGGCCGCCCGGCTGGGCCGCCAGAACCTGTTCAGCCGGGAGCACCCGGCGCGGTTCACCTTCTACCTGCACGAGTTCGTGCTGCGGCTGCCGATCGGCGGCGCCACCGTGATGGCCACCCAGTTGCGTCACCTGCTGCGGGTCTCGACGCGCCCCTACCTCACGCTGCGGGTGGTTCCGGCCGCGCGCGGCGGGCACGCCGCGATCAACGGGGCGTTCACGCTGATGGAGTTCGCCGAGTTCAAGCCGGTGGCCTACCTGGAGAGCGAGACCTCCTGCCTGTTCCTGGAGCAGCCGGAGGAGACCGCCGCCTACCAGGGCGTGCTGCGGGCACTGGCGAAGACCGCGCTGGGCGAGGAAGAATCGAGGGAGCTGATTGCCCACCTGGCAACCGAGCTCTATGCGGATCGAGAGGACTGATGATGACCGCGCCTGAGCCGGACGGGATTGTCTGGCGCACCAGCAGCTACAGCGGCACCAACGGCGGCTGCGTCGAGGTCGGCTGGCGCACCAGCAGCCACAGCGGCACCAACTTTGCCTGCGTCGAGGTCGCGCCCGGACCGGACGCCGTGCTGATCCGCGACTCCAAGAACCGCACCGGCCCCGCCCTGTCCCTCCCCCCCACCACCTGGCAAACCTTCCTCACCACGCTGCCCCACTGACCCCATCGCCGCAACGACACTTGCGGCGCAGTCGCTCCACCCTGAAGATCACGGTTTGTGTGCGTGAGACGACATTATGTGTCGCCGAAGGCACACAAACCGTGATCTACAGGGTGAAGGCGGGCTTGACCGTCGCCGTGAGATCGGGGCGTCGGGCGAAACAATGAGGAAGAAGGCGCGTGCTGGACGCCGGGCGTGAGGTGGAAATCGTGCCGGCCGAGTCCGAAGACATGCGGGATCAGCCCTGCCTTCGACCGCGCGAGGCGAGCGGCGAGGCCGGAGGCAAGCTGACCACAGATCCAATGACACAGTTCACCCGACAGACTCGACCACGGCCAGCACGGTATCCCTACACGGTATACTTACTGGTATGTCTACCACGACGATCAAGGTCGACAGCGCGACCCGGGATCGGTTGGCGCATCTCGCGCGGACCCGCGGTACGACGATGAGCGCCCTGCTGTCCGACGTCGCCGAGCGGTTGGAGACCGAGCAGCGCTGGTCCGACATCGAGGCCGCCTACCAGCGGATGCGCCGCGATGACCCGGATGGCTGGGCCGACTATCTGGGCGAGCTAGCCGAGTGGCAGCTCATCACCGCTAACCCCGACACCGCCGCCGTCCGGGAGTGGCCGGAGTACAACCAGTGAGTGTCGCGCGGGGACAGGTCTGGTCAGTGACACTGGACCCCACGGTGGCCAACGAGCAGCGCGGCATCCGTCCCTGCGTGGTGGTGTCCATCGACCGGTTCAACACCCTCCCGATCCGGCAGGCCATCGTCGTCCCGTTGACCACCAGTGAGCGCGGGTTCCCACACCACATCGCGGTCACCGACGACGGTGGGTTGAACCGGCCGAGCTGGGCCATGTGCGAAGCCGTCCGGGCGGTGTCCCTGGAGCGCTTCGGCCAGTTCATCGGCACCGCCACCAGCGTCACCATCGCCGCGATCACCAACCAGTTGCTGCTCTGGCTCGGCCACCGCGGCGGCTCAGGTCCAGGCTGAACCGAGAGGTGGGTCGGATCTGGGACGTAACGTGCTGGCGGGCGAGGCCGGCGTCTCGGTGAGCGCGTTGATTCGCGGGTGGGTAATGACCGGGTTGGCAACCGAGCGCGGCATCCTTGCGAGCCGCGATCGACCACCTGGCCAACGAAGCGGAGCGGCTGCGCCCCTCGCCGCCAGCACCGACGTGGCCTAGGCGCTCGGCGGGCTGGGAGCCGGTCACGGGGTATGGCTGCGTAGCTGATACGTCGGTGGCGTGCGGCTCACGGCCTTACGGATCTGGCCGGTGAGGGTGTCGGGTACGAGGTCGTCACGGCCCCAGTCGGCTAGGAGGGCGGCGAGCGGCCGGGCTGTGGTGACGGCGGGGTTTCGCAGGCAGGTTGCCAGGGCCGGGAAGTCGTCCGGGCGGTGACCCTCGCCTATGGCCCGGATGGTTACCCTGATTTCGTCTTCGGTGCCTGTGCACTCGAAGGGCTTGGTGCCCGTCAGCCCTGCCATCCGCTCATAAAGCTCTGCGAGGTCGGGGTTGGCGAACAGGTCAGCGTCCGTCTTGCGGATCGCGACTTGGTGGCCGAACAGGGCGGAGGTGGCGAGGAACACCCAGGCGCACTTCGCGCAGGCCCGGCACCAGCCCTCGCCTCTGGTGCGATTGCAGCTCGCTGTTTGCAGGTAAGCGTCGACGTCACCGGAAAGGGAAGCGATGATCTGCAGTTCGAACAGTGGGCGCAGCGGGCTGCTATAGACCGGCGCGCCCGGCAGCCACAGGTCGCGGTAATCGCTGAGGGCGGCCTCACACTCGTAGCTCTTGGTCCATTGGTGGTTGATGGGGCGGCCGAGGTAGGAGTCGACGTTGGGTTCGTCGTCGCTGCGGGAATTCCCGGCCAAGACGAACCGGCTGCCCCGCAGGTAGCCGGCGAGCATCGCCGCGACCGCGAGATAGGCGGAGTAGGGAGTGTGCCCGTTGGGGTAGTTCGCCGCATTGAGTGCCAGCAGTTCAGGCAGGGTTTCGCGCCTTACCTCGAAGATGCGCCCTCCGGCCGCAAGAGATTCAGCCAGGCCGCGCTGCTGGGATGTCGGGTTATAGAGAAAGAAATCGACAGGCGAGGTGGCACCGTCCCGGATGGCGAGCGTGAGGGCGAGTGAGTCTTTGCCGCCACTGAACATGACCAGCGACGGTTTCGTCGTGACGGTACTGTCATCGGAGGTACTTGCCGGATCTGGCCGTGCGCCCCCGGCGGCCGGCGCAGCATCCGTTGCGGCCCTGATGTCGAGGAACCCCGGAGTGGTGAAGTCGATGGCGTTGCGGTAGAAGAATTCCCCCATCGCGCCGGGCCAGAACGACCGCCACCAGGCCAGCTCGGCGGCGTCCGGGGCCGCAAGCGCGACCTCTATGACCGGGCTACAGAACGCTTTCCAGTACGAGAACGCCTCGATGATAGCCAGGGCACGGATCAGCCGCCGCGCGGTGGGGCTGTCCACCCGCATGGTCTCATCCAGGCACAGGCCAGCTAGTTCCACAATCGGCCGGAATCTCATCTTCCCGGCAGCAAATTGGAACTCCAGCGTCACTGTCGAGTGACTACAGGTCACGCGGGCGTCCTCGATGCGGAAAATCGGATAGGATTCCCGCAGTCGCCGCACCTGCGCTTGCCATGACACATCAGTGGCCACATTGTGCACGCGGGCAGACTACCAGTGCTACAAACCTGCCTTCCGCGGGCTGCCGCCGCGCACGTATGTAGTGCTCGAACATCTCCCGCTGCCACAGCCTGGTGGCCTCGAACACCGTCCGTGCTGACAACAGCGCGCTGCTGGCCACGTCGACGGGCAGCATGGAATGCGCTGACGCTGCTGCGCGGAACAACTGGGCGTGGTCGCCCGCCACGTCGTCACGGATGTGCTCACGGACAGGCGCAAGGATTGCCGGGTTGATGTCGTAGGTTCTCTCCCACTGCTCGTAGGGGTCACCCACCTGCGCGTACACCTCTGGGTCCACCTCGAGGGTCGCCGACCCGGCGAGATAATCCAGGACCGACAGGTGCGCGAGCCGGTATTGTAACGCGATGAACTGCGCGGTAGCGGTGAGGGGAACGGACTCCTCGATGTCGCGTGCCGGGACGCCCCACCGGGTCAGCGCGGACAGGAAGTACCTTTCATGCGCCGCCTCATCGACGACGAACTCACGCACCAGGTCATAGACGGCAGGGGACGCGACCCGGCTGAGCAGAGCCGGCGCCCCCGAGGGCCGGACATTCTGTTCACCGCGGAGCGACTCGCCGATTTGATCGTGATACTCGACGACGTCACGGCGCGAGCCTCCGCCTCGTAGTGCTAGGCGGTCTTGATCAGTGTGGCGACCGAGACATGCGGCCAGTGGAGCCCGACGAAGTCGAGAATGACACGCTGTACGTATTGCAACTGCAGAAAAATCCTCGCGGGAAACCCGGGGTGCGTGACCTTCTCGATCCAGAAGATGGCGTCCATCTGCGTCGCATTGGCGTTTCTCACGACAAACGGATCCGTGTTCACCGGGTGCGTCACGTCGTTGAGCGGCGGGATCGGATCTCCCAGCGGAAACGGGAAGGAGTTCACCGGATCGATTCGCGGCCCGCCAGGCACGGTCGTGAATGATGTGCTCTGCGCCACGAGGGAGTCCCCGTGCGGAATCGTCGCCTGGCGCACGTAGGTCTCGGAAGGATTCTCCGCGGTCGCCGGCATACGCATCCACAGGCCCGGCTCCTTATGGATGAACGAGCCGTCCACGCAGTCGACGACGGTCTGCAGGTAGTGGACGCCGTGCAGAGAAATGGTGGGCTCGATGTCTCCATAATGAGTCCCCCAATTCTCTTCTCATTGCGAGCCGGACTGGCCGCAGGCTCGGACCCGTATTATCGCATTCATCCCCAAAGGGCCCGACTCCACTCGGACGTCAAGAATCGTGAAGATCGGATCACATCCGAACCGGCACATGCGAACTTCGCGTTAGGAATTAATTTCCACTACCCTTGAAAGAATCCATAGAAAAACTAATCCCCCCTGTGACAGTGATCGCCACCATCAGCCATGGATTGTCGCGTAAACGAGTCACGGTAATTTATACAACCGCGTCCCTCGGGCGTCAAGCGTGATTCCAGGACGGAGCATCACGGCACGGCGATCCCGGTCAGCAACCGGACAATGAGGATGATTCGAACTTCCCAATCTTCGGCATGATCGGACTCGAATCCGCGAGTAGTACCACCTGCCGCCATGCAGTACGGTCGCCCAGCGCACGGCTGATCTCGGTGCCGCTTGCGCTCGTCAGGGTGACGGAGGTCGGGGTGCGAACCACCGGGCAGTTGGTCGGCGGCCGGTACCGGCTGGAGGAGCAGGTCGGTTCCGGGGGCATGGGCGTCGTCTGGCGCGCCGTCGACGAGGAACTGGGTCGAGTGGTCGCGGTCAAGCGGACCACCCGACCTCCCGGCGACGAGCGTGCGCGCCGACAGATGCGGCGCGAAGCGCGGATCGCGGCACGGCTGGACCATCCGCATGTCGTCGCCTTCATCGACGAGGTGATCGAGGCTCCCGAGCGGTGGCTGGTCATGGAGTACGTGCCATCGCAGAGCCTGGCGCAGATCCTGGACCGGTCCGGCCCCTTGAGCCCCCACCAGGTGACGCACATCGGCGGACAGATCGCCAGCGCGCTGGAGGCGGTGCACGCCACAGGCATCGTGCACCGGGATGTCAAACCGGGCAACGTACTGGTCACCGAGAACGGGACCGCCAAGCTGGCCGACTTCGGGATCTCGCGCCCCATCTGCGGTGACGTGACGGTGACCGATTCCGCCGTGATCGGCGGGACGGTGGCCTACCTCGCCTCCGAGGTCGCCGACGGACAGGAAGCCACGCCGGCATCAGATGTCTTCGCACTCGGGGCCACCCTGTTCGCCGCGGTCGAGGGCATCCCACCGTTCGGCACCTCCGATAACCCCTTGCTGGTGCTGCGCCGGGCCGCTGCGGGAGACCTTCTGCCGTTTCGCCGGGCCGGGTCGCTCGCCCCGGTACTGTCCGCCTTGCTCCAACCCGACCCGGCGAAACGGCCTGACGCGGCGTCGGCCCGGCAGCTGCTCCAGGAACTCGCGGCTACCTCGGTCGGTGGGGAAGGGCTGTTGCGATGGCCAGTCGGGGTCACCAGCCGCCGTCGGCGTTCCCGGCGAGGTGTTCTGGCCGCAGCGGGAGCCGGCGTCGCAGCGCTGGCGACCGTTGCCGGGTTATTGGTGTCCCGCCCGCATGGTTCGACCGCTGCCGTCCCGGTCGCCGTCCTCGGCGATCCCCGGACGGCCGACCCCTGCGCGCTGACCGACCCTGCCGCCCTGAAGCAGTTCGGCACGACCACCCGGAAGACCGCCTATGGCAACTTCAATCGATGTGACGTCGTCGTGAAAACCAGCGGTGGCAGTGAGGTGGATGTCAAGGTGGATCTCGACAAGCTGGCGTCTCCGGACGGAAAGATCGAGACAATGAGACCACTTCACGTCTTTCCGCAACCACGCAACGGCGACCACTGCGACCGGATTGTGCCGTTAGCCGACCAGAATCGTGTGTCCATCACCGCTACGCACGACCACGGGCCCGATTCAGCGGACCTGTGTGCCATGGCCACCGTCGCCACCGAGAGCGCGGTCGCCGTGCTCGGCAAGGGTCCGATTCCCCGACGGTCAGTGCCGCCTGACGCCGCGTCGCTGGCCTGGGTGAATGCTTGCACGCTGCTGGACACCACCGCGCTGTCCGGTATTCTCGGCGCCGGGGCAAGCCCTGCGGAGGCCGGCTTTGCGGATTGGGAGTGCCGCTGGCATAGCACTACCAGCGAGCTCTCGGTACACCTGCGATTCGATCGAAACGATCCGTTGAGTTCGGCCGACGGTCGCGCCACGACGCTCAGCGATCACGACGCCTACATCACGGAGGAAGCCGACGAGCCGGACTGTCTCGCGCAGGTGGTCAATCGGAAAGACTTCGACGCAAATGGAGACCAGGTGGACGAAGTGTTGCAGATAGCCGTCAGCGGCCCGCGTCCGGTGGCGCAACTGTGCGAACCGGCCCGCGCACTCGCCGCAGCCGCAGCGGCTAAGCTGCCGCCGTCCCGCTGACAACCAAACCTGTCACTCCGGCGACAACCCATACGGTCAACTCGGACGCTAGGCGGATCCCACGGAGGTCAGCGTGGACGTGGCAGACACCGAGCAGCTCTCGGCTACACACGGCAGCTTGGCCCTGGGAGTGCCGCCGTCAGCGCCCGGCACGATCTTCGCGCTCGCCGTCACCGGTGGCATCGCGATCAAGCCGAGCCAAGGCCGCACCATCCTGTTCGGGCGCAACCGGTCCGAGGTGCACGTCTGCGTGGGCGAGGACGATCCGCAGGTGAGCCGCCAACACGGTCTGCTGACCCACCACCGCGGCCAGTGGCGAGTCAGCAACACCGGGCGGCTGCCACTGCGGCTGCCCGGCGCCCGGAAGCTGTTCTCCGACGATGAGCCGATGCCGCTCCGCGAGGGGTACACGCCGCTGTTCGTGCAGGGCGCCCGCGGGCGGGAGCACCTCCTGGAACTGTACGTGACCGGGCCCGATGGGCAGCGTCCCGTGTCGCGCCACAGCGATCACACCCAGCTGCCGAGGGTGTGGCGGTTGCAGAAGGACGAGCGGCTGGCCCTGATCGTGCTGGGTCAGCACTACCTGCTGCACGACGAACACCCGCACCCGTTGTCATGGCGCCAAGCAGCCGACCAACTCACCGAGATGCAACCTGACGCCGGCTGGACGGCCAAGCGGGTCGAGCACATGATCGTCTCGGTGCGGACGCGGCTGTCCCAGGGGGGTGTCGCCGGCCTGACCCGGGAGGAGGTCGGCGAGCCGGTCGGCAACACCCTGAACCACAACCTGTTGACCGAACTCGTAGAGTCAACCACCCTCGTCCCGCCCGACCTGGCTGTCCTCGACGACCTTCCGGAGACGTGAACCGGCTGCCCACCGCGTCGACCGCTCGCATTGCCGTCCTCCTCAGCCGGCTACACCGGCGCGATCGTCATCGGCGAAGGCAGATCCGGCACTTCCGGTAGCGGGCTCGGTCGGACATCGAGACGGGCCTTCTCGTCGTGGCTGTGCTCGCCGACGCGATGGTGCGTCGGCGAGCACAGCCGGCAGGAGCCGTGGAGTTATCTATCCGGTAGCGGGCGAGTCAAACGCGAGCTGTGCATCATCAGTGGCCGTGGCCGGGCTGGTGGAGGCCGGGGGCGGGAATGGTGGAGATGGGCGACGGGCACGGGCCTCCGTCACCGCCTTTTCCGCCGTTGCCATCGCCGGGGCCGTTGCCACCGATGCCACCGTTGCCACCGTTGCTATCGACCCCGCCGTTGCCACCGCCGCCGCCGTTGCCACCACCATTGCGGCCGGGACGACCGCCGTGGCCGCCGTGGCCGAAATGGGAGCAATCCTTGCCGGGCTTGCCGGGATGTCCTCTCTGGTGGTCTCCCTTGTGCTTGTGATGGTCGCGCGAGTCCTTGCCATCCTCGGCGGAGCGCGGCATTGATGAGACGCCCAGTGGCGTGACCATTGCCACGTCGACAATCGGCATCAGAACAGGCCGGGTGGCAGCGAAGGAAGTCGCTGGATGGGCTAGTGTGCTCAACCCGACGACACTGAGGCCCGCGATGGCGACGGCCGACATCTTCTTAAGACTCCACACAGTCATAGTTTTCACTCCTCACAGATGTGGTGAATGTTTCACTGCCAGATATTGATGCCGGAACCGAGTCAGCCGCCATCTTGCTGTCTTTGGTGGGCGAACCAGCTACTTGTAGCGGAAGTCCCGACGTGGCTGAACGCGCTGACGACGAGGATGCCGAGACCGGCGACCGCGGTTGTGGATTTGAGAGTCCGGACAGTCATAGTTCCCACTCCCCGAGATCGTTGTTTGTCGACTATTTCCGATGCCGACCGGCCGACGCATGTCGAGCGCCTTGGGGTGCACGGTCCGCACTGCCGTCACCGGCGCCTGTGGTTGCCGTCGTGGCTACCGTTGTTTTTGTTGCCACTGCCGTTGCCGTTGCCGGTACCGTTGTTTTTGTTGCCACTGTCGTTGCCACTGTCGTTGCCACTGTCGTTGCCACTGTCGTTGTGGCCGCGGTTATGGCCGCGGTGATGGCTGCGGTCGATTTTGTTGCCACCGACACAATCACCACCATCGCCGCCTCGGCTACCGTGGAAGTCGCCACCACGACCGCCGTTTCCAGCAATGCACGACTCAAATGGCCGCGCCGATGAGGCGGCCAGTGGCGTGGCCATTGCTACGTGCGCGACTGGCGCTGCGACAGCTCGACTATTCGTGGTGGAAGTCCCGACGTGGCTGAACCCGCTGACGGCGAGGACAGCGAACGCTGCGGTCGCGACTGTCGCGAGAGGCCGGATGGCGAGGGATCGGACAGACATGATTTTACTCCTCGTGTCGTGTTGATACCGCTGTGGCGGTTGTGGAATTTCTTGTATCGGCGGCTGGTGCCGCACCAGCAGAGCGCGTTGCGAGAAGGCGGCCAGGTGACGAGGTCAGGCGATGAGGTTCGGGCTCGGTAAGCGGTGTCGCCCGCGCGCCCTGCGCTCCCCGGTGTCGATCCGCGCGGCGATCGTGACCATCCGATCCCGCCCGGGCAGACCGGATACACAAAGACTGAACATGAGTGGAAATCTAACCTGAACCATCCGGGAGCCCTCCCCGAACCGACTTCGGGGGTCCCCGCTACCGGCCCGGTGACCCGCGATCAGGTGGACTGGGTACGCATCGACGAGGACTTCGAGGACACCTCGCTCCTCGCGCACGCTGCGTTCCTCGCTGACCCCGGCTCCATCCAGATGACGTTCCCGTGATATGTCACACGGTGAAGATGGATCGAGCGCGGGGTCCCTTGCCATGCGTCCTCGACGGATCACCCGATACCTGAGGTCTCTCCATCTGTACAAGTTCCTCATACTCCGTTCCGCTGGTCGTGAATGGTGACTGCCACGGGTAAAGGAGTACCAGGATCATGCGGGAGGGGTCCCGAAGTGACGCCGCCGCGACGAACTAGGTTCTTCAGCCATGCAACGTACGCGGTGGATTCCTGTTCCAGTGCTGGTCGCGGGCGTTTGCGCCCTCTCCGTGCCGCCAGTAGCCACCGCGGTGGACCGCACCCGCGCATGCGATCATCCGGCGGACACCCTGGATCTGGCGAACTGGAAGGAAACCCTGCCCACCGAGTCTTCGGGCCGCCCCACCGAGGTCAAGCAACCCGAACTGACAACACGCAGAGTAAGCTTCGCTGGACTGACCGTGGTCACCGGCCTGTGGACTCGGTTCGGTAGGTCAGTTGGATCAGCCGCGAGGGCCGGTCGTCGACGAGCTTGACAACGCTGCGGTTCAGGATGTCGTCGTAGTACCAGGCGTTCACCGCCGAGGCCTCCAGCGCGACCGGCCGCTGCGCGGCGGTGGCACCCGGGAGCCGATCGAGCTCCACGCCGTCGATGCTCAGCCGCGCCAGCGGCCCCGAGGGCCCGGTGGGTTCGGCCGGATCGTGCAGGACCGCGACCCTGAAATCCTTCTCCCACGGCGGGATGTATCCGTCGTGGACCCGTTCGACCCTGATGACACGCTGTCCCGGCGCCACGTAGGAATGCGTGATCACGATCTTGCGGTACTCGTCGCCGGCCTGCTCGTCACCGCCCTCGGCGACCGGCCGCTGGGGAGCCGAGGAACGGCTGACGCCGTCGTCGAGGTACATCGAGTACGCGCCCGCCGGCCCTGGGTACACGGTGAGGGTGATCGGGTTCGGACGGTTGTCGTGGTTGTGCTCCCCCACGAACTGCTCCAGCTCGATCGTCGGGATGATCGCGCCCGCGCGCACGTACAGCGGCACCAGGAAAGCGATGTGGTCACCAGTCGTCCCGAGCGAGGCGTCGAAGTCGCGGATCGTCGTGCCGCCGGGCACGGGGCGCGCGAGGGGGAGCCTGTCGTCCATGAAGCAGTACCAATCGCTGCCTGCCGGCAGGTAGACGTCACGCTTCCCACCGCCCACCGATTGGGGATCGAGGATGGGAGCGACCAGGAGATCCGCCCCGATGCAGAACTCGTTGTCCAGGAAGTCGGCCTTGCTGGAGTACAGGGAGGGTTATTCAGCCGGCCGTGTAGAAGTGTAGGCCGATTACGGTTGAGATGGTTGTCGCGAATGTTGCAATGGGGCGACGGTAGTCGGTGTGCATGATTCTCCAGGTCTTGAAGTTGGCGATTGT
>JBOHFI010000016.1:0-92049 GCA_050699595.1 Pseudonocardiaceae bacterium | reverse complement strand
GCCGTGCAGTTGTGCACGGCCACAGCTCACTTTCGGCGATCAAGCTACGGCTGCAATGCAGTGAGACTGCCTAAACGGAGAAGTGCCGTTTCGGCGCTGACCCAAGCAGCGACGACGACCCGGCGCTTAGCCAACTCCATGTGGTAAACGATGATCTCCTTGCCGTCTACCAGACGACGTGTGATGTCTACCTCGGTTACGGCGCTCGGGTCATTCCGGTGCTGGAACCCCGTATGGCGTCACTGGCCGGGTCGTCGTTCCGCAGAGCCACCATCACCTGGGTCAAGCTTGCGTGGGCCTACGCTAATGCCGGTCAGCCGGAGGAGGCGTGCCGGGTGGCGTGGGACACCCTCGACGCCATTGAGCGGATCGACTCACAATCTGCCCGCAATGAACTGCGCAGGGCTGTGCCCGTCCTGAATCGATGGCATGGCCGCAGTGATGTCCAAGAAGTCGTGCACCGGTTGGATCCCTGGAGGGTTTGACAGATCTCCCAGCGCGTGTCGCGACCACGACGCCCCACCGTATGATCAACTTCACGATGTGTTGACCAAGCGGGACGTCATTGGCGGGCGGGCGAGGCCCGCAGCCGTGAACTCGACGGGACCGATCTAGAACGCCCGAAAACGTCCGTGGCGTCGAGTTCACGGACAGCGCACACCGGGCATCGGTTACGCGGCGTGGACATCCCAGGCGGAGGGTGTGGCGCGTGGAGAGCACTGCGTGACGGCATGCGGAGTACGTGTGGCCGGTACTCGTCCAGCCCGACCCGCTCAACTAGGCTGGGTGGTCGTGACCACACTGAGCCGGCCTGTCGTCCTCATCGCTGAGAAGCTCGCGCCGTCGGTGCTCGACGTCTTCGGTGCCGAGCTGGACGTCCAGCACGTCGACGGCACCGACCGGAAGGCCCTGTTCGAGGCCCTGGCCGGCGCGGAGGCGCTGTTGGTGCGCTCGGCCACTCGGGTGGACGCCGAGGCGCTCAGCCACGCGCCCCGGCTCAAGGTCGTGGCCAGAGCTGGTGTCGGGCTGGACAATGTCGACGTGCCGGCGGCCACCGAGCGCGGGGTGATGGTGGTCAACGCGCCCACCTCCAACATCGTCTCGGCCGCGGAGCACGCCGTCGCGCTGCTCCTCGCGGTGGCTCGGCGCATTCCGGCGGCCGACGCCAGCCTGCGCAGCGGGCAATGGGAGCGCAGCGCGTTCGTCGGTGTCGAGCTGTCCGGCAAGACCGTGGGTGTGGTGGGCCTGGGCAAGATCGGCCAGCTGGTCGCCCAGAGGCTGGCGGCCTTCGGCACCGAGCTGATCGCCTACGACCCCTACGTGTCGCCGGCGCGGGCCGCACAGCTGGGCATCGAGCTGGTCGACCTGGACGAGTTGCTCTCCCGCGCTGACGCCATCTCGATCCACCTGCCCAAGACGTCCGAGACGCTCGGGCTGATCGGCGCCGACCAGCTGGCCAAGACCAAGCCAGGGGTGCTGATCGTCAACGCCGCTCGTGGTGGTCTGGTGGATGAGCAGGCGCTGGCCGACGCGGTGCGGCGTGGTCAGGTCGGCGGCGCGGGCATCGACGTCTTCACCACCGAGCCGTGCACCGCCAGCCCGTTGTTCGAGCTGCCGGAGGTGGTCGTCACGCCGCACCTGGGTGCCTCCACCGCCGAGGCGCAGGACCGGGCGGGTACCGACGTCGCGCGCAGCGTGCTGCGGGCGCTGCGCGGCGAGTTCGTTCCCGACGCGGTGAACGTGATCAGTGGCGGGGTGGTGGGCGAGGAGGTGCGGCCCTGGCTGCCGCTGACCCAGAAACTGGGCGTCGTGCTGGCCGCGCTGACCGGAGCCTCGCTGGTGTCGGTGACTGTCGACGTGCGCGGTGAGTTGGCCGCCGAGGACGTCTCCGTCCTGCGGCTCGCGGCGTTGCGCGGCGTGTTCACCGGTGTGGTGGACGAGCAGGTCACCTTCGTCAACGCGCCGCGGCTGGCGGAGGAGCGCGGGGTGGCCGCCGCAGTGGTCAGCGCCCCGGAGAGTCCCAGCTACCGGAGCGTGGTGAGTATGCGGGGAGTCTGCGCCGACGGCACGGTGCACTCGGTCTCGGGAACGCTGTCCGGTCCGACGCAGGCGCAGAAGCTGGTCGAGGTCGATGGCCGGCACTTCGACCTGCGGGCTCAGGGTGAGGCGATCCTCATGGAGTACCCGGACCGTCCGGGCGTGATGGGCATCGTCGGCACGCTGCTGGGCGCGGCGGGTGTCAACATCGAGGCGGCCCAGATCAGCCAGGCGACCGCGCGCACCGATTCGATCATGATATTACGAGTGGACCGGCTGGTGCCCAGCCAGGTGCTGGCCGCACTCGGACCATCGGTCGGCGCCCGCACCATCCGCTCTGTCACCTTGTGACGAGGGCGCCCCGACGACCGGCGCAGTCCGGGAGATGGCGCTGGTAGCGGGACCGGACCAGTTGGCCGATGCTGTCCAGTAGGAGTACCCGTTCGGGGTCCCCCGTTCGACTTACCCATGGTGCGGTGCACTCGGTAGCTGCGGGTAACCTGCGCGCTGCGGAGGGTCCCATGGCGGGGGCCCGGGTTCTGGAGGTGGCGCATGCGGCTCGCGGTGATCCCCGGCGACGGGATTGGTCCGGAGGTGGTCGGCGAGGCGCTCAAGATCCTGGACGAGGTCGCCCCGGACGCCGAGACCACGCCCTACGATCTCGGCGCCGCGCGCTGGCACGCCACCGGGGAGCTGCTCCCGGAGTCGGTGCTGGGCGAGCTCCGCCAGCACGACGCCATCCTGCTCGGCGCGGTGGGGGATCCCTCCGTGCCCAGCGGGATCCTGGAGCGCGGGCTGCTGCTGCGGCTGCGTTTCGAGATGGACCACCACGTGAACCTGCGGCCGGCGCGGCTGTATCCCGGGGTGCGCAGCCCGCTGGCGGACCCCGGGAGCATCGACATGATCGTGGTCCGGGAGGGCACCGAGGGCCCCTATGCGGGCAACGGCGGGTTGTTGCGCAAGGACACTCCGCACGAGATCGCCACCGAGGTCAGCATCAACACCGCCTTCGGTGTGGAGCGCGTGGTGCACGACGCGTTCACCCGGGCGGCGGCGCGCCCGCGCAAGCACCTGACGCTGGTGCACAAGACGAACGTGCTCTCCCACGCCGGATCGCTGTGGTCGCGCATCGTGGAGGAGGTGTCGCTGCAGCATCCCGACGTGACAGTGTCCTACCAGCACGTCGACGCGGCCACCATCTTCTTGGTCACCGACCCCGGCCGGTTCGACGTGATCGTCACCGACAACCTGTTCGGCGACATCCTCACCGACCTCGCGGCCGCTGTCACCGGCGGGATCGGTCTCGCCGCCAGCGGGAACCTCGACGTCACCCGCCGCAACCCCAGCATGTTCGAGCCGGTGCACGGCTCCGCCCCGGACATCGTCGGCCAGGGCATCGCCGACCCGACCGCGGCGGTGCTCTCGATCGGGCTGATGCTCGCCCATCTGGGGCTGGACGAGCCGTCCCGCCGGGTGGAGGCCGCGGTGGCCTTCGACCTGGCCACCCGTGATCACACCCACCCCGGCGGTACCCACGCCATCGGCGATCGCCTGGCCGCCCTGGTCTCCTCCAGCCAGCGCGTCGAGCGCGCCGGCCTGTAGTGGGGGGCAGGGATCGTGAGCAGTGTCGAGCAGGCCGACGCCCAGCAGCCGATCTCTCTGGCGGCCGCGGTCGCCGCAGGTGACTTGTGGTTGGAAGCCGGTGTCGCCGAGCGCGCCGCCCAGCGCTGCGAACAGGCGGTCAGGGAGATCGACGACTTGGTGCACGACGCACAGGACCTCACCCGGAAACGAAAGTTCGGTGACAACGAGGACGGCAACGCCGCCGCTGAACGGTTCGCCCAGGCCGGCCATGACTACATCGCCGCGATGAGGCACGCCCAACAGGTGTTCAGGAATATGGCGGCGACCTACCGGGCGGCCGGGCGCACGGTCACCGAGGCTGACGCGGCGAACGAGCAGATGTTCCGGGGCCGGCCCGAGTGAAGCGCGTTCTGGTGGTCGCGTTGGCACTGCTTGCGGCCGGATGCGGTTCCCAAGCGTCGGAGCCATCTCCATCGCCTGCGGTGGCTGATGCCAGCCGGGTCGACCTGTGCACCGTCCTGACCGATGCTGAGCTGACCGGGCTGGGTATCGAAGTGAACAGCCGCAAACAGGTGAACAGGCTCGGTTTGGTCGGTTGCAAGTGGTATGGCAAACCCTTCCTGCTGGGCCTGGAGCGGGACAATGAAACCGTCGCCTCGTATAAAGCTCGCCGGCATGGCCCGGCGTTCACCAGCTTCGCGGACAACACGGTCAACGGCCGGGCTGCGGTCCACCTCTCGGTAGATCCTGACCGCGACGACTGCACGCAGTTGGTGGATGGTGGGTCGGTGTCGCTGGCGGTGAACGTGTCGCCGGCGTTCAACCCACAGGGGCCTTCGGTTGATTCGTGTGCTGAGGCGTTGCGGATCGCGCAGATGATCGAGCCTCGATTGCCGAGAGCGGGGAGTTGAGATGTCCGGGGCATGGGATGTGGTGGCCGACGTGCTCGGGTTCGGTGGTGGCAGCGGTAACGACCACGGGTCGAGCAACTGGGCGGCCTGGGGGCATCCGGAGATCCGCTCGATGCTGGACACCTCGGTCGACCCGGGTGACATCAGCGATGCCGCCAGTGCGTGGCGCGACCAGGGCCGGAACACGACGGATTCCGTCACCGGGCTCACCCGCGATCTGCACGGGATCGTCGTGGGTGGCTGGCGTGGTAGGTCGGCCGATGCGGCGCTGGCCGCTCTCGACCCGATCAACCAGTGGTCGGCCGGCCAGGCCGAGATCGCGGAGCGCACCACGGAGCTGATGGGCGCCTCCGGCTCCTGCGCCGGGCGGGCCAAGGCCACGGTGCCCCAGTCGAAGTCCTTCGACTGGGGGGAGTCGCTGAGCAGGCTCGCGGTCGGTGGTGTGCCCGGCGCGGTCGTTGACGCCGTCGCGCAGGAGCAGCAGCAGGCGCAGGAGCATGCCGAGGCCGTGCGGATCATGACCAGTGTGTACTCCGCGCCGATCAACGACTACCGCGCGACGGTGCCGACGTACCCACAGCTGGCCGACCCGATGCTGCAGCCACCTGACCAGCCCCCGAAATCCGGCCCGGCACCCGGCTACTCCGGTGGCGGGGCCGCCACGCTGGCGGGCGGGCACGTCGCCCACCCGCCAGCGACCCCGATGGCTCACGCGCCGTCGACCCCTATCGCGTCGGCTCCCCTCGCCCACCCCCTGTCGGCTCCCACCGCCCACCCGCAGCCGGTCCCCACCGCGTTGCAGAATGTGACCAGCGCAGTTCCGGCGCCGTACCGCGCCGGTCAGCTGGCGCCCGATCAGGGCACCCACCAGCCCCAACAGGTGGGCGGCGAGGTCGCTGCGGCGGCGGCCGGTGTCCCGGTCGTGGGACAGATCGCGGGTGACGCTCGGCGGGCTCGAGCGGCCAGCGGGGTCCGGCTCGGCGGTGGCGGGGCCGGCGGTTATCCAGGTGGTGGCGGTCAGCTGAGTCGTGGCGGTCAGCTGAGTGGCGGGCAGGTGAGAGGTGGCGGACGGGCCGGCGCGGGTCACCCCGTTGAGTTCGGTCCCCGCCCTTCGGCCGTCGCGCAGGAGAGCCGAATGGGCAGCGCCACCGGTGTGGCGGCCGGGCGCGTCAACCCGGGCGAGATGATGGCGCCGATGGTCGGCGGGCGCGGTCCGGGCGGCGAGGACACCGAGCACCGGCGTCCCTCCTACCTCATCGAGATGGACGACGTGTTCGCCGACGGCCGCAAGGTCGCCCCAGCGGTGATCGGCGAGGACCAGCCCGAGCAGGACGACTGAACCCATGCCGCCGATGGGGTGGAACCTGAGCGCTGCGCAGTGGGACGTGCTCACCGAGACGCTGCGGCTGGAAATTTACCCCGCGCCGATCCAGGTGCGCTCGCACGGGCGTACCGACCTCGAGCGCGGTCATATCCGGGCTGGGGTGGACGAGGAGCTGCGCCGGCTCGGCCTGATCCGCGCGGGCCGGGTCGAGGCCGATCTAGAGGCCGCGCTGCGCCTGTTGCACCGGCCGACGAGCTGGCTGGACTCGGTGTGGCTTGCCAGCACGGCCGCTGACCAGCCGGTTCGGGTGGTTGCGGCCCGAGATGGCAGCGTGGGCGTCTGCGCGCTGCAGCACCCGGACCGGCCTGGCGCGACGGTGCTGGACGTCGTCCCCGCCGCGGGGTTGGCCACAGCGGTGGTGGCCCGGCTCCCGCCGCACCCGCCGGGCCACAGCCCTGGCGGGACCATCGCGCCGGCGCCGAACCTGCAGCGGCCCGGGGGCGTACTGGTCTCGGCGTCGCCCGTCCGGACCAGCGTCGAGCGGGAGCGCGCCGCAGTGTCCGCGATCCTGGACCAACCCCACGCGCGGGCCGGGCAGCTCGCCGCCAACCTGCGGGACGCCGCGGGCCGGGTGCACCGCTCGCCGGTCCTGCGCTGGTGCGACAACCCCGACGGCCGATACCAGATCACCACCCTCCGCCGCACCGACAAGTCGCTCACCCTCACCCACCGACCCCCACCGCCTAACCGCCACCCTCCACCACCTCCTTGACACCCTGCCCTGACACCTGGACCCGCTCTGGATGCGTCGAGTTCGACATCAGCGTTGTCCGCCGCGCACCGGGCAGCCCTGGTGTCGAACTCGGCGCGCTGAGAGCGGTGGGTGCTCAGCCGTTGGGGTAGGCCAGGTCGTAGCTGAGGCAGTCCAGGCGGTGCACCAGCGGCTCCAGCTGCTCGGGCGTCAGCGTGATCTTCTCGCCGTTCTCGGTGGCCACGGTGATGTGGGCGACCTGCATGGTGACGGTGAGTGGCGCAGCGTCACCCTCCGCCTCGACTGTCCACTGTGGCTGCGACATGATGCCCTCCCGACCTGGTTCGGTACTTGGTGGCGAAATACTGGCATCGTTGCGAGAAGAATAGCAATACCGCGAAAGAGTGACAGGTGATGCGTTTGATGTGGCGTCGAGTCTAGGGTGCTGGCACGGTGGCGGTGGGAAGGGGTGGGTGGATGCCGCGAGGGCGGAAGACGGTGCGGTCTCGCCGGGTGGCCGGGGAGCTGCGCCGGTTGCGGGCCCGGTCCGGGCACAGCTGCAAGACGGTGGGGGATGCGCTGGGCATCTCGGCCAGCAAGATCAGCCGGATGGAGACCAACCGGATCGGGCTGCAGGCCGACGAGGTGGCCGCGCTGCTCGGCTTCTACCAGGTCGCCAAGCCGCTGCGCGACGAGCTGCTGGAGCTGGTCCGCCGGGCCGGTGAGTCGGGCTGGTGGCAGATCCAGGGTTCCCGACTGCCCGAGCTGTGGCAGGAGCTCAACGACTTCGAGCGCGCCGCGACGGTGATCACCAACTACGAGCCGCTGCTGATCCCGGGGCTGCTGCAGACCGCCGACTACGCCGGGGCGCTGATCGCGGCCGTGAACCCGGCGTTGAGCGAGGACGAGGTCGAGTCCCGGGTCGCCCTGCGCACCACCCGCCAGGCGCTGCTCGGCCGGCCGCGCCCGCCCCAGCTGCTGGCGCTGATCGAGGAGGGCGTGCTGCGCCGGGTGGTCGGCGACCCCGGGCTGATGCGCCGCCAGGTCCGACACCTGGAGGACGCCGCCACCCGGCCCAACGTGACCGTGCAGGTGGTGCTCACCGTTGCGGGCGCGCACGCCGGGTTGGGCGGGCCGTTCGCCATCCTGGAGTTCGACCGCGACCCGACCCTCGTCTACCTGGAGAACCGCCGGGGCAGCGTCATTCTGGAGGATGACGCCGACATAGCGGAGACTACGATCGCGTTGCGGCACCTGCAACAGATCGCGCTCAGCCCCGAGGACTCGCTGACCCTGCTGGCCGAGGCCGCCCGGGAGCTGGCCTGACGACAGCGAGGACGAGGGTCATGACCGCACAGCTGCGCCACCCAGCGTGGCGCAAGAGCAGCTACAGCTCCGACCAGTACAACTGCGTGGAGGTCGCGGCGCTGGGCTGGCGCACCAGCAGCCACAGCACCAGCCAGTACAACTGCGTCCAGGTGGCGCTGGGCGGGCCCGCGATCGGCGTCCGCGACTCCAAGAACCCTGACGGCCCGGTGCTCGCCGTCCCGACGGCCCGCTGGTCGTCCTTCCTGCGCGCCGTCGCCACCAACGACCTCGACCGCTGAGCTCGCCCAGCCGTCACGCACGTGCCTCCCGGGGTCAGCTCGGGCAGCGCTCCGTGGTGACGGACTACGGCCTTGATGTTCCAGAGCCGCACGGTGTCGTCCCTGCCGGCGGTGGCCAGGGGCGGTCCGGGTTGAGATCCGGGTTGAGATCGCAGTGCGGCTGCCGGATCAGGGAGCGTCGTGGATCTCCCCGCGAGTGGGAAGGTGTGGGTAGTCATGGCGACCGCGCCCTGCTGAGCCGGGCCGCTGCCTGGTTTGCCGCTACCCAGCCGCTAGCGATGGGCGGCCGGGGTGCACGTCACTTGGCGCCACGGGGGTGTGGTCATCCAGGATGTCGGCGAGTGCTCGCTGCACGTACTCCCGGGTCACGCGATTGCCCTGGTAGGCTCGGAAATCTTCACGATCTAGGCCGACGTCGAGGTCGTCGGTGGGCTGATCACTCATCACTCCTTACTTTCACCACCGAGAGCGCCTGAGTCGGCAGCCACACTCACAGATCTCGGCCAGTGGCCGATCGGGCGTGATCACGGTTTGTGTGCCGAAAACGACACGACATGTCGTTTTCGGCACACAAACCGTGATCATGGTGTCTGGGGTGCGGCCCGTGGTTGCGCCGGCGATGTCACCCAGCGTGCCACCACCAGCGGCAACACCTCGAAAATCACCGGATGCGGCTGTCGTAACCGCGAACCTCACCACGCACCTCCCCAGGTCGCGTAGCAGGAGGCCGTCACATGACGTCGAACTCGCCGTCCTTGGCGCCGAGGACGAAGGCTTCCCACTCGGCTGGGGTGAAGAGCAGTGTCTGGTCGTCCACGGGGTGTTCGGAGCTGCGCATGGCCACGTAGCCGTCCTGGATGAACGCGATCTCCAGGTGCGGCCCCGGGATCTCTTCTGAGCCTGCCGCGCGTTGCCAGACGGCGTTCGACAGGTCGAGCGTGCCGCGGATGTGCTTCTTGTCATCGACGATGTCACTCATGAGATCACGGTAGCGAACCGGCCTGAACGCGTGGATACCCGGGACCGGACGGTGACGCCGGCGATCATCAGAACATGGCTACGGCCACGGCAGGCCCAGCTGCGACGTCACGGCGGCCGGGCGCAGGCGCTACCGATGGGTTCCGTTCCCCCGGGAGGTATGCCACACTACGCCCTGTGGTGCGCCATGTTGTGTTCATTATCGCTGAGCGCGTCGGGTAGTAAGCACCATCACCCGGCGCGCAGACCTCTCGCATCCGCGAGGGGTCTTTTTTATTGGCCTGCACACCTCTTGGAGCCTCGACGATGTTCCGCACCAGCCCAGCCGGCACCCCGCTCGGTGACGAGTTCCACCTCTACGACACCACGCTGCGCGACGGCGCCCAACGGGAGGGGATCTCCTACTCGGTGGCCGACAAGCTCGCCGTCGCCCGGCTGCTGGACGCGCTTGGCGTGGGCTTCATCGAGGGCGGCTGGCCCGGCGCGCTGCCCAAGGACACCGAGTTCTTCACCCGGGCCGGCGCCGGTGAGCTGGAACTGACCCACGCCGCGTTGGTGGCTTTCGGCTCAACGCGGCGCGCTGAGCTCAGCGCCGCGCGGGATCCGCAGGTGCAGGCGTTGCTGGCATCGGGGGCTCCGGTGGTGACTCTGGTCGCCAAGTCCGACCGGCGGCACGTGGAGCGGGCGCTGCGGGTGGACGTCGCACAGGCCTGCGCGATGGTCGCGGACACCGTCGCGCTGCTGGTCGGCGAGGGCCGGCGGGTGTTCCTCGACGCGGAGCACTTCTTCGACGGTTACGCCTTCGACCCGGACTGCGCGTTGCGGGTGCTCGAGGCCGGCGTCACCGCGGGTGCGGACGTCGCGGTGCTGTGTGACACCAACGGTGGGCAGCTGCCGCTGCGGCTCGCGGAGACCGTCGCCGAGGTGGTGGCCCGCACGGGTTTCCGGGTGGGGATCCACTGCCAGGACGACACCGCCTGCGCGGTGGCCAACTCGGTCGCGGCGGTGCAGGCCGGGGCCACTCATGTGCAGTGCACCGCCAACGGCTACGGCGAGCGAACCGGCAACGCGGACCTGTTCGTCGTCGCCGCCAATCTCGTCACCAAGCTGGGGATGCCGGTCCTGCCGAAGCACGGGATGGCCGAGCTGACCAGCACGTCACACACGCTGGCTGAGATCGCCAATCTCGTTCCCGACACCCACCAGGCCTACGTCGGCCGCTCGGCCTTCGCGCACAAAGCGGGGCTGCACGCGAGTGCGATCAAGGTGGCTCCTGAGCTGTACAACCACCTGGACCCCGGGGTGGTCGGGAACTCACAGCGCGTGCTGGTGACCGAGATGGCCGGCCGGGCCAGCGTCGAGCTCAAGGCGGGCGAGCTCGGGCTGGACCTGGCCGGCCGCCCGGCCGAGGTCGGCGTGGTCACCGCCCGGGTCAAGGAGCTCGAGTCCCAGGGCTGGTCGTTCGAGGCCGCCGACGCCTCCTTCGAGCTGCTGGTGCGCCACGAGGTCGACGAGGCGCCGCCCGCGCCGCCGTTCCAGCTGGAGTCCTACCGGGTGGTGGTGGACCACACCGCGGGTGGAGAGGTGGTTGCGCAGGCGACGGTGAAGGTGCACGTGGCGGGGGAGCGGGTGATCGCCACCGCGGAGGGCAACGGGCCAGTCAATGCGCTGGACGGCGCATTGCGGCAGGCCTTGGGTACCCACCTGCCGTGGCTGGAGACCGTGGAGCTGTCCGACTACAAGGTTCGGATCCTGCCTGGCACATACGGCACCGACGCCGTGACCCGGGTGTTGGTGGACACCAGCGACGGGGCGGTGTCCTGGACCACGGTGGGTGTGCACGGCAACGTGGTGGAAGCCTCCTGGCTGGCGCTGCTGGACGCGATGACCTACGCGGCGTTACGCCACGACGGGGTCGCCAGCACCGCCTGAGTTCCGATCCGGAGCACAGGCGAAGGCGGGGGCGTGCTCCGGGAGCAGCCCGATGCCCACCGCTGCCGCTGGCACGGCTTGCAGGAGGGGGAAACGCCGCAGCAGCCGCAGCGGCCACGGAGCTCGGCCCGACCCGGCCCCGGACAGGTGACCGACCAGTGGGATGTCACCGGACAGTACCGGGTCGAGCAGCCAGGTGTGGATGATGCGCTGCACCGCCTGAGTCAGCGCCGCGGGTGCCCATCGGCGTAGCTGCACCCGGTCGAGATGGTCTCGGGTGAGCGCGCCGCGGCGCAGTGGCCCGGCGAGCAGCCGGGCCGCCGCCACGGCGTCCTGGATGGCGAGATTGATGCCCACCCCGCCGACCGGCGACATCGTGTGTGCGGCGTCGCCCAGGCACAGCAACCCGCTGGTCGACCAGCGGCGTAGCCGGTCAAGCTGGACGTCGAGCAGCGCGACGTCGTCCCAGTCGCGCACCGCTCCCATCCGGTCGCCCAGCCATGGGATCATCGCCGCCACCCGGCGTCGGAACGCCTCGACCCCCTCGGCCCGCAGCGCGGCGTCTGAGCCCTTGCGGATCAGGTAAGCGCACTGGAAGTAGTCCCCGCGGTCGAGGAGGATGATGACCTGCCCGGATCCGAATCGGCCGATGACGCCGTCCGGGTCCTCGTCGTGGTGGGGCAGCCGGAACCACCACACGTCTAGCGGTACCCCGAAGGACCGGGCGTGTAGCCCGGCGGTGTCGCGGAGCACGGAGTGGCGCCCGTCGCAGGCCACCGTGAGGTCCGCTCGCAGTTCCCCGTTGCTCCCGTCCGCGGACCGGTAGCGCACGCCGGTCACCACGCCGGCCTCGGTGAGCAGCCCGGTCGCCTCGGTGTGCATCCGCAGCGTGAACGTCTGCTCAGCGCGCCCGGCGTCGGCGAGCAGGTCGAGGAAGTCCCCCTGGGGGACGAAGGCCAGGTGCTTGTGCGGACCTGGTATCCGGCGGAAGTCAGCGATCGGGAGCCGGCCATCGTCGAGCTGAACCTGGAGCTGCTCGACTAGCTGGTGCGGGATCTTCGTGAACTCCGCTCCCAGACCGAGTTCATCCAGCAGGGTCAGTGTGGAGGGATGGACGGTGTCACCGCGGAAATCGCGGAGGAAGTCACCATGTTTCTCCAGCACGGTGACCGCCACACCGGCCCTGGCCAGGAGCAGGCCGAACATCATGCCGGCCGGACCCCCACCGACCACGCAACACGTCGTGTGTTCCATGTGTCACCTCTTTCAACGAGTGTTGAATATCCTTCATGGTGCACCTGGTCGCAGCCGAGGGTCAAGCGAGAAACCGACCCGGTGGAGCCCGGCGCGCGCGGTCGACTAAGGTCTATGCCCGGTGCTGATTCGGGTCTGCGGGTGGGTCCGGAGGCAGACACCTGGTGGGGTATGGTGTAATCGGCAGCACGACTGATTCTGGTTCAGTTAGTCTAGGTTCGAGTCCTGGTACCCCAGCGAGTACGATCATCGTGTCATCGTGGCCCCGTCGTCTAGCGGCCTAGGACGCCGCCCTCTCAAGGCGGTAGCGCGGGTTCAAATCCCGTCGGGGCTACACCAGCGGTTTTTGCTAAGATCGCTCTCTTGACCTGCTGGACCAGCAGGTCAAGAGAGCGATCTTGAGTTGTCCGGCCGGGCCCGGCGCTGTCCGGTAGTCTTCGGGTGGCTGTGCCGAATACGTGCGGAAGCTGAGGTTTCATCGCTCCGATGACCGAGCGCCACCTGTTACGGGCAGACGAATTCGTGATCGACCGGCACGTGCACACCCCGGCCTGCCTGCTCTATGTCAAGCAGCACCTCATAGGCAGCCGAGCACCCGATGCGGCCGTTACGGTAGGCGACCGACAGGACGTCAGGGCTTGTCCAGCTCTTGACACCACGCTTGGCTGCGAGGTCTGCGGCCGAACGGTCGTCGGTGAGGAAGATCGCGCTGGCGAACTCCGGGTAGCAGAGGACCAGGTGGATGGCTTCAGCCTCGGCGAGGTGTTTGCGGGGCTCGCGCCTGGTGCCGCCGAGCTGACGCTGCAGCCTGAAGACATCGTCCGTGTCGCCTGCCCGACCGGGTGTGATCGGTTCGCCGCGCCAGTCCACGACCGGGATGGTCCACAGCGCTGGCCAATGGTCGATAGCCCGGTTGATCTCGTCGGCTGCCGATTCCGTCCACCGGCCACGCCCTTCCAGAGCGCTTTCGAGCAGATCGAGCCGCGCGGCGGCTGTGAAGTTGATGATTGTGCAGGTGTCGACGACGAACGTCCTCGGCGTGGCGTCAGGGGGCAGGGTCTCTGGTGGTATCCCCAGCACCCGAGCGGCGACCCGAGCGCTGACCTCGCCGTGCGCGAACGCGTCGAGTACCTCCCGGCTGAGCAGGCCGGAGGTCATCTTCCCTGGTCATGAGTTCATGGTGCGGATCAATGCGATTTTCGCAACGCCGTCACCGACGGCCTTCTCAGGTCCGTGGCCCGCGCGGTCTCCCACGCGGATTGTGGAGCCGCCGCCGGGGGTCATGTCGGTGTAGGTAGAACCAGGTGCCGAGTGTTGTTCTCACCGGGTGCTGCTGCTCTCGATCACCGTCACATTGTCGGAGTTCTGGTTGGTGACGTAGGTGTGGCGGCCGTCCGGGGTCACCGTCATCGTTCCCGGACTGGTGCCGACGGAAATGGTGGCTGTGACGGGTCCACTCGTGCTACCGATCACCGGAACGGTAACGGGAAGCGGGTAGGCGGGGCGGGTGCTCGGAATCATCACCAGCGAACTGGAGTCGACGGTGGTCATGGAACGAGTGCGATCAATCGCCAGGACGACGAGCGAGATGATCAACATCGCGACTGAAGCGACAATGGTCATCTGCTGAATCCAGCCTCGTGACAACGAGGAGCGGAGCCCGTCCAACAAGAATGCAAGCGCGACTACCAAGGCGACTGCTGTGCAGAAGCCGCCGAGGGCGTCGGTCGGGTAATGCCAGTTCACCGCTACCACCGCCGACCCGATAGCAGCTCCGACGAGCAGTACTACGGCTGTCGCCGTCCAGACGGCGACAGCCGGCCGGGCGTGAGCCACGCTGACCATCAGCAGTCCCGCTACCACGGACAATGCGGTCACTGCGGCGGTGTGCCCGCTGGGGAAAGCCGGGACCCCCTCGAAGGTCCGACCGATCGCCGGCTTGAGCAGCGTTGTCGCTACGCCGACCGTAGCCGGCGCGCTCACCGACAACAGCGCGTGATAGGGGCGACGGAGCAGCCCGCACAGAGCGGCCAGCAGGGCCGCCGTGACGATGATCGGCCCGGGACTACCCGCCTGGACCACGGCCGACGGGAGGCTCGGAACACCGGATGACAGCCTGTGTATTCCGGACCCGACCCACATGTCGACGGTGCTCGGTGCCGAGGTCCCCGCGACGGACAATCCGAGGATCGACACCGTGGCCGCGGACAGGACAGCGGCTACCGCGACCGGTAGCCGCAGCGGAATCGGGACCAGCCCCTGGCTCATCGACCCAGCCCATGAGACTGGGCCGGAACACCGTAATTTGCGGTCGCGGTGGCACGACCGGGCGGCATGGCGGGTGTGAGCTTGGCAGGCGGCGTGACCCCCAGAGCGACGGCGGTGTCCTCAGCGGAGGTGGGGCTACCCCTGCCGCCCGGCGCTGGCGAGCCGGCCACCTGCCGATGTTGCCCGGCTGATAGTGGTGACGTGTTCAGTACGTGGCGGAGCAACGAGATCGTGTAACCGAGTAAGAGGCCCAGGGTCGCGCCGACGGCGAGGTCCCATGCCGGTCTTGGTGAGATCGGATGCAGGGGAAGCTGCGCGGACTGAACTACCTGGGCGATCGCGGTGGGTGGTGCGGTGGGGTTGTCGCTGGGTTTTTCGAGTTGCGCGACGAGAGCGACGAATTCTGTGTCGACCGCGTCCGCGATCTGTTGTGCCTGGCGGGGGGATGCGTCAGTCACGGTCGTTGTGATCAGTACGGTCTGGGGCTGGGTGGTGGCGATGATGTGTCCAGGTGCGATCTCGATGTGGAGTTGGTTGCCGACCTCGGTGCGGAACTGATCACTCATGATCAGTTCCGCGTAGGTCTTCGTTTTCTCTTCGGCCAGCAGCTCGCCCTGGTAGGCCCGGCCGGCGTCGTTCTGCAGTCCTTGAGCGGAGATGAACAGTGTGGTGTTCGCGGCGTACTTCGGGGTGGTGAGCAGGGTGAATGCCGCAGCGCACAGCAAGCCGAGGACGAGTCCGGCGGCGAGGAGCCAGCTCTTGAACGCACATAGGTACTCACGTAGAGTCACTAGTCGGCCTCCTCGCCGCACTTCGCTGATGGTTACAGTGAAGAACAGGGACTTTCCGGCGAGGTTTCACGGAACCGGCGGTTGTGCACCGTCGATCGGATGAAATTGACCACCCGACGGGAGGTGTCTGGAATGAGGTACTCCGCTGGTGTCGCCGGGCGACCCTCGCGCTCGTACTGATCGAGCACGATCGCCACGGCACCGACGATAGCATCGGTATCGACGCCGGTGCACACGATGCCCCCGGTATCGATCGCCTCGGGTCGCTCGATGCTGTCCCGAAGGGTCACCGCGGGGAATCCCAGCAGGGTGGACTCCTCACTGATAGTCCCGCTGTCGGAGAGCACCACCCGCGCCGACTGTTGGAGCCGGACATAATCGGTGAACCCGAACGGTGGGTGGAGGACCAGCTTCTCCGTGAGTTCCGTCGGTTGGTGTTCGAGGCGCTTGCGGGTCCGGGGGTGCGTTGACACCAGCAGGGGAAGCCCGTATTCCGCACCCAGCACGCGGAGTGCCCGGAGCACGCTGGACAACCGGGCGGGATCGTCCACGTTCTCTTCCCGATGCAGGCTGACGAGCAGGTACCCGCCTTCGGCGAAACCCTGCCGGATCAGGGCGTCACTGCGTGATATCGCCGTCCGGTGGTGGTCGAGGACCTCCCGCATAGGCGATCCGGTGAGCATGATCCGGCTGGGGTGGATCCCTTCGCTGAGCAGGTTGCGGCGCGCGTATTCGGTGTAGACCAGATTGTAGTCGGCGACATGGTCGACCACGCGGCGGTTGACCTCTTCGGGCACGTTCTCATCGAAACAGCGGTTCCCCGCTTCCATATGATAGACGGGGATCTTCATTCGCCGTGCCATGACGGCCGAGATGCAGCTGTTGGTGTCACCGAGCACCAGCATCGCGTGTGGTCGTTCCCGTTGGAGCACGGTTTCTGTTTTGGTCAGAATATCACCGAGGGTGGCGCCGAGCGAGGAGGTGTCCGCGTTGAGGAAGTGGTCGGGGCGGCGCAGGCCGAGGTCGTCGTAGAAGATCTCGTTGAGCTCGTAGTCATAGTTCTGACCGGTGTGTACCACGACGTGCGCGGTACTGCGATCCAGCCGGGCGACGACTCGGGACAACCGGATCATCTCGGGTCGGGTGCCCATGACGGTGACCACCCTGATGGGTCGCTGAGAGCTCACACGTCCTCCGGATAGGTGTCGGGAGAAGCCGGATCGAACAGGTCGTTGGCCCAGAAGAGGGTGAAGAGCAGGTTGTCGCCGGTGTTGGTGATGTTGTGCGCCCACATCGTGGGCATGTCGACGATGACCGGCTCCGCGCCACACACCGGGAATCGCACGGTCTCGTCGGTCAGGACGCGTCGCAGCGCGATCTCGGCCTGGCCGGAGATCACGACGAATCGTTCGACTTTGGCGAGGTGGAAATGCTGGCCCCGCACGATCCCCGGCATGGTCGTGGAGTAGGACAACTGACCGGGACTACCGTGGGCCCGCACCGTCTCGACGAAGGAGCCCCGGTGGTCGGTCCGCCGGATGAGCGGGATCGGCCACTGGGCGGGGAAGGTGAACGAGCGGTAGGTGTTGAACAGGGCGATGTCGAAGGAATTCAGCAGCTCGGGGATCTCGCCGACTCGGTAGAGGGCGGCGAAATGCGACAGCGTGTCGAGCAGCGAGCTCACGGTGCGGCGGCTGACGTCAGCGTCCGTGCGCTGTCCGGGTGTGGCGGTCAGTAACAGGTCGGCGGCATCCTGGACGTGCAGCAGGGTCAGCTCGCGGTCCACATCGACCATCGGTTGTCCACCCTGAGCCAGCTGATGGGAGAATGTGGCGACGACGGAGTTATAGAATGGTCGTCCGTGCTCCCCGAAGAGGTTGGGAAGGCGCAGATCGATGAATTCCACCCCCATATCGGCGGCGGTGGCGCCGAGGATCTCCGCAGCCTCCATCTTGGCGCTGCCGTAGTCGGTATCGTTGCCGGCCTGTGTCGAATTCGCGTACACGATGGTCGCCGGCGGAGTGCTGGCCCGCCGCAGTCCGGCCGCGAGCTGCCGGGCGAACGCGGTATTGCCGTCTCTGATCTCGTGTGGAGTGCCGCGGTTCACACCGGCGAGGTGCAGGAGCCGATCGACGCCGGAGACGGCCTCGGCTACGCCATCGATGCCGGCGTCGGCACCGAGCCGCACCGCATTGACCTGGCCGGCTCCGTGCGCCCGAGCCCGCACCCGGGTGTGCCAGCCGAGGAAGCCGCCGGCTCCGGTGACCGCGAGGCAGGCCGTCATCAGGCGGCTCCCACTCGGCACCGGCCGGCGATGGTCAACTCGGCGCGCACCTCGGGCAGGCTCAGCAGCAATTTCTCGACGCCGCCCACGTCGAGTCGGACCGTGGTGTGTGAGTCGTAGTCCGCCAGCCGCGCCTGCTCGGGGTCACCCTGGTCGAAGTACAAGCCGTAGTTCAGGTCGCGGGTGTCCGCGGGGATCTGGAAGTAGTCGCCGTGGTCCTTCGCGCGGGCCAATTCCTCGCGGCTGGCGAGACTTTCCGACATCTTCTCGCCGTGCCGGATGCCGATGACGTCGACCTCGGGGCGGATGCTGAACAGGTTGCCCAGTGCGGTGACCAGGTCGGCGATCGTGCAGGCCGCCGCCTTGCGGATGAACAGGTCACCCTGGTGGGCATGGGCGAAAGCGTACTCGACGAGGTCGACCGACTCGGCCAGCGACATCATGAAGCGTGTCATGTCCGGGTGTGTGATAGTGATCTGTCTGCCCGCCTTGAGCTGCCGAATGAACAGCGGGATCACCGACCCTCGTGAGTACATCACGTTGCCGTACCGGACGCAGGACACGATCGTCTCGGCGTTGGGGTTGTTGAGCCCGTGCGATTGGGCGACCTTCTCCATCATCGCCTTGCTCATGCCCATCGCATTGATCGGGTACACCGCCTTGTCGGTGGACAGGAACACCAGCGAGCGGACGCGGTTGGTCTCGCAGGCTCGCACCACGTTGTCGCTACCGACGATGTTGGTTCGTACCGCTTCCATCGGGAAGAACTCGCACGACGGGACCTGCTTCAGGGCCGCCGCGTGAAAGACCAGGTTCACATCGCGACTGGCCCGCTCGACGCTGAGGTAGTCCCGGACGTCTCCGACGTAGAACCGGACCCGGGAGTCACCGAGCTCCTGGCGCATCAGATCGTGTTTCGCCTCGTCCCGGCTGAGCACCCGTACCTCGGTGATGTCGGTCGCCAGCATGCGGCGCACCACCGTCTGCCCGAACGAGCCGGTTCCGCCCGTGATCAGCGCCCGGGTGCCGGCGTAGAGCGTGCTCATGGCTGCCCTCCTGGGCTCGTCGAGCGGACCGCGTCGGCGAGGATGGCTTCCAGGCTGTCGATGGCCGCGGCCATCGACATGTTCATCCAGTAGTAGTCCCACGCCAGGCCTCTCTTCCGCAGCCGAGCGGGCTCGTCCTCCGCGCAGGCGAGCCGGAAGGTGTCGGCGAGTGCTCGTGGGCTCTCCGGTTCACACGAGAAGCCGAAGCCGCCCTCGGCGCACATCTCGGCGACGTCACCCGGCACCGTGGTGATGATCGGGCAGCCGGTGGACAGGGCCGCCGCGAGCTTGGACGGGATCGTCCCCCGGAACACCGGCCGGTCCTTGAGCGTCACGAGCTGGTAGTCCGACGCCGCATAGATGGACGGCATCTCGGCGCTGTCGACCCGGTCGAAGAAGCGGATGTTCGTCGCGCGCAGCTCTGCTGCGAGCCGCCGGATTGCCGCAGCGGCGGTGCCCGACCCGACGATCGCCACATCCAGCGGCGAGTCGTGCCGGCACAGTGCCGCTGCCCGCACGATGGTCTCGACGTCCTGCATCTGGCCGACGTTGCCGGCGAACACCGCCAGCGTCCGACCGGGTCGGCCGAGCCGGTCGCGCACCGCCGGGTCGAAGGTCGGCGGCGCTGGGCCTTCATCCCCGCAGCAGTTGTACAGAACGGATACCTTCCCGGTCGGGACACCCCGGTCCACGAGGGTCTGCTTCATACTCGGCGCGATCGCGATCAGGTGGGCGGCGCGGTGGTAGAGGTACCGAAGAGCTCCGCTGATGGTGCTGGACAGCAGCGCACGCACGACGGCGCCGCTCACCATCCCGGACTCCAGTACGGAATCGGGCCACAGATCCTGGACGTGCAGGACGTAAGGGCGGCCGCGCAGCGCGTGGCCCGCGGCAGCGGCGGCGGCGGCCGTCATGGGGGTGGCCCAGACGTAGACGACGTCGCAGTCGTGGAGGAAACCCCCGGCTGCGGTCGAGCTGGATGCGAAGCTCAGGAAGTTGGCGGCTCGCTTGACGGCGTTGGTGTCGTGGCTCGGATACAGCGGGACCCGGCGCACCTGGACGGGCCCATCGACTTCGCGGTGGGACCAGCGCTGGCGGTAACCGGGGTAGACCCTGCCGGTGGGGTAGTTGGGGAAGCCGGTCAGGACCTTGACCTGGTGACCCCGCTCCGCCAGCTGGAGCGCGGTAGCGGACGGGTTAGGCACTCGTTCGGGTGAGTACCACTGCGTGATGATCCCGATCTTCATTGATATCGTCCCTGTATCAGCCGCGCTGTGGGCACCGGTGTGGACGGGGCCCTGGGTTGAGGTCGCGACGTGCACCGTCCGGCCGTGGCCGTCGCGCGATAGCCGGTGTCAGCCTCTGAGGTACTCATCGAGAAGCCCACCTGACCGTTACACTCATTCGGGTGATGTTTGAGATTGTGTAACTATCGGTGACGATACGGCCACCTTGATGAACCTGATTGGAAGTCACCATGGAGTCAGCTACCGTGCTTGGCGGTTCCGGGTTCATTGGTTCGGCCTGCGTGGCCGCCTTGCAGGGGGCCGGATGGAACGCCTGTGCCGAACCAGCTCCCCGCCTTGCGACCAGCGCACGGTCTCTGTCCGAATTGACAAGTGAGCTGCCGCGCCACCAAGCTGTGATCGACCGGTTGGCCGAGGTGCTTGATTCGACCGATATGGTGATCAACGCCGGTGGGATGCCGGCCAACAATGCCGAAGACTCCGATGATCTCTTTGGTGCGAACTCGCTGCTGCCAGGTGTGATATCTGTCGCCGCGCGGCAGGCTGGTGTGCGGCGGTTCATCCACCTCAGCTCGATCTCGGTGCAGGGACGGATGCAACCCCTTGATGAGACCATGCAGCACTGTGTGGACTCGCCCTATCCGAAGAGCAGGTCGCTCGGCGAGCGCATCATCGAGGGGCCGGCTCACGACCATGCGGTGATCCTGCGACTCCCGTCGGTGCACGGCGCGAACCGCCCAGGTACCTGGAGGCTGAACCGGATCGCCCATTCCCCGTTCAGCTCGACTGCCGGCTGCGGCGACCGTGCCACTCCACTGGCGCTGATCGAGAACGTCGGTGCCGCTGTCGAATTCCTCGCGGCGTTCAAAGGACATGTGCCGAAGGTCGTTCTCCAGCCGACCGACGGCATCACGACCGGACGTATCCTCGAGCTGCTCGGCGACCGTAAGCCCCGTCACATACCTGTGAGCTTCGCAAAGCCGGTGACGACACTGCTTCTGCTGGCAGGCCGACTGTTCCCTCGTGTTCACACACTCGGCAGGGGCATCGAGCTATTGTGGCTCGGCCAGGATCAGCAGCCGAGCTGGCTGACCGAGGCCGGTTTCGTCTCACCCGTCGGCGCTGAGGGTTGGGCAGCCATGGGACGAGCCTTGAACTCACGGTGAACGCGCCGGCCGATGCTGCCGCCAGCGCGGCTCGGCAGCTCACATTCCACAATACCGACTCCACGTGCCCGCCGCCGTGCCAACAAGTCGGACGCTCTCCTCAGCGGCGCTTCCTTGCGATCAGGCCGAAATTCGTCGGTGGGCCGAAACGGCTGCCCAGCGCCTGTGCCAAGTCCGCCTGCGTCGACCAGTAGGTCACCAGCCGCACCACCGCGAAATGCGGTCGGAGCAGCTCCCGCAGCGCGACTTCGTCGACACCGGCACGAACGACATGGTACTCGACCATGTCAGAGGCCTTGGTCTCGTCCAGTTCACCTCGTAGCCGTCGTCCTACGCTCGCCAGCCCGCGCCGGAACTCGCCCTGGGGCAATCGCCACATGAGGTAGGCAGCGTGTTCGACCAGTCGCGACCGGCGCGAGCGGCGCTCGTGCCAGAGGGGGTCCTGGAAGCTCACGAAGGCGCCTCCCGGGGCGATCCGCTCGACGTAGGAGCCCACCGCGGACAGGTAGTCGGGGATGTGGTGCAGGACAGACAGGCAGGCGACCACGTCGACCGGTCCGACCCGACGGGCGCAGCCGCCATCCTGGTCCAGCACCACCTGCACCCGGTCGTTGTGGCGGAACCGGTCCCGCAGCACCCGAGCGCTGGGTGCACTCATTTCGGTCACCGTAACTTGCGCGCCCATGGCGACGAGGTGGTCGGTGAAGACCCCGTGCCCGGCGCCGACCTCGAGCACGCGGCAGGATCCCCGAGCATCGAGCACCTCGCCCACGACCTCTTGCAGTGTCGCGACGATGGCGCTCCGCAGGGCGTGGTGTCGGATGTGGGGTGAACCGGCAGCGTAGTCGTGGCCCTCCCCGTGCACGCTCTGTTGCAGGCCCGCCATTGACGCCGGCTGCTGTGCCTCGCTGATTATGTTGCTGGTCACGGGTCTCCTCTCCGGCTCCGGCAGGATCGGTGGGACGTCGTCGAGTGGGCGCCGCTCACCACCACCGACGCCGCTTCGAGTGGTGAATCGAGGTCACCGTGCGCGGCGCCTACACTCTTAGCCCATGTGGGTTATCTTGCTTGGCAAGATCTTACGTTACGTCGATAATTTGGCACATTACCTCGGAAGACAACTCGAATGAGTGTATCAGTCCCGCTGTATCCCGAGCGCCGGTCGCGACTGAGGGACGTAACACGGCGGCGCGGCTGCCCGATGCACTGCTCGGAGGAAGGAGCCGTCGACCATGGTCGGTGTAGCGCCGAGCCGTGGAACCACTCTTCGGGACTTCGTCGTGGTCACCGGATCCACCCTGCTGGGCGGTCTGCTGAACGCGCTGCTCATCGCCCTGGCCGCGCGCCACGGTCAGGGCGCCGAGATCGCCGCCTACACCGTCATGACCGCTGTGCTGGCGATCGTCGGGGTGGTGGTCGGTGGCGGATCCTCGGTGCTCTACCTCAGCGGGACCGAGGACGAGCGCCGCGCGGTGCGAAGCCAACGGATCCTCGCGGTCTTCCCCTCGCTCGTGCTCGCCGCGTCGGCGGTGGCGCTCTTCTACGGCGTCCGGGGCTACTCGGCGCTCGCCCTCACCGCCGCTGCCCTGGTGTTCATCGGGAACAACCTCGCCGAGCTCTCGCTGTCACAGTTGTATCGGGACACGCGGTTCCTGCGGACCGCCGTTCCCACCTACCTCAGCAAGGCCGGGGCGCTCGCGGCGTTCGTGGCCGGGGCGCCCCTGACGATGGCGTTGCTCGTGGGAGCAGTCGTCAATCTCGCCTCGCTGGAGTTCCTGGCCGGGCCGCAGTCGTCGCTGCGCGCCATGCGGCACGACCGGCCCACCGCCGCGGCCGCTCGCCGTGCGTTGCGCTCCGGTCGGGCCCTGTACGCCTACACCGGATGTGAGCTGTACGCCCTCAAGGTGCCCAGCATCGGCCTGTCGCTGGTGTTCCCGGTGAACGTGATGGGCGCCTTCGGCGCTGTCGCTGCCGCGTACCAGGCTCTGCTACAGGTGTTCCAGTCCGGTTTGCTCATGCTCGTGTCGCTGCGGGCCCGGCGACATAGCGGCCTGGACCAGGCGCAGACGCATCGCCGCGACGCCGAGCTCACGAGCCTTGGTGCCGGCATCCTCTGCGCCGCGGTGCTCGTCCTCGGTGCGCCATTGTTGACCATGCACGTGCTGCGACTGCACGTGCCCGAGTCGTCGACGTGGTTGCGGATCCTCGGGCTCGCGGTTCCGTTCTTCCTGTTCAACCGGATCATCGCCACGAATGCCATCGGCGACGCCCGGTATTCCGCCGCCGCGCGGATCGCGGTGTCGCTCGCCGTGCTCAGCACGGTGTCGCTGACCATCGCGATTCCGCCGCTCGGAGTCACCGGCGGTGCGCTGTCAACGCTGTGCGCCGAGGGGGTCGTGGCCGGGACACTGCTGGCCCGCCGCCTGCCGCTGCGCACGCGCCGGTCGATCGCGTGACGCGCAGGAGCGGGGAACCGTCAGTGAGTCCCCCTCGCGGCGAGCAGGAAGGTGAAGTACGCCGTCGGATCGAACGGCCGGGGGTCCGCCGGGACCTCGGTGGTGAGAGCCCGGGCCACCGCGTCTTGCAGTGCGTCGCCGTCACCCGCGGCGAAGGCGCACAGCGCGTCGCCGGCGATCTCGCGGTTCTGCTCGGTGTCGAGGGCGATGACCGGATGGCCGCTCAGCCGGGCCTCGCCCAGCGGGTAGCCGAACGCTTCGATCCCGGTCGGGAAGTAGATGGCCCTGCTGCGGGACCAGACCGAACGGAGCCGCTCATGGGACAGCCGGCCCAGTGGAACCACCCGCGGGTGGTCCGCCAGGAACGCGGGCAGCTCGGAGGCCGCCGCCGTGACGTGCACCTGGATCTCCGGATCACCGTGGGCGTCCACGGCCGCCACCAGCTCCGCGAGCCGCTCGTCCATCCGCTTGTAGGGGTGGAGGATGACAGGACACAGGATCACGGGGGCACGGGCGTCGCTCGGCGGGAACGAGTCCGGCGCGATCGGGTGGAGCCGGACCACCACGCGGTCGTGTACCTCGGGCAGCACCGTGATCACCCGCTCGGCCATCGCGGTGCACGGAGCGATCAAGACATCGGACCGCTTCGCGCCGTACCGCACGACGATCGCCTGCGCGTGCACGGCGCGAGGCACCGTGGCGCCGAACTCGCGTCGCTCCGATTCCGTCAGGTAATGCAGCGCATTCTGCGCCACGGTCCACCGCTCGCCGCCCGGCGTCATGAAGGCGGCATTGTTGAGAGCCACCTTGCGTGCCGCCCTCAACGCTGTCAGTTCCCGACGGACGAGCCATTCGGCGGTCAGGTACCGGCCCCTTCCCACGACGCGCACGTCGTCCCGGCCTCCGGCGGCGAGATAGCGTTCGAACTCGTCGCGGTAGCGCGCCGCGCCGCCCGCCGGCCCGCCGGCGACATCGACGACGATCTGGCCACTCAATTGGTCCTCCTTCGGTGCGATGCCGAAGTGTATCCGACCGGGAGCGTCGGATGAAGCCGGCCGATATTGCGGAGCATGACGCGAGTCACCTCGACGTCGGTCTCGTCCTCGCTCCGGTGTGGGTGCTGCTGGGGATGATCGACCTCACGCTGCGCGGCGCTGGTATGGGAGTCGCTGCCGCTCTGACGGTGCTGGGAATCCTCCAGCTCGTCTTCGGCGCCGGGGTATTCTGGACTCACGGTGGTCGGCAGATCACCGCCGCCGGCGTGTACTCGATGTCCTCCTCGATCTTCGTCGGCTTCGCCGCGATCTATTACGCGGCGTTGTACGGATCCGACGCGCCGCGTTCGCTCTATCTGGCGACGGTGCTGTGCTACTTCAGCCACGTCGCCATGTACACGCTGTTCTGGCGCACGTCCTACCCGCCGGAGCGAGGATTCGCGCGCGTTCACCCCCCCGAGCAGATGACCGCGTGGCTGGGAAGGACCGGACTGGTTCTCCTGGTGACGGCGTTGGCCGCGCACCTGGCGGGCATCGGGGTCGTGGTGATCGATTCCATGGCATTCGTGAGCCTGGTCTTCCTCGCGTGCGCCTCGTTCTACCACCCCGGTGGACCGGCCGGCCGGCCCTGGTACCCGTTCGCCGCCGTGATCGGTTTCGTGCTGTACTCCTTGATGTTCTTCTCGGGGTACGGCCGGCTCAAGCTGGCGACCCTGGGCATCGTGTTCGCCGCCGCGGCGTGCTGTCGTTTTCGTCGTCGTACGGTGAAGCTGATCACCCTGATCTCCCTGCCGGGCGCGTTACTGGTGTTCGGGGCGATGCGTGTGGCATTCCTGCAGAAGCAGTACGGACAGACTGATACCAGCAATGGTGGTATCGATTCGGTCATCAACCCCTTGTTCACGTTCGGGCAACTCATCGAGGGTGTCGCCGGCCGGACCATCGAGCACGGGCATGGCTCGACCTTCGTCGCCACGTTGTTCCTCTACGTTCCTCGCTCCTGGTGGGAGGGTAAACCGATCGGTTTCGGAGCCGTCCTCGCCAAGACGTTGCTCAAGCCGGGGACCTACGGGGCGGGAACGTCCCTGGCCGCGCTGTCGCCGGGGGAGTGGTTCTATGACTTCGGCGTTCTGGGCATCGTGCTCATGGTCGGCGTTCTGGGCCTGGCGATCCGGTGGCTCGACGGCGTGCTCCGCAGAGCCCTCGCGCGCCCCCTCGACACGAGGAACGTTTTCCTGCTCCTCGCCGCCGCGCTGATTGCGGTGGCGGGTATGAGTGACCTCATGTGGGTGGGGACTTTCACCTTCAACGAACGCGGGGGCACCCGGTTGGTCGTCATCCTCGTCATCGCGTTTTTCACCACAGATGTGCTCTGGCGAAGGCTCCGGGCCCGGAAAATCGCTCTCACGGTGACCGGGACCGTGACGGCCCTGGCACTGAGCGGCTGTGCGTCCTCGGGCGTGGCATCAAGCCACGCCCCACCGGTAAGCCACGTTCCACCGGCCCTCAACGGGCAGCAGCAGGTCGTCCACCTGACCGAGACGCTGGTCGTCAGCAGTGGGGACGTCATCCGCGACACGCACTACGTATGGGATGGTCCGCCGAGTTCGCCCATGGTGAGGCTGGCCGGCGCTCAATTCACGGTTCTCGACCACCTCGTCTTCGATGTCCCCGACGGGCATCACGCCACCGCGGCCGTGCAGCTCGCCAACGCGTCCTCAGGTGGACCTCTGGGAAACCAGTTGTCGAACCTGAGGATCGGCAGTTTCGGCGTGCCCGGGAACCTCGACTACGGACTGCTCTGGACCGACTCTGTGAATGGTGACTCCAATACCATCACCAACGTCGCTGTATTCGGAGCGGCCCGCGCTGGCATATCGGTGTCGAACGTGCAGGCCACCGCGAACACGTTCCGCGGGGTCTACGTCTTCAACGCGCCGATCGGCCTGCACAGCGAGGCCGGGGGCACGATCGAGTGCGAGAACTGCGGTTTCATCGGCTCGACCGACGTCGACGTGGAGCTCACCAACGGCGCGGGACTCATCCTCACCGGAATGTACTCGGAGCACTCTCGTTCATTCGCTCGGGTCACCGGGGGCCCCGGCGCCGGCGGACTCTCCGTTCTCGGTGGCTACTGGCAGTGGAGCACGGCCGCGGTGGGGTCCACGATCACCGGGCAGAACACGTGCTGCTCCCGTTCCTGGTTGAGGCTCACGGACTTCATGGTGACGCCTCTCGATGGACAAATGCACGGTACCATCAGCGGCTTCACTCCCGGCATCATGTTCTTGTCGAACGCCGCCGGGTTCCGTTGAGCCCGCGTAACCCTCTGGTCCATGTCCACCGGCCAGGCGCTCGGAGAGTCGTCTCGGAGCGGCGAGGTAGGCGACGAGCAACGCGACCGCGAGCCCATCGGCCACGACCCGGACCGGCGCGTCGGCGCTCGAACCCACGATTCCGAGCGCGGACACGGCGAGGCTGACGCCGAACGTCAGAAGACTCACTCGTTGGTGCGACCAGCCGGCATCGCACAACCGCTGATAGGCGTGGTCCCGATGCGGTCGCCGCCAGTCCTCCTTCCGGAGGATGCGCCGCAGGAGGGTCCACCCGGTATCCGCCACGTACAATGACAGCGGAGCTAGTACCGCCTCCACCGGTACGCCCCGGAGTACGGAGTACACCGCGAGCACGGCGAGTACGGCTCCTAGCGTGTAGCTCCCCACGTCACCGAGAAAGACTCTGGCGTGCCCGGCATTCCAGGGCAGGAACGCGAGGCCGGCCGCGGCGGTGATCGCTCCGACGATCACGAGCGAGGGATGGCGATACGATACTCCGATCGTGGCGAAAGCCAGGCCGCCGATCACGGCGTGCGCTCCTGAGATGCCGTTGATCCCGTCCATGAAGTTGAACGCATTGACGTATCCGGTGATCCATACCGCAGCGATCACGATCAGGACCACTCTCGGCAGGAGATGGACGGGCACGCTGAGCGTCAGCAGATAGGTCACGACTGCGCCGGCCGGCAGTTGCAGGCTCAACCGCACCGCGATCGGTACCCCTCGCAGGTCCTCGGCGAGTCCGATCGAGAAGAAGAAGACCAGCGCCACGATCAGCGGCAACCACGTGCTATTGCCGACGATGACGATGCCGACGAGCAGGCCTAGTCCGACGGCTATTCCACCACCACGTGGCGTGGGAATGGTGTGCGAGGAGCGAATTCCGGGGATATCGATCACCCCGCCGGAGCGGAGCATCCGGATCACTATCGGCTGAACGGCGGTGGCGACCGTGAAACACACCAGCGGTGCAAGCAGGGGTGGGAAGGTCATGGATCCTCGCTCAGGGCGCGGTGGTGTGATTCACGGTGGGTGGCGTGAATGGGCGGCCACCATCGGTGGCGGCGCGAGGGAATGGAGCGTCAGCGAGGTGCTGCGGTGCCGGTTTCCGGCTTAGTCGGCACGGGTTGCGCGGTCAGCTCGATGAGGGCCTTGGCCGGACCGATCGCCGACGCGGTCTCGAACATCCGCAGGGGTTCCAGCGACGGCACCGACACATGGGAGATACCGGGGTGCAGCGGCCGCCGGTCACGTTCTTCGCCGTCGCCGAAGAGCTCTTCGTGCAGCTTCTCGCCGTCGTGTAGGCCCGTGTACACGATCCGTGCCGACCTTCCGGCGAGCTCCATCAGCTGATGCGCTAGATCGGTGATGCGCACCGGTGGTCCCATGTCGAGCACGAGCACCTCACCGGGCGAGCCGATCGCGGCCGCCTGCACGACGAGTTGCACGGCCTCGCGGATGGTCATGAGAAACCGGGTGACATCGGGGTGGGTCACGGTGAGGGGACCACCGTGCGCCAGCTGCGCGGCGAAGGTGGTGAGCACGGAGCCGCGGCTGCCCAACACGTTCCCGAACCGCACCGACAGGAATGTGCCTCGGGCACTGTCAGCGGCCTCGGCGACGAGCCGCTCCCCGATTCTCTTGGACCGGCCCAGCATGCTGGTGGGGTTCGCGGCCTTGTCTGTGGAGATGTTGACGAACCGTTCGACGCCCGCGGCCCGTGCCGCCGCCACCACGTGCAGCGTGCCGAGCACGTTCGTCTTCCACGCTTCGACGGGATACTGCTCCAGCATGGTCAGGTGTTTGAGCGCGGCGGCGTGGAAGACGACGTCCGGCCGACGGGTAGCGAAAATCTCCTGCACGGCCTCCGCGTCCCGGATGTCGGCGAGGATGACCTCCGGTGAATCCAGCAGCGCGCGACCGTGGAGGGACAGCTGCACGGCGTGCAGCGCCGATTCGTCCCGGTCGAGCATCATCAGTTCCGCGGGCCCGAACTCGTGGATCTGGCGACACAGTTCAGCACCGATGGATCCGCCCGCGCCGGTGACGAGGACCTTGCGGTTCGCGAGGTATCCGGCGATCCCTGCGATGTCGGTGTCGACCTGGCGACGACCCAGGAGGTCGATGATGTCGAGGTCACGGATGTCGGAGAAGCCGACCCACGGGCGGAACAGCTCATCGAGCGGGGGCAGCACCTTCACACCGAGTCCGGCCTCGATGGCGGCCCGGGAGACATCGCGCACGATCGGGGCGCGGGCGCTCGGTACCGCGAAGACGAGCAAGCCCGCCTCGGTGCTCCGCGCCACCTCGCCGATGTCGTTCCGCCCGCCGAGGACGGACACTCCGGCGATGCGCTTGCCTCGGGCTTTCGGGTCATCATCGATCAGAGCGACCGGCAGGTAGCCGCTCGCGGTGTCCGACAGCATGGAGCGCACCAGCTGCTGTCCGGCGGAACCGGCCCCGAATATGATCACGCGCTGTGCGGAGGTGCCGGTAGGTCGGGCTCGATGCTCGTGGTAGCGGCGTACGGCGAGCCGGGCGGCGCCCGCGATCGACAGCATGATCAGGGTGGCCGTCGGCGGAACCGAGCGCGGTACCCACGGGTGGGTGATGAGGAGGTCCAGTGCGAACACCAGGATCCCCACGATGGCCGTGACACGGGTGAGGTTCAGCGCCTCATCGATGCTGCCGATCCAATAGCGGCCGCGGTAGATATGAAACCCGATCCCGACGATCAGTTGCATAACGATCGCGACGACGGAGATTCGGAGCAGCCCGGGTAGGTCGACCTGAATGGCGTCGAATTCAGTGCGGAACCAGAGACTGATCAGCAGTCCGACAACCCACGCCATGCAGTCCCAGCCGGGAATGATTATATGACGCCAAGCTCTGATCCACCCCATCGTGATCCTTCCGCCGGCAGGGTGTTGCTGACGGTAGTATCATCGGGGGAATCATCGGCTTTGTTACCCGATCGAGTTGCCCTAAAAGGGTGATTGATGTGATCATTATTGCTAAAAGTGATATGACGGTATTCCTCGCTGGATCGCTCAGAGGCGGTGGTGCAGCGCCTCGGCGGCGGCCAGGAGGTCGGCGGCCCAGCGGACGCCCGGCCGCCGGCCGATCCGCTCCACCGGGCCGGACACCGACACCGCGGCGATCACGGCGCCGGCGCCGTCGCGCACCGGGGCGGAGACACTGGCCACCCCGGACTCGCGTTCGGCCACGCTCTGCGCCCAGCCCCGCCTGCGGACCTCCAGGAGGGTCCGATCGCCGAATACGGCCTCGCCGAGCACGGCGTGCTGGGTGGCCGGGTCGGCCCACGCGGCCAAGATCTTCGCGCCCGACCCGGCCGTCATCGGTAGCCGGGCTCCCACCGGGACGGTGTCGCGCAGGCCGCTGTGCGGCTCGGCGGCCGCCACACAGATCCTGGTCATCCCGTCCCGCCGGTAGAGCTGGACGCTCTCGCCGGTGACGTCGCGCAGTCGGGGCAGCACCATCGCGGCGGCGTCGAGCAACGGGTCCAGCGCGCCTTCGCCCAACTCGCGCAACGCGGGTCCGGGGCGCCACCGTCCGTCGCTACCTCTGCTGAGCAGCCGGTGTACTTCCATCCCCACCGCCAGTCGGTGAGCGGTGGCTCGGGGCAGCCCGGTACGGGCGCACAACTCGGCCAGCCCGCAGGGGTTGGCGGCGACCGTGCGCATCACCATGACGGCTTTATCCAGCACGCCGATGCCGCTATGCTGTTCCACAAGTCGATATTAGCTTCCCGCTATGTGAGATGTCCAGTATGTGGGTGCGTGGGGCCGGAGGAGGTACCGTTGATGGGACGCACGCTCGCGGCGAAGGTCTGGGACGCACACGTGGTCCATCGGGGCGAGCGTGACCCCGGGAGCGATACCGAGGCGCCCGACCTGCTGTACATCGACCTGCACCTGGTGCACGAGGTCACCAGCCCGCAGGCCTTCGACGGCCTGAGGCTGGCCGCTCGACGGGTCCGCCGACCCGATCTGACCATCGCCACCGAGGACCACAACGTCCCCACCACCGACATCGAGTTGCCGATCGCCGATGCGGTGTCCCGCACGCAAGTGGAGACACTGCGCCGCAACTGCGCTGAGTTCGGCGTGCGGTTGTACTCGATGGGCGACGTCGAGCAGGGCATCGTGCATGTCGTGGGGCCTCAACTGGGCCTCACCCAACCGGGGATGACGGTGGTCTGCGGTGACTCGCACACCTCCACGCATGGTGCCTTCGGTGCGCTCGCGTTCGGCATCGGCACCTCGGAGGTGGAGCACGTCCTGGCCACCCAGACTCTGCCGCTGCGCCCGTTCAAGACCATGGCGGTGGTCGTGGACAGCCGTGACGGGACGCTGCCCACCGGCGTCACCAGCAAGGACATCATCTTGGCGGTGATCGCCCGGATCGGCACCGGCGGCGGTCAGGGGTATGTGCTGGAGTACCGAGGAAACGTGATCGAGCGGCTGTCCATGGAAGCCCGCATGACGATCTGCAACATGTCGATCGAGGCGGGAGCCCGGGCCGGGATGATCGCGCCGGACGCCACCACCTTCGACTATCTGGCCGGCCGGCCGCATGCGCCCTCGGGTCCGCACTGGGATGCGGCGAGGTGGTATTGGGCGGGCCTGCACACCGATGACGACGCCGTCTTCGACGCGCGGGTGCATATCGACGCCGACACCCTGACACCGTTCGTGACCTGGGGCACCAACCCGGGCCAGGGTCTGCCGCTGTCCGAGCGGGTGCCCGATCCCGAGCGGATCACCGACGAGGGCGAGCGGCTCGCGGTGCGCAAGGCGCTGTCCTACATGGACCTGCAACCCGGCACTCCGCTGCGCGAGATCGCGGTGGACGCGGTGTTCCTCGGATCCTGCACCAACGGGCGGATCGAGGACCTGCGCGCGGCCGCGGCGGTGCTCGCCGGCCGGCGGGTGCGCGAGGGGGTGCGCATGCTCGTCGTCCCCGGCTCGATGCGGGTGCGCGCCCAGGCTGAGGCCGAGGGCCTGCACGAGGTGTTCACCGCAGCCGGTGCCCAGTGGCGCTCCGCGGGCTGCTCGATGTGCCTGGGGATGAACCCCGATCAGCTAGCCGCCGGCGAGCGCTGCGCGTCAACGTCAAACCGCAACTTCGAAGGCCGCCAAGGCAAAGGTAGCCGCACCCACCTGGTCTCCCCCCTGGTCGCCGCTGCCACTGCGGTTCGCGGCACGCTCTCGTCCCCGACCGATCTGGACTGAAAGGCAGTGGCGATGGAGCCGTTCACCCGGCACACCGGTGTTGGTGTTCCGCTGCGGTGTTCTGATGTGGATACTGATCAGATCATTCCTGCGGTTTATCTCAAGCGGGTCAGCCGTACGGGGTTCGAGGACGGGCTGTTCGCGGCCTGGCGTGCCGACGAGGACTTCGTGCTGAATCACGAGGCCTACCGCGGCGGCAGTGTGCTGGTCGCCGGACCGGACTTCGGCACCGGGTCGTCGCGCGAGCACGCGGTCTGGGCCTTGCTGGACTACGGGTTCCGGGTGGTGATCTCGCCGCGGTTCGGGGACATCTTCCGGGGCAACGCCGGCAAGCAAGGCCTGCTCGCGGCCCAGTGTGAGCGGGCCGATGTCGAATCTCTCTGGAGGGTGCTGGAGACCGAGCCCGGCACCGAGGTCACCGTCGATCTTTCAGAGCAGACTGTCCGGGCCAAGGACCTCACGGTGGGCTTCGCGATCGACGGCTACACCCGCTGGCGCCTGCTGGAGGGATTGGACGACATCTCGCTGAGCCTGCGCCACGCCCAGCGGATCGACGCATTCGAGGCCCAGCGCCCGTCCTGGCTGCCGACCGCCGTCGGCTCGGAGCCGACGGCGGGATAGCCGTCAGCTCAGTTACCGTCAGCCTGATTACCGTCAGCCCAGTGCGTCGTCGTAATAGTCGGCGGTCAGGAGGATGGGTGGTGCGGGTGACTCGCCGCCGAAGAACAGTCCCCAGTAACCGCCTTTCCGGCTGGGCACCTGGTCCGCCCCAGCGGCGTCGGTGAGAGTGCGGACCAGGTCGGGGATCACCCGGCCCTGGCTGCACACTACGGCCGGACCCCCCGGCTCGGCGGTGATCTCGATCAGCCGCGCTAGGCCGGCGGCCGGATCGGCCAGATACCCGTCCTCGGACAACCGCGGTTCCGTGATGATCGCCACCCCGAGGTCGGCGGCGAGACCCTCGACGCTCTGGCGGCATCGCAGCGGCAGCGCGGAGTACACCCGCGCTGCCCCGAACAGGGGCAACAGCGCTCGCAGCGCCTCGGCCTGCCGATGGCCCTCGGCGGTCAGCGGGCGCAGGTCATCGTCGCCCCGCCAGGCTGCGCGCTCGCCCGCCTCGGCGTGCCGGACCAGCAGCACGGTGGCGGTGACGGCGCTCGCGCCGTCGAGCCCGGCCAGCAGCGTCTGGTCGCGCTGGTAGCTGAGCAGCTCGGACGCCGCCGCCTTGGGTAGCCAGCGCAGCTCGTCGACCTCATCGCTGGGGCGGAAGTCACCGTCGGTGGACTGCGCCGCCCAATAGTGCGCCACCTTCTCACCTGCGGTCACCCGATATCGGCGGCTGCCCAACCTGGCGCCGAGCGTGACGGTGTGGCCGGTCTCCTCGGCTATCTCGCGCACCGCGGTGGCCGGCAGCGTCTCCCCGGCGCGCTGCTTGCCTTTGGGAAGCGACCAGTCGTCCAGGCCGGGCCGGTGCACCAGTGCCACCTCGACCTCACCCGACGGTGAGGTCCGCCACACGGCGGCGCCGGCGGCGGCGATCAGGCCAGACACGTGGTCATTCACTTCCGGGCCAGTCACTCCTGCGGTGTCGAAGGATCTCCTGCGTCTGATGGTCCCGGACGGTGGATCCGGGTGCGGGGGAAGGGCTCCAGGAGCCCGCCGACCCTAGTACCCAGCATCGTGTCGCGGGGTCCAGCGCGGAGGTGAGCATGGCGTCCAGCTCGGCGGCGGCGGTCGGGTCGGTCACCAGCACCAGCGCCTCCACTCGGCGGTCCAGGTTGCGGTGCATCATGTCCGCGCTGCCGATCCAGTGCTCGCCCGCGCCCACGAAGTGAAAGACCCGTGAGTGCTCGAGGAAGCGGCCCAGGATCGAGCGCACCCGGATGTTCTCCGACAGTCCCGGGCGTCCAGGGATGAGCGCGCAGATGCCGCGGACCACGAGGTCGACACCGACACCGGCCAGCGCCGCCCGGTACAGCGCATCGATCACCTGCTCGTCGATCAGCGAGTTGACTTTGATCCGGATCCCGGCCGGGCGGCCCGCCCGGGCGTGGGCGATCTCACCCTCGATCCGCTCCACGATGCCGCGCCGGATTCCGTAGGGCGCCACCAGTAGGCTGCGGTAGGAAGTCTGTCGCGCGTAGCCGGTCAGCGAGTTGAACAGATCGGTGAGGTCTTCCCCGATCGTGGGCTCCGCGGTGAACAACCCGATGTCCTCGTAGAGCCGGGCGGTCTTCGGGTTGTAGTTGCCGGTGCCGATATGGCAGTACCTGCGGATCGTCGAGCCTTCCTGGCGCACCACCAGTGAGGTCTTGCAGTGCGTCTTGAGTCCCATCAGTCCATAGACCACGTGCACCCCGGCGCGGTCCAGCGCTCTGGCCCACTTGATGTTGGCCTGCTCGTCGAACCGCGCTTTGATCTCCACCAGCGCGACGACCTGCTTACCCGTCTCGGCGGCATCGATCAGTGCGTCGACGATAGGGGAGTCACCGGAGGTCCGGTAGAGCGTCTGCTTGATCGCCAGTACCTGCGGGTCCCCGGCGGCCTGTTCGATGAAACGCTGCACGCTGGTGGAGAACGAGTCGTAGGGGTGGTGCACCAGCACGTCACCGTCGCACAGGGCGGCGAACACGTCCTTGGTCCGCTCACCCTCACCGAAGGCCGGGTGCGTCGCGGGGACGAACGCATCGTCCTTCAGCTCCGGGGCGGGCAGCGAATGGAGCTGCCACAGGCAGGACAGATCCAGCATGCCGGGTACCTTGACCACATCGTGCGGATCGACGTCGAGCTCGCGCAGCAGCAGCTCCAGCACGCGCTCGCTCATCTTCTCGGCCACCTCCAGGCGCACCGGTGGCCCGAAGCGGCGTCGCGCCAGCTCCCGCTCCATAGCTTGCAGCAGGTCCTCGTCCCGGTCCTCCTCGACCTCGAAGTCGGCGTTGCGGGTGACCCGGAAGATGTGCCAGTCGACCACCTCCATGCCCGCGAACAGCTCACCGAGATGGACCCCGATCAGCTCCTCCAGCGGCAGGAACGTGGCGGGTGGCGACCCGCGACAGTCCTGGTCGCAGTCCACCCGGACCAGGCGTGGCACGTTGTCGGGCACCTTGACCCGGGCGAATCGCTCGTTGTGACTGTCCGGATCACGCACCATCACGGCCAGGTTCAACGACAGGTTGGAGATGGAGGGGAACGGGTGCGCGGGGTCCACCGCCAACGGGGTGAGCACCGGGAAGATCTGGTCGGTGAAGTACCCCGACAGCCGCAGCCGTTGCTGATCGTCGAGGTCGGGCCAGGTGACGAAGGTGATCTCGTGCTTCTCCAGTTCCGGACGGACCGAGTCGAGGTAGATCCGGGCTTGGCGCTCGGCGAGCTCTCGGCTGCGTATCGCGATCTGGGCCAGCTGCTCCCGAGGGGACAGTCCATCCGCGCTGCGCATGGCCAGCCCGGCCTCCTCGCGGCGCTTGAGCCCGGCGACCCGCACCATGGAGAACTCGTCCTGGTTCGACGCGAAGATCGCTAGGAACTTGGCCCGCTCCAGCAGCGGCTGGTTGGTGTCCTCGGCGAGCGCGAGCACCCTGGCGGTGAAATCCAGCCAGGACAGTTCCCGGTTGAGGTAGCGGTCATCAGGCAGATCAGTGGCCGACGGCACCGGCGTCGCCGCTGGGGGAGCGGGCGGTACCATTTCGGGCGATATGTCACTAGCCGTCGGCGTGCCGGCGGTGCCCCCGTCGTGTTGGCTCACACCGCCATTGTTCCGTATATCGTACGGCCCGCCACGTGAGCAGTCGGTTACTCTGTGGTGACAGCGTCGTCTGTGGTGACAGCGTCGAACCCGGGCCGGGCCAGCGCGGCGCGGGTGAACCGACCGAGGCCCAGGCCGCCCGCGACGGCCAGATCGGCTGCGGTGTCGACATCGCACCGCAGTCCCGGCCAGAAACCGGAGAGTTCCCGAGCTCCGGTGGCCCGGTGTGCCGCCGCCGAGCCGGCTCCGAAGCGGGGCTCCAAGAGCCATCCCGGGGCGGCGAGCAACAGAGTCGTCCCGGTGCCCGCTCGATCGGCACAGAACGTCCGGCCGCCGGTGGCCAGCCCGTGGCGGACGGCGCGGTCCAGCTCCCGAGGGCGCAGCGCCGGCAGGTCGGCCTGCAGGACACCGATCGTCGTCGTGGGGTCCGCCGAGCGGAGCACGGCTTCCCCGTACCGCAGGGCCGGGTTGAGGCCGGCGGCCGGCTCGTCGGGGATCACCTGTACCCCGTCGCCCGCGAGCGCAGTGCGCACCTGTTCGTCGGAGCAGATCGCGACCGCCCGGCGGACCACAGCAGCACCGGCCGCGGCCGCGAAAGTGTCCCGGGCCAGCGCGAGGACCAGCCGGGCGTGCGCCTCGGCGGCACCCGCCCCGCCATCGGCCGCGCCCCGCAGCCGGGTCTTGGCCCTGGTGAGCGGTTTCACCGGGACGAGCAGGTCCACCTGCACGCCCCCATCCTCCCGCGTCGGCGGCCGCTGGACCTGTTGATCCGGCGGCAGGGAAGACTTCGCCAGATGGCGGGTGTGATGACCCTGGTGGTGCAGCGAATCGCGGTGATGGGCGCGGGTACCTGGGGCACCACGTTCGCCAAGGTGCTCGTTGACGCCGGCCGGGACGTCGTGCTCTGGGCGCGTCGGCCTGAGGTGGCCGACGCGGTCGCTCACCGGCACATCAACCCGGACTACCTGCCGGGGGTGACGCTTCCGGCTTCTTTACGGGCCACCGCGTGCGCGGCGGCGGCGCTGGACGGAGTGGATGCGGTGGTACTCGCCCTCCCCAGCCAGACGCTGCGCGGCAACCTGCGTGAGTGGCACAGGTCCATCCCACCGGAGGCCACCGTGGTGAGCCTGGCCAAGGGCGTCGAACTGGGCAGTCTCAAGCGGATGAGTGAGGTCGTGGTGGATGTCACCGCCGTCACCCGCGATCAGGTGGTGGTGGTGTCCGGCCCCAACCTGGCTCGCGAGATCGCCGCCGAGCAGCCCACCGCGAGCGTGGTCGCCTGCACCGACCACGATCGTGCCGTCGCGGTGCAGCACGCCTGCGGGACCGGTTACTTCCGGCCGTACACCAATACCGACGTGATCGGCTGCGAGCTCGCTGGTGCATGCAAGAACGTCATCGCGCTGGCCTGCGGGGTGGCTGCCGGATTGGGATATGGGAACAACACCCTTGCGACGCTGATCACTCGGGGATTGGCCGAGATGGCCCGGCTGGGTGCGGCGCTGGGTGCCGACCCGATGACCTTCGCGGGGTTGGCCGGCCTCGGCGACCTGGTGGCCACCTGCGCGTCACCGCTGTCCCGTAACCGTTCCTTCGGCTACCGGCTCGGGCTGGGAGACACCCTCGAGCAAGCCCAGCGGGCCACCCACGGTCAGGTGGCCGAGGGCGTCAAGTCCTGCTCGTCGATCCAGGGCCTGGCCGCGCGCTGCGACATCGAGGTGCCCATCGCCGACAGCGTGCGCCGAGTCTGTTGTGATGGCCAGTCACCCCGGGAGATGGCCGGTGAACTTCTTGGCCGCGCTCACGGACCGGAATAACGATGTGGGTCCGTCTACCCGCTGAATCCGAGCTTGGAAAGCTCCCCACGGGTCTGCGGGCCACAATTGCGCCCGTCGCCGCCGATGATGCCTACGCGGCGTTGGAACTCGGCGACCACCTGTGTCGTCTGGTCGCCGTAATAACCGCTGACCGGGTCGATGTGTGAATAGGCGGGGAATGTCTGGTTGAGCCAGTCTTGTAGGTGGCGGATGGCGTCGCTGGTCTGGCCGTATTCCATCGCCGGTATTGAATTCCGGCCGGTTGGTGTGAGCGGAGCCGCCAGGAGTGCTGCGAGCTGTTGGCGGCTGCCCCGGTAGGCGTCAGCGTCAACGTGATACCCGGCCACATCCGCTTCGTCGGTGAACTGGAGGACCGCAACGTCGAGGCCACCGTACCCGGCCCATCGAGAGTCGTTCACGTTCTCGTACAGGGTGGATGCGTGGCCGCCACCCGCGACGTAGCTGGACGCCCAGAGTGGCGGTAGGCCACTCAGGTCAGGTGACCCCATGTGATCATGCCAGTACCAGTGGGGTAGATAGAGCAGCCGGACGTCGGCGTGGTGAACCCGGCAGGCGTCGAGGAATGACCGAACGTTACCGATGTTCCCGGATCCGTCCTCGACGTCGAGCATTCCCGGGACCCCAGCTTGGGTGAGCTGGCCAGCGAACACCCGCGCTTGCGCGTCTTCGTTACCCGCACTGAGATAGTGGTATCCAAGACACAGGAGTCCACATTTTCTCCCACGTCGCAACCAGTCTTGCGAATCGTAGACCGTGGTACCTTCGCTGACTTTGCATGCCATGAATTCGAATCCCTCGGCCCGGATCTGCTCTATGGATATCCCGGCTTGGTATCTCGGGTGGATATCAACACCATACAATGTCATGGGAGTTCCTGTCGAGGTTAGCCGACCAGCGGTCGCTTAATGCTGTTTGTGTCGCCGCCGAACGTATTCAACGGCTGCCGTGGAAAACGGACGGTACTGTTGTGCCGGATGTGGTGTCAAGGACACCGTCAAAGATGAATAGGAGAAGTCCGGAGGTCGACCAGGGGATTGCGATTACCCCCACAAGGGACGGCTACACGTGTCTACGCCGCCGGCTGTCCTGATGAGGCCGACCGTGCGGTCCTGAGCGCTACCTCTGGTTCCAGCTCTCAGGGCCCCGGCAAAGTCCCGAGAACAGCTGTGACCTGCGGCTAGCACGACAGTCGCAGTGCGTGATCCTCCACCATGTCCCGCGACCACCCCACTCCACAACCAACCCCACGCCGCGCGCCCAAACGGGACCTCACTCGCGGGCGAGGCTCACCGCTGTGAACTCGACGAGACGGACCTCAACCGGCCCGAAAACGTCCGTGGGGTCGAGTTCACGGACAGCGCCGACACGGGTCTGGCGTGGGGATGCACCTGCTGACGGGGCTCAAGCACGTGCGTGAGCACTCGCTTCGGCTAATGCTCGTCGATGCGGTGTTGATCTCGGGCCGTCGGAGCTGAGTTGTCGGGAACGAGATCGTCCGGCAGAATTGCCAATAGCCGGGGGAGATCCTCGGTCACCGTGCTCCAGAGCACGTCCAGGTTGATGTCGAGTAGTGGTGGACGAGCCGGTCTCGCATGCGCGCAGCCGCCGACCAGGGCACCTCGGGATGGGATTCGCGCAGGTCGTTGCTGACGTGCTTCGCCGCTTCGCCGACGATCTCCACGAGCTTCGTGAGGGCGAGGCGCAACAGCTCGTCATCATCGAGATCATCACGGCTCCGACCCGCCGTGTAGGACACCGCCTTGCTCGCCGCTTCCACGAGATGGCGAACTCGGACCGTGTCGTCAGGCGGCATAAAGCACGCGCGCCTGTGCCCGGACGTCGTCCCGGAAGTATCTGCTGAGGTCCTCGTAGGTCCGCAGCTCCACCTCCCGCCCGAGGACGGCGCCGAGCTCCAGCTCCAGCTCCGCCATGCTGAGCAGGCCAGGTGTCCGGCCCTGCGCGAACTCCACGAGCAGGTCGATGTCACTGTCTGGGGTGTCCTCTCCCCGTAGCACCGAGCCGAACAACGCCAGACTCCGGATCCCGTGGCGCGTCGCGAAGTCGCGCAGGAAACCGCCTGCATCCTCAAGGTTTGCCAGTGCCATGAGAACCATCATGCCCCAGTCATCCGTAAGATCGACGACCGCCGTAGCGCCAGTCCGACGGAGAACGCGACCGTGGCGTCGACAGGCCTTCCAGCCGGTAACGGACCTCCGGTTTCAGTTCGACGGTACCCTACCGTCATACCGTCAAGGCTATAGATCCACGCAGCCCGTCCGGCGACGCCACGCCGCGCGACAGGAACTCAGCCCGACTCCGCCGTCACACCCCGTGCTAACACCGAGAGCATCGGGTGCCGACTCATCCGCCGTCGCGCTGGTACTTGTATTTGAACCCGTAGTGTCTTGCCATGCCGTCGCAGAGCACTTGGGTGACCCTGCTCGTCGCGGGTATCCCCGCACTCGCATCGGTCGGTGCCGCCGTAGCTGCTGGCGTGTTCGCCCGGAGGACGCGCAGGGACGACGCAGCCGTCCAGCGGGCCCGCGACCTGGAAAGCCGTATCTCTGACCGGAAGTACCAAGTCTACGAGCCGATGATCAATTATCTACGCGATCTGACGCAGAAACGGGAGGCCGCCGAACAAGTGGAGGCGGTGTCCGGGCAAGCGCAAGCCGCCGAGAGGTTCAGAGATTTTTCCACGTGGATCGGTATCTACGGCTCCGACGGCGCTGTTCAAACGTTTCACAATTTTATGCAGGCGGCGTACCGCAACCCGCTGTCAGGCGTCCTGATGAGGCTGTACGGCGACTTCATGGTGGAGGCGCGGAAAGATATGGGCTACCCGGATACCACAGTGCGGCGAGAGCATCTCCTCGGGATGAAGATCACGGACATTTACGAGATCCCGGACGTGACCGATCCTTCCTTTGCGGAAATCTGCGAGCGCCTAGATTGGAAACCGCCGTGGCTGTCGCCTGACGTGGTGCCGCGCCAACCCGAATAGATTGATTTCTTGTCCCGCAGCGTGGCTCCGATCGGGCGTACCGTGTTCGCGTCGTGACCCTCACGCTGGGGTCGGTTGGATGGCCGGCAGGGTGGATGCGGTGTTATAGCGTCGGGGCGCGTGCCGTAGTCACCCTGCCGACCGTGCGGTCGGCTGTTACGGTGTCGTGGTCACGTTGCAGCCGACCGAGTCTGATCGTCGCCGCTGGTCGCCGTTTTGCGGATTCGGCTCGGTGGTACGGTGGCTCGTGCTGGTGTGACGGTGAGGAATCCGTCGGCCCATTTCCAGGTGGCGCACGGCGCGGGGACTGTGTGCCACCAGCGGGAGCAGGTGGGGCATTTTCCGCTGGGCGTCGGCTCGTGCTCGGCGAGCAGGGCGACCCAGTACCGCACATAGCGGAGCAGCTCGGTGCGAGCGACGACCGCGATCACCCGGTCATCCGGGTTCTCGAGCGCGGAGGTGTATCGCCGCAGTCGTGCATACACGGTCTCACGGTAATACTCGAATCTGTTACGGTCGTTGTCAGCCATCGGTCCCTGCCACGGTCTTATCCCCGGTGTGTGACTGTCGACGGGACGTCAGGTCGGCCAGGCCGGTGGCGATCGCTGCGTACAGGTTCTCGGCACCGGCCGTGGTCACGCCTAACAGTACCGTGCACGGTGTGCCGTCCATTGTGACCACCACGCACGCCATGTCCTCGTCAACGCGCACGCGTAGTTCCGTGTGGCCACGGATCATCACGGCGGTCAGCGGCCCGAGCCACTGGTGCGGGTCGTGTTCCCTCACGTCGTCCTCCCTCGTGTCTGGGTGACCACGTTTCCGGTGGAGACTGATCTGGAAAACGACAGGACTGACTGAAATACCCAGACCATGCATCACCCCACGTCAGCAGTGCGGAGGCGGGCTACGATGCGGCCCGACGGACACGGGGGGTGGGTAGTGGTGGGCGTGCAGGGTGAGCAGCGGTGCTGTCCGGGATGCGGGACACCGTTGGCGCGGGACAACCGCTCGCGGCTGTGCAGCCCGTGCTCCCGCCGTGAGGGTCCGGCCTCCGGTGCCCCTACCAAGCCCGACGGCTTCTGGCAGCGCGCGGCGCTCCGCGACGCGCTGAGGGCCCGGCACTTCGGTCAGGTGCTCTCCGCCTACCGCCACGAGCACCGGCCGGTGCTCACCCAGGCGACGGTCGGCCGCTGGCTCGGCCTGACGCAGGGCCAGATCAGCCGCCTGGAACGCACCGCGCAACCCACCCACGACCTGAACAAGCTCGACCAGTGGGCTCGCGCTCTGCACATCCCTGAGCGCTACCTGTGGTTCCAGCTCTCGCCGCAACCACGCTGCGGAGACGCCCGTCCCGGCGCCCGAGATGCCGATAGCCTGGACCACGAGTCCGAGGCAGGAGGCGAGGCCGTGAAACGGCGGCAACTGCTGCAAGTGGCGAAGGCCGGTGCGGCATCGGCCGGCGGCTCGGCGTTCGGCTGGTTCAGCGCGCAGCCCCCATCACGGTCAAACACCCGAGCCGTAGGCATGACCGACGTGCGGATCATCCGGGAGATGACGCAGACCTTCCGCAAGCTGGACAACCGATTCGGTGGGGGGCACGCCCGCTCGGCTGTCACCAACTACCTGGCCTCCGACGCGCTCCCTTTGTTGCATGCGGGTCGATACCGCGACGACGTACACCGCAACCTGTATGCGGCGGTAGCTGAACTTTTCCAGTTAGCGGGGTGGATCGCCTACGACGTGGGTGACGTCCATTCCGGTCATCGCCATCTGCAGCACGCGATGCGCCTTTGTCATGATATCGGTGACGATGCGCTGGCGGGGGAGATGCTGGCCGGGATGAGTCATCAGGTCGTCGCATTCCAGCATTCCCCGGCGCTGGCCGTCGATCTGGCACGAGCTGCCAAGGATAACGGCAAGCAAACAGGCGTTCCGGCGCTGGTCGCTGAGTCGGCCGTGATGGAAGCACACGGGCTCGCGCTGGCGAAGGACGCGAACGGGTGCCTGGCTGCCCTGCATGAGTCGGAGCGGGCCTTCGCAGCCGCAGAAGGCCAGCATCGCCCGGAATGGCTTGCCTACTTCGACGACGCCTACCTGGCGTCGAAGTTTGGGCGCTGCCTGCGCGACCTCGGGCTCCCGGTTGAGGCCGAACGGTTCGCGCGACGCTCATTGGAGATGATCGACGGCTACGACCGGGCCAAGGTGTTCCGGCTGACACTCCTGGCCTGCACCCAGGCGGACCAACGGAAGGTCGAGGAAGCCTGCGAGACCGGCTTGGCAGCGCTGCGCGTCGCCCGAGATGTACGGTCGGCGCGGACCACCGCCCACCTGGCCGACCTGTCTCGCAGTCTCGCGCCATTCCGCGCCGAGTCCGCGGCGCGGATGCTCGAAGAACAGATGAGGGCCGCGGGCGTACTGGATCAGTGAGCGTGGCCGCGGTGGAACGCGAGGACGTGCAGCAGCCCGAGCTGGGCACCGGCCCCGATGATCTCGCCGCGGGCGATGCGGTCGGGAATCGAATCCAGCGTGATCCACTCGACACGGGCGGCCTCGTTGATATCGGCGGGCGCCCCAGTGTTCTCGGCACCTTCACTCAGGAAGATCAGATTCTCGAAGTCGGCGGTACCGGCTAACGGCTGAAACCGGGTCAGCGGCCTTATGCTGCGGGGCCGCCATCCGGTCTCCTCTTCGACCTCACGGGCCGCTGTTTCCGCTGGATCCTCATCGGGGTCGACATACCCGCCGGGCAGCTCCCAGGTCCAGCAGTCCGGGATGAACCGGTGCCGCCAGATCATCAGCACCCGCTGCCGGGCATCGTCGAGCAGCACCGTCATCGCGGCCTTGCCCATTCGCAACACGTACTGCTCGAAATGCACCCCGTCGGGCAGCTCTACTTGTGCGATGCTCAACCGCACCCGCCGGGTGTCATCCACCAGCCGTTCACCGTGGATGGTCCAGCGCGTCGGCTCATGGCCACTCTCCTTGCCTGAGGACACCCGGACAGTCTCGCTTACGTCAAGTATTCTCGGCCTCGCCACCCATACCGAACGCGCTACATTCGGTAGCGTTGTGGGTATGTCGCGTCCTCTCGGGCTGCCCGTGGTGCGGTCCGCAGCCTTCGCCTTCGACAACGCGCACGACTACGCGGAGGTACTCGGCGGTCGGATCGCCGGGTACTCCTATTCGCGGATCGACAACCCCACCTCGGTCGCGTTCGCCGCGGCGGTCGCGGCGCTGGAGGCGCCGGGCTCCGACGACGTCGGCGCGGAGCCGTTCGCCTCGGGCATGGCCGCCATCTCCGCCACGTTGCTCGGGCACCTCACGGCGGGTGCGGAGGTGATCGGTCCGGTGGACTGCTACGGCGGCACCTGGTCGCTGTTCACCAGGTGGCTACCCCGGTGGGGGATACACCCCGTACTGGTCGACGTCACCGACCTCGTCGCCGTCCGGGCCGCCATCACCCCGCGCACGGCGATGATCTACGCCGAGACCATCGCCAACCCCACCCTGTCGGTGCCCGACCTGCTCGCGCTCGCCGAACTCGCGCACGGAACGGGCAGCAGGTTGGTGGTGGACTCCACGTTCGCCACCCCCGTCATCTGCCGCCCACTGGAGCAGGGTGCGGATCTGGTGCTGCACTCGGCGACCAAGTTCCTCGGCGGGCACGCCGACGTCACCGGCGGGGTGGCGGTCGGCCGGCGAGAGCACCTCGGGCCGGTTCGGGAGGCACGGATCGACCTCGGCGGGTGCCTGGCCCCGGACGAGGCGTTCCTGCTGCACCGGGGGCTGGAGACGCTGGCGCTGCGGGTGTGGCGGCAGAGCGCGACCGCGGCTGTGTTGGCCGAGAAGCTCGCCGGGCATCCTGCGGTGGCGCGGGTGCGCTATCCGGGGCTGGCTTCGCACCCACAGCACGCCGTCGCTTCCCGGCAGTTCCGGGATGGGCTGTTCGGCAGCCTGATCACGGTGGACGTCCACGGCGGACGGTCTGGGGGGATGGCCTTCTGCGACGCGCTGCGCACCGTACAGATCGCCTCTTCGCTGGGTAGCGTGCACTCCAAGGTCAGCCATACGGCGTCGACCACTCACCGCCAACTCGACGACACCGCACTCGCGGCAGCCGGGATCGCGCTGGGCCAGGTGCGGCTGTCCGTCGGCGTGGAGGATCCCGAGGAGCTGCTCGCCGATCTGCGCCAGGCCCTCGACGAGACTTGACCGCGACGGGTATCTGCTGGTTCTATTATCCGTTGTGAGCAGCACTGTCGCCTTTGTCCGGCGGTCCCCGGTGGATCTGCGCCGGGTGGCGAGTGCGCTCTGTCCCGCGCGGTGAGCCCCCTGCCCCGCTGACCGCGTTTCCTTGAGGCCCCGCCCCGCCCTGCCCGGGTGGTGGTCGCCGCGCGGTCGGTTCACCGATCTCGCGGAGGAACCCCCCGTGTACGCCGTGCCCTACCTCACCGTCCCGGCTCCCGACATGGCTCGTCCCGGTGGCCCGACAAGCCTCGCCATGTCCCTGGCCGCGCACCCCGAGCGGTGGCGCTGCCTGGTGGACTACCGCACCGACACCCGCTGGTACCGGCTGCTCGAACGAACCGAACAGCATGAGGTGTGGCTGCTGTCCTGGTTGCCCGGCCAGGGCACCGACCCGCACGACCACGGCCCCGTGTCGGGCGCCTTCGCGATCGCGGCCGGCACGCTGACCGAACGGGTGCTCGCCGCCCACCCGGACCGCCCGGTGGTCACCCGAGAACTACCCGCCGGCCACTGCCGCGCCTTCGGCCCCCACTACACCCACCAACTGACCAACACCGCCCCTGTTCCCGCAGTCAGCGTGCACGTCTACACCGGGGTTGTCGACTGTTCGCAGAAGAATGTATTAACAGGCTGTTTCGTGTGATTTTGCACAGGTGAAGCTCTGGGGCGTGCCCGGAGCGGGACATCTTGTACTGGGCCGCCCTGGGCTGGTGGCACAAGGGACGTTGCCGGCGGCGACCCCGGACGATACAATAGAACATATGTTCGATATTGGGGCGGCTGCTGATCCCGAGGGTGGATCGTGATCCGCGCCTACCTGTTCGCACTCGATCCGACCGACGCGCAGGTCGAGGCGTTCCGCAGTCATTGTGGCGCGCAGCGGGTCGCCTACAACTGGGCGTTGGCCCACGTCCGCGCGAACTGGGCGCAGCGCGCCGCCGAGCAGACCTACGGCCTGACCGGTGACCAGCTCACCCCATGGGTCGACACCTCGGCCTACGGGCTACGCAGGGCGTGGAACGCGGTCAAAGGTGAGGTGGCGCCGTGGTGGGCGGAGAACTCGAAGGAGGCCTACGCGTCGGGGTGCGCGAATCTGGCCGCCGCGCTGGGCAACCGCAAGGCGGGCCGGGCCCGGATGCCCCGGTTCACATCGAAACACCGCAGTCGCCCCAGCTGCCGGTTCACCACCGGCGCGGTCGGACTCGGCTCGGACCGCCGCCACATCCGGCTGCCGGTCATCGGCGCGGTCCGCACCCATGAGTCCACCCGAACCCTGGCTCGCAAGGTCGACGCCGGGACCGCGCGCATCCGGTCGGCGACCCTGTCGTGGCAGCGGGGCGCTGGCACGTCAGGGTCGCCGTCGAACTGCCCGACCCCGCACCGCCACCGCGTGACGGTGACCGGGTTGTCGGCGTCGACCTCGGCATCGCCGACCTGGCCGTGCTGTCCACTGGCGAGCATGTGCCCAACCCGCGGCACCTGGATGCGCGACTGCGATGTCTGCGGCGCTCACAGCGGGCGTGCGCCCGTCGTCGCGGTCCGGACCGGCGCACCCGCACCGAGCCGTCGAACCGGTGGCGCAAGGCCCGCCGCCGCGCCGACCGCATCCACACCCAGATCGCCGCGCAGCGCCGCGACCACCTGCACAAACTCACCACTCGCCTGGTCGCCGGGTTCGACGTCATCGGCATCGAAGACCTGGCGGTGGCCAACATGCTGCGCAATCGCCGCCTGGCCCGGCACATCGCCGGGGCGTCGTGGGCGGAGCTGCGCCGCCAGTTGGAGTACAAATCGGCACCCGCCGGTGTCCGGCTCGTGGTGGTCAATCGGTGGACACCGTCGAGCAAAACCTGTTCTGGATGCGGCTCAGTGAGAACCAAACTCGCCCTCTCGGAACGAACCTACGGGTGCACCTCGTGCGGCCTGGTCCTCGATCGCGACCACAACGCCGCACGCAACCTGGCCGCGCTGGCGACCGACACCGGCGAGTCGCGCCGGGAGCTGCTCGACGGAAGCGGTGTAAGACCGGTCGTGCTCGCACGACCGGCAACCGCATCGCCGCGAGAAGAGTCGATCATGACTCAACGCCACCACCGCGAGGCGGTGGCTCGATGAGCACGTTCTCACACGCTTCATCGAACGGTAGGGTGCCCGCATGCTGGGTGGCAGGGTGCGGGTTGCCGTTGTCTTCGGTGGCCGCAGTAGTGAGCACGCGATCTCCTGCGTGTCGGCGGGAAGTGTGCTCACCCACCTCGACCGGACCCGATTCGAGGTCATCCCGGTCGGCATCTGCCCCGACGGCGCCTGGGTGCTGGGCACCGGCGAGCCGGCCGAGCTGGCGATCCGGGACCGAACGCTGCCTGCCGTAAACGGCACTGCGGTGCCCCTTGCCCTGCTCGGTGACCCGACCAGGCGCGGGCTGGTGCGCATCGCGGGCGAACGGTCCGGCGAGGTCTTCTCCGGTGTGGATGTGGTGTTCCCGGTGCTGCACGGGGCTTGTGGTGAGGACGGCACGATTCAGGGGCTGCTGGAGCTGGCCGACCTGCCCTATGTCGGCTCCGGGGTGTTGGCCAGCGCCACGGCGATGGACAAGGAGTTCGCCCGCACGCTGTTGCGCGCCGCGGGTCTGCCGGTCACCGACACGGTGGTGCTGCGCGGCGATGACGCTACCCTCACCGCGGTGCAGCGCGCGCGGCTGGGCCTGCCGGTCTTCGTCAAACCGGCGAGAGCGGGCTCATCGATGGGCATCACCAAGGTGGCGGACTGGTCCGCGCTGCCCTCGGCGATCGCCACCGCTCGCTCCTGTGATCCCAAGGTGCTCGTCGAGGCGGCGGTGATCGGTCGCGAGGTCGAGTGCGGCGTGCTGGAGTTCCCCGACGGCCGGATCGAGGCGTCGCTGCCCGCGGAGATCCGTGTGGTGGCGCGGGAGGGCGGGGGGTGGTATGACTTCGACGCCAAGTACCTCGACGACGCGTGCGAGTTCGACATCCCCGCCAAGCTCGACGATGACGTCACCGCCGAGCTGCGGTCGATGGCCGTTGCGGCGTTCCGCTCGCTGGATTGTCAGGGCCTCGCCCGGGTCGACTTCTTCGTCGGACCCGACGGTACGCTGACCGTCAACGAGATCAACACGATGCCCGGCTTCACGCCGATCTCGATGTACCCCCGGATGTGGGCGGTGACCGGTGTGGACTATCCCGGCCTGCTGTCCATATTGATAGACACTGCGGTTGCCCGCGGCACCGGACTGCGCTGAGCCGATCGGGTGAACCCCAGCGACCTAGTCATGAACGACTAGTTAAGGCAGATGGGGTCCGTGGGGTTCCGACGCCGGGCGTGGAGGTATCTCGATTGTTCCTCGCATGCGGAAGCAACGGTTCGAGCCAGGATGGTTATCGGGCTCGGCACGCGCGACTAGACGATCACGTCGTCGACGAGTGGGCGGTTGAGGAATGGGACGGGCCGGAGGACTTCCGGTTGGCCGTCCGTCCCTACACCTGGACCCGAGGGCGTACCCGGCCGGTGGCCGACCTCGCTGTTGAGACGCTGGTGTCCACCAGCGACGTGGGTCGAGACGTGCGCGCGATCTGTTCCGTCGAGCACGCCGCGATCGCTGAGCTGTGTGTCGACATTCGCTCGGTCGCCGAGGTTGCGGTCCTGCTCACGCTGCCGCTGGGGGTGGCCCGGGTGCTGCTCGCCGATATGATCGACATAGGTTTGGTGCACGTGCACCGCAACCCCATGGGACTGGGGAGCGCGCCGGACCTCTCGACGATGGAGCGGGTGCTGACCGGGTTGCACCGGATGTAGCGCGATCAGCGCGGGACGTCCACCTCGCGCTGCGCCAGGGTGCTCGCGATCGCGGCGGCGACCTGCTGTAGCGGTCCGCTGCCGCTCGTGGGTGGCAGGGCGACCACGACGTAGACCCCTCGGTCCACCGCGACCCACGTGCTGGTGCCAAGGTTGACGATCTCGAGGAATTGCACTCCGGAGACGTCCAGCAGTCGTGAGGTCGCGGTGAGCTCGGTAGGCCGGTCGAGCCCGCAGCGCAGCACCACCGGCGGCTCACCCCAACCGGCCGCGCCCTGGGGGACCGGGGCGGCAAGACGGCGGCGTTCCAAGGCACCCAGCTCGCCCCCGTCCAGCTTCTCGGGCAGGGCGCCCAGCAGCCGCGCGCAGGCGGAAGAACCGGCCGAGGGAGCGGGGACGGCGGCTAATCTCAGTGCACCCAGAGCCTGGCCGCGCACCATCGCGGCGGCGATGAGCACCCCCACCACCAGCGCCACCGCCAGGGCCAGGGCGATCCCGAGCGGCCAACGCGGGGTGGCGGCCGGCTGCGCGGCGATGGCGGAGGACATGCTCGCCGCGCCGTCAGGACAGGTGCACGACGGGGCAGGTCAGCGTGCGGGTGATGCCCTCCACCGTCTGCACCCTGGCCACCACGAGCTGGCCCAACTGGTCCACGTCGGCGGCCTCCGCCCGCACGATCACGTCGTAGGGGCCGGTGACGTCCTCCGCGCTCGCGACGCCGGGCAGGAGCGACACCGCCGCGACCACCGCGGCGGCCTTGCCGACCTCGGTCTGGATGAGGATGTATGCCTGAACCACGGCGTGGCCCTTCGTCTCGTCGGCTCCATCGGGGTAAGAACGAAACCTACCGCCTGGATTGGAGGTGTGCGGCGTGGGCGCTGCCGGTGGTGCCCCGCTCGACCCGCCGCCGCCCGGCCCGGGCTCGGTCGCCGAGCTGGGGGAATTCGGGCTCATCGCCCGGATCACCGCGGGCCGGCGGCTGCCGGCGGGTACCGTGCTCGGCCCGGGGGACGACGCTGCGGTGCTGGTCGCCGAGGACGGCCGGGTTGTGGTGAGCACCGACGTGCTCGTCGAGGGGGTGCATTTCCGGCTGGACTGGTCCACGCCGCACCAGGTCGGGCGCAAGGCGGTGGCCGCCAACCTGGCCGACGTGGCGGCCATGGGTGCGGTGCCCACCGCGCTGGTCGTCGGGCTGGCTCTGCCCGGACACACCCCGGTGTCCACTGTGGATGACCTGGCTTCCGGGATGTGGGAGGAGGCCGAGCGGGCCGGTGCCGGCATCGTCGGCGGCGACGTGGTCAGCTGTGGCGCGCTCGTGGTGTCGGTGACCGCGCTGGGTGACCTGCGAGGCCGGGCGCCGGTCACCAGATCCGGTGCCCGGCCCGGGGACGTGCTCGGGCTGTGCGGCAGGCTGGGCTGGTCCGCTGCGGGTCTTGCCGTGCTTCGCCGGGGTTTGCGATCTCCGCCGGCGGTGGTGGATGCCCACCGAGTGCCGGAACCGCCGTACGGCGCCGGCCCGCAGGCTGCCGAGGCGGGCGCCACGGCGATGATCGATGTCTCGGACGGCTTGCTCGCCGATGCCGGGCACCTCGCCGATGCCTCCGGCGTCGGCATCGACATCGACTCGGCGGCGCTGCCGGTCGCCGCCACGCTGGTCGAGGTGGCCGCAGCGTTGGGCGCCGACGCGCGGCACTGGGTGCTCACCGGGGGAGAGGACCACGCCTTGCTGGCGTGTTTCCCCGCTGGTGTCGCGCTGCCCGCCGGGTGGGCGTCGCTCGGCGTGGTGCGGGAAGGGCGTGGTGTGACCGTTGACGGGGATGAAGTGCTCCCAGGGGGGTGGGAGCACTTCTCGTGAGTGGCGATGCGAGTCATGACTCGCATCGCCACTCACAGGGCAGCCGCAGGCTGCCAGATAGGCTGCCCGCTAGGCTGCCGCCCATGCCAGCAGCTGTCGCTGAGATCGTGGAAACCGGCTGGGCCGGTGCGTTGGAGCCGGTGGCCCCTCAGGTGGCCGCCGCCGGTGAGTTCCTTCGGGCCGAGGTCGCCGAGGGGCGGCGTTACCTACCCTCCGGGGCCAACATCCTGCGAGCCTTCACCCAACCGTTCGACCAGGTACGGGTGCTCATCGTCGGCCAGGACCCCTACCCGACCCCAGGTCACGCGGTAGGGCTGTCCTTCTCGGTCGATCCGGGAGTGCGACCGGTGCCGCGCAGTCTGGCCAACATCTTCCGGGAGTACAGCGACGACCTCGGGCTGCCCACCCCGTCCAGCGGAGATCTCAGCCCGTGGGCGGCGGCTGGCGTACTGCTGCTCAACAGGGTGCTCACGGTGGAACCCGGCCGCCCGGGCTCGCACCGCGGCAAGGGCTGGGAGCAGGTCACCGAGCAGGCCATCCGCGCCCTGGTGGCACGTCCAGCCCGACCGCTGGTCGCGATTCTGTGGGGCCGGGACGCGCGCACGCTGCGTCCGATCCTCGGCGACGTGCCGTGCATCGAGTCCGCCCACCCGTCGCCGATGTCAGCCGATCGCGGCTTCTTCGGCTCCCGCCCCTTCACCCGAGCCAACCACATGCTCACCGAACTAGGAACCGACCCCGTCACCTGGACCCTGCCCTAGCCCAGAATCGGTGGAACCGGCGGCCGACCGGGAATCTACTCGCCGTGCGCTGTGCTCTTGGCTCGGGTGCCCACCACGTTCAGGACCGCCGTCGCCATCCGGGTGGCCCCCTCCTCGGTTAGCCGCACGGCGGCCTTAGTTCAGGCTGTGGATATCAATGTGCGCCGGTCTCGCGGATCGCCAGTAGCGTGCAGTCGGCACTGTCGGCGCCAACCCCGAGCCCTTGCGGCCCGGCTGCCCACCGGGCTTGCGATCCTGGAAGGTTCCACGACCGATGGACCGGAAGGTGATGATACCGCCAGGTTTCGATCTGGTTGATCGAAGAAGCACAAATCAGCCGGATCGATCACCTCGCGACCCTGCCGCGTTCGCGACGCCACCGGTCGGCTAAGGCCCTGACCTCGGACGCATCCGTCCAGCCAGTCTTCGAAACCGGGATGGTGTCGATCGCCCCGGCAACGCCTTCACCGTCGCCGGATTCGCGGTCCGCGAACACGTAGGCCACCGCGTCGCCCCGGCGCCAGCGGATTGTGTATCCCTGCGCGAGATACACCCGCATCACCGGCCGGAACGTCGTCACCTTGAGACTTCCGTTACCGCGAGAGAAGACGGCATCACACGCGTGACGCGCTGGCCACGCACCTCGGGATCGCCGAAAGCGTCGATGACGGGTTCGAGGGCGTGTTCGGGGTCGGTGTCAGCGCGGCAGGTGAACAGGTCGATATGGGCAAGCTTGTGTTCGGGCCAGGTGGACACAATGAGGTGCGATTCGGCGAGAATCAGGACGGAGGTGGTCCCGTGGGGCTGGAACAGGACCGATAGTTCGCCGAGGACAGTGGCGCCCAGTCGCCTGACCGCGGCACGCATGGCGCTAAGGAGTTGGCGGGGCTCTGGGTTCGGTGTGGCGCAATCGGTGAGGTCGTAAGCAACGCAAATCATGACACGTGCTCCCGAGCGCTGCTGACGCGATGGGCTTGAGCCGGTATCAGGCTCCCGGGTAGCAGGGCTGCGAGATAGTCAACGGTGTAGGCGCGGTGCAGCCGCCGGGGCTCGGCAGCCCAGCGTCGCACCTCGGCCCAGATGGCATCGAGTGCGTCATCACCGTGACAGTTGAGCAGGGCATCGAGGCTAAGGAATGCCTCGGGCAGGTCGGCGTAGGCGGGGCCGTAACGCACGTAGAGAGTCTTGGACAGCTTGCCGCCACTGCGATCGAGGACCATCGGGGTGAACACGCTGACCGGCCACTGGCCGACGGGGATGCCGAGGGTCGCCAGCGCGGGGGCGAGAACATGGGCGTGCCAGGCGCCGCCCCAGTCGGCGCCGTCGATGGAGACCGAGCATGCCTGGTAGAGGTCTCGTTCGGCAGCGAGCAGGTAACCTTTCTGGACAGACCGGATCGGGGTGTTGGCGTCGTACCAACCGCCCGGTCCCGCCACATCGATGATCTCGCGGTACGTGCCATGAACAGGGCAGCGGGAATCGAGGCGAACCTCGCCGCTTCCGGAGGTGATCCGCAGGCTCGTTCCTGACTTCTCCATAAAACGGCATTCGGGACAACGGGGCCGAATGCGGAGCACGCCATCGGCGGGGGCAACGATCGGAGCGAATTCATCTTGGCGGGAAGCGATAGAGTGCATACATTCTCGCACCGGCCTCAGCCCTTGATAGACGGCGTAGGGTCGGAACTCATACCGCACGTCACAGCGCTGGGATGCCCAACTCAGGAGACGTTCGAAGCCAGAGACGCGTTGCTCGCGATCGAGGTGACCGGAATCGATAAGATCAGAGACCGTCCGTGTGTAGATCTGCCCGTCAATCTCGACGCGCTCGGCGGGGGCGTTGTCCAGGGCGTCGAAAATGACTGTCGCAGGCAGGTTGAGCGCGTCGGCGGCGTGCGCAGTGAGAGCGAAAACGGTCAGCACGGTGACGACAGTGCCGATATGCGGGGTGCCGTTGAGTTGCGCGGCGGTGGTGATTCGAAGCCGCTGCCGGCCCCGAGCGGCCGCGCGGATGAGATCGGCATTGGTGTCGGTGATGTGGGCGATCCCGACCGGCGCGAAGATCAAATCATCTGGGGGCGGTACCGCGACGGGGTTCATGTCGACGTTTCCTTCCGACGTAGGTCCAGACAGCGGCGAAGTCGCGGTCGGCGGTGATGGGCACTCGGTGGGCCAGCAGCAGATCGATCCCCGCGTGAGTGGCGGCAACCTGGTAGAGCTGCTTGGTCAGCTCGACTCGCTGGTGGGGATTGCGGGCTACCCAGTTCGCCCCGGCCGCCCATCCATCGGGTTCTACGAGTTGGTGTGTCGCGGTGAAGCAGTCGGTGAAGTGCTCGGCATCCCGGCACAGCCCGAGTAGCCCGAACTGGGTGACCAATTCGAAGCCGGCGGTGGGCAGGCTCGGGTTGCTGGGCGGGTGGCCGGTGAGGCAGTCGGCCGTCACGGTCTGGGTCAGGGACCGGCAGCGGACCGCGAAGTCGTGAGGATCGGTGCGCCCGCATAGCGCGAGCGCGGTGCGGTACGCACCCCGGGGTTGCGCAGCGCTGGTGAACGCTCGCAGCATCGCCAACCGCTGAGGATCAGCGTCCACGGCGACCAGTCGGTGGGCGCGCAGGCCGATGGCCCACAGCATCGACTCCGATCCAGACCCCAGATCAGCCCACGTGCCCACGGGCGGGATACGCGTGAGAGTGGCGAGGATGTCTTCGGTACCGAGCCCGAAGCGGAACTGCTGGGCGTAGTACCGGTCCCAATACTCCTGTGGGCCAGCGATGGTACGCGAACCGGTCACCGAAGATCACCACTATCGGCCTGGCCGAGGATTTCGGATGGTCCGCCGTGGCCGGGTAGGAACCGAATTTGACTGAATCCGGCAGTCGTGAACGCCACAACCAGTTCGTTCGCGGAGAACAAACTCAGCTCGACCGCTGTGGTATGCAGGCTGACACCGAGCGGGGGGCTGGGCACCGTGTCGGTTTCGGCGCGGGCGAACCGGGCCTGCGCCTCGTAGCCGTCTACCACGGCGGTCGCGACGATGTGGGTCACGCTGATACTCCGAAGAATGCCGCGTGTCGCTGGCATACCGGGTGCACGAGCGCTCCGTCGCGGGCGATGCACGCTGAGGAGACCACCGGGTCATGAACGCCGCGCAGGACGACCTGGGCCAACCGAAGGAGGTATGGCGCGGCGTTCGCCGTGTATGCCTGGCTCGCGGAGCGTGGCACCAGGGCAGGAAGAGTATCGAGCTTGACGTGCAGCACATCGCATACGAGGTGAGGCGGGTCACCGGGCGACTGCACGGGCCCAGCGGTGGGGAGATAACCCTCGCCGTAGCCGCAGGTGGCATCGACAATCACCGCACCGGCCTGCATCGCGGCCAGATCGTTCTCGGTGATCATGGGCGGGGTGTCGAAGGTGGACACCAGAATCGCGCCGATCACCAGGTCCGCGTGCACGAGGCAGGAACGCAGCATCTCTGGTGTAGTGACTCCCACGCGCACGCCGTCGGGCGCCCGGCGTTCATAGGATTCGGCGGAGGCGCCGGACCGGGCCAGCACGGTCACCGTGGCACCCAGAGCAGCCGCGGTTGTCGCGGCTGCCGAGCCGACGTTGCCGCACCCGATCACGACCACCCGCGCCGGTTCCGCGCCGGGCACGTCACCAAGCAGCACACCCCTGCCTGCGGCCGACTGTAGGGCTTGGGCGCCGATCAACACGGCCTGGACTCCGGCGATCTGCCCACCGGGCCTCCCGAGCGGAAACCGGCCGCCCTCGGCAAGGAATTCATAGCTGTAGGCGGTGATTCCAGCGGCGGTCAGCGCACTGAGCAGGTGCGGGTCACCTTCGGCGTGGAACAGCGCTCCGATTGCCTGGCGTGCTGTCAAGCGGGCCAGATCTTCGGGATCAGCGCACTTGTAGCGCAGGACCAGGGGCGCAGACCACACGACGCTCGCGCCCGCGAAGCGGACACCATCACTGCGCAGCACCGCGTCCGGGCAACCGATTCCGGTGGCCACACCTGGCTCCGCAATAGCGGTGAAGCCGGCTTCGGCGAGCTCCCGCGCAACCATGGGAGTCAGCAGCGTCCGCCGGTCCCCCGGTGTGGACTCGCGAGGAAAACCGATCACCGCATCACTTTTACCGATCTTCATAATCGCCTCCATGCCCGATCTCCTCTGGCATGGCAAGCGTCACCCGGCGTTTCCACAGAAACCAGATCACCGATTGCGCACCGGCTTGTTCACCAGTTTTCGATCTATTGCTCACCTGCGATGACAAAACCGATGGCGCGCTCAAGACTTCCGACGCACCCGTCGAGCGCGCGCCCAGCCGGTCGCTACAGTTTGGTCATCACCCTGGCGGTACCCAGGGCGGCAGAGAGGAAGAGCGTTGGTGCAGGAAGACCTTTTCGGCAACCCCGAACTCACTCCACGGCCGGAACCAGTGGTGATGTCGCTCAACGCCGAGTACTACGAGCTGATGTGGCGTGGCCTCAAACGGCACGAGTTCCGCCGCCGATACCTCGCTGGCTGCCGGACGACCTGGTACGTCTACCTCACCGCACCGGTTTCTCGCCTGACCGCCGTCATCGACCTCGATGAGGCGATCGTCGACATCCCGCAGCGCATCGCCGAGATCGCCGAGCGGACCCGAGTCGGCAACGGCGCTTCGGTCTACGAGTATCTCCGCGATCTGGAGCACGGGTTCGCGATACCCATCACCCGGGTGCGGGAGTACCCCGGCTTCACGGCCGCCGAGCTGACCGACATGCTCGGCTCGTTCCACCCGCCCCAGGGCTACATCTTGGTGGCGAAGCACCCGGCCTGGCTCGCAGTCTGTGAGAAACTCACCAGCACCGACACCGTGCGGGAGATGATCGTGCGGCACCCGGCGACGGCCGACTAGCCGTTATCATGGCGGAGGGATGATGGCCCGAGGAGGCAAGGTTCTCACCAGCACCCAGGTCGTCACACCGTTGCGTCAAGCTCGCCTGGCGATCCCCGCGACATTGGAGGCCGTGTGCGCCGACCTGGACCAGCACGCCGTCGACGGCTCAGCTGGAGTGACCCCGAGCATGCTGTCGGGGTGGGAGCTGGGTCGCCACATCACCAGCATCCGCTACCGAAAGCTTCTCTCCGACTACTACGACCAGCCACCCGAGGTGCTCTTCGCCCACCAAGACACCCTGTTGACCAGCGTCGAGGAAACCCCCGCCCTGCTGGTCGGCCACCGCGACCTGCGTGAGGCCATGACCACAGTCGTCGACGGCGCCCGACGGTATCTCGCCATCTCCGGATCTCGCTCTCGCGACACTGCCTACCTGGCGGCCATCGAAGCCGCCCTCGCCGCGCACCCCGAACTCGTGCACTACCGGATCCTGTTCGGTCCGCCCCGCCACGGCGTGCTTGCCGACCACCTGCTGCGGCTCCTTGACCTGCGCGACCCCGCTGATCGAAACCTTGGCAAGACGCTGCACATCGGCCTGTTGGTGGAAGATCCGGGCACACCGGAGCGGTTCTTCTGCGCCTCGGAGAACAGCGCCGTCGTGCCGATTCCCTCCCTGACCTCAGCCGAAGCGTTCGACTCTGGCATCCTGCTCGGCGCGAAGGCGGCTGAGCGCCTGATCGACCACGCCCGGCAGTGTTACGCGGCCGCACGCCGGGTAGAGACGGTTCAGGCCATTCGGGCCCTACCTGTGCTCCGGACCCCCGCCAGTGATCCGGGCCAAGGAAAGCAGCCATGACTTTGCGCCCGCACGTCCTCGACTATGGCGGTGTGCTGGCCGCAGCCAAGGAGGACCACGACGCCGTCATCGAGTTGACCCGCGCGCTGGTGCGCATCCCCACCCGGGCTGACATCGACCCCTACGACCCCATCGTCGACCTGCTCTCAGGTTGGATGCGGGAGCACGGTCTGGCCACCACGCTGCTACGGGACGGCACCGGAGTCACCGTCGGCCTCACTACGGAGATCCGCGGTGAGCACCCGGGCCCCCGATGGGTGCTCGACGCGTGCCTGGACAGCGCGCCCTTCGGCGACGAGACCGCCTGGACCCATCCGCCCACCTCGGGTGTCGTCGAGGACGGATGGCTGTGGGGGCGCGGCAGCTCCGACTCGAAGGTCGCCGTGGCGATCTTCTGCCACCTCGCCACCCGGCTCGCGACCAGCACCGAGCAACTTCATGGCAGCGTGGTGCTGCTGTTCGACCTCGACGAGCACACCGGCCGCTTCGGTGGCGCCACCCGCTACTTCGAAGGCCCCGACGCACCCGACGACATCGCCGGGGTGATGATCGGCTACCCCGGCATGGACAAGCTCGTGATCGGCGGACGCGGCGTGCACCGCGCTCAGCTGCACGTCCACGGCACCGCCTCGCACTCCGGCGCGAGCAAGCCGAGCCCCAACGCCATCGACAAGGCCGCGCACCTCATCCGCGAACTCACCGAGACCGAACTACCTGACAGCGCCAGCGAAGAGTTCCCACTGCCGGGCAAAGTCACCGTCACCGCCATCCACGGCGGACAGGGCTACTCGGTGACCCCCGACCTGTGCACCCTCAACATCGACATCCGCACCACCCCCACCTTAGACGACACCGTCGCCGCAGCACTGGTGAACAAGGTCACCACCCGTGTCGACCAGCACTGGCCCGACACCCGGCCCACCCTCATCCAGCTCACCACCCGCTGGCCCGCCTACGCCCTGCCCACCAACGCACCGCTGCGCACCACCCTGCTGCAAGTCGCGCGCGCCTTCGGGGTGGACGTCGAAGCCAAGATCGCCGGGCCGTCCAACATCGGCAACTACCTCGCCGGGCTCGGAATCCCCGCCACCGCTGGATTCGGCGTCATCCACACCGGCCTACACGCCACTGACGAACGCATCCGACTCGACACCATCCCCACCACCCAAGCCGTCTACCATGCCACCCTGCTGTCCCTGCTCACCACATGATCGAAGCTGGCGGAGATCGATCACGCGGCCCGCTACAGGCCCCCACCCGGTTCTCAACGATGACCTGGCAGCTGGCCCGGCTGACAGTGATTCGGCTCCGAATGGTTGGTCAGCCGCGGGAGACTTTGCCTGCTTTGAGGCAGGAGGTGCAGACGTTCAGGCGGCGGCGCCGGCTCAGGCCGATCTTCGCTCGGACGGTCTGGATGTTCGGGTTCCACCGGCGGTGGGTCCGCCGGTGTGAGTGCGAGACCGACATGCCGAAGCCCGGCCCCTTGCCGCAGACGTCGCACACGGCAGCCATGTCACACACTCCCTGGGTTCGTCGCATAGGGTGGGCCGCCCGCTGCTGCGGTGGCCCGATGAAGGGTAACCCGGCGGCGCGCAGCGCTGTGCACTGGGGACAGCGGCGGATCGGTAACCTTGGTGGCCGTCAAGCAGGGTGGGGTAAGCGTGGCTGGGATGGATGATGCGCTGGACCGGGTGCTCGACGCCAAATCGGCGGCGCTGCTGGCCGGGCAGCTGGACGTGCACACCGTCGGTGAGCTGCTGCGACACTACCCACGCCGGTACGCCGATCAGGGCCAGCTCACCCCGATCGCGGATCTGGCGGCGGGGGAGGATGTCACCGTCGTCGCCGAGGTCCGTAGCTGCAGCTCACGGAAGATGCAGACCAAAAAGGGCACCATCCAGCAAGCGGTGATCTTCGACGGTACTCGCGAGCTGAACCTCACCTTCTTCAACCAGCACCGTTTGCCCCACACGCTGACCGCCGGCCGGAAGGCGTTGTTCGCTGGCCGGGTGACGACCTACGGCAAAGCCCGCACCCTGCAGCTCACCCACCCGAGGTACCACCTGCTCGACGGTGACGCCGACCAGCTCGCCGAGTTCTCCCGGCCGCTGATCCCGGTCTATCCCGCCACCAAGGACCTGCCGTCCTGGACGATCCAGCTCTGCATCCGGCAGGTCTTCGACATCCTGGACGACCCGGACGACCCGCTGCCACTCGATCTGCTCGCCGACCATCGGCTGCCGGAGCTGGGCGCGGCGTTGCGGGCCGTGCACCGCAGCGACGACCGCACGCAGATCGCTATCGCACAGGGCCGGCTGAAGTGGGATGAGGCGATGGCGGTGCAGCTCACCCTCGCGCGGCGCCGTCAGGAGGCGGCGTCCCGGCCCGCGCCGGCCTGCCCGCGCCGGGACGGGGGGCTGGCCGGCGCGTTCGACGCCGCGCTGCCCTTCACGTTGACCGCCGGGCAGCGCGAGGTGGGTGAGCTGCTGGCCGCCGAGCTGGCCGGTGAGCACCCGATGAACCGCCTGCTACAGGGCGAGGTCGGGTCGGGTAAGACCGTGGTGGCGCTGCGCGCGATGCTGCAGGTCCTCGACGCGGGACGCCAGGCGGTGCTGCTGGCGCCCACCGAGGTGCTCGCCGCGCAGCACGCCCGGTCCCTTCGCGCCATGTTGGGTGCGCATGGTCGGGCCGGCGAGCTGGGGTCAGCCGAGCAGGCCACCCGGATCGTCCTGCTCACCGGCTCGCTGCCGGCCCGGGCCCGCAAGCAGGCGCTGCTGGACGCGGCCTGCGGTGCGGCCGGGATCGTGGTCGGCACGCACGCCCTGATCCAGGATCGGGTGTCCTTCGCCGACCTGGGCCTGGTGGTGGTCGACGAGCAGCACCGCTTCGGCGTCGAGCAGCGCGACGCGCTGCGCGCCAGGGCGACCGACGGCACCAGCCCGCACGTGCTGGTGATGACCGCGACACCGATCCCGCGCACCGTCGCGATGACCGTTTATGGTGACCTGGAGGTCTCCGCGCTGCGCGAGCTACCGAGCGGTCGGTCACCGATCTCGACCACGGTGGTGCCGGTCGGGGAGAAACCCGGCTGGCTGGATCGGGTGTGGCGGCGGATCACCGAGGAGGTCACCGCCGGCCGGCAGGCCTACGTGGTCTGCCCGCGGATCGGTGGCGCGGACGCGGTCGGCGAGGACGCCGACGGCTCAGCCGGCGAGGGTGACCGTCCGCCGCTCGCGGTACTCGACCTGGTGCCGCAGCTCGACGAGGGTCCGCTGGCCGGGTTACGGCTGGGGGTGTTGCACGGCCGCCTGCCGGGCAGCGACAAGGACGCCGTGATGCGGTCCTTCGCCGACGGCGAGATCGACGTGCTGGTGGCTACCACCGTCATCGAGGTCGGGGTGGACGTGCCCAACGCCACCGTCATGGTGATCATGGATGCACAGCGGTTCGGGGTCAGCCAGCTGCACCAGCTGCGCGGTCGGGTCGGCCGGGGGTCGCATCCCGGGTTGTGCCTGTTGGTGACCGACTTCCCGGAGGGCAGCGCCGCCCGAGAGCGGCTGGACGCCGTGGCCGCCACCACCGACGGGTTCGAGCTGGCCCAGCGGGACCTGGAGCTGCGCCGCGAGGGAGACGTGCTCGGCGCGGTGCAGTCCGGCCGCCGTTCCGGGCTCAAGATGCTCTCGCTGCTGCGCGATGCGGACCTCATCGGCCAGGCGCGCCAGGCCGCCCAGCGGCTGGTCCAGGCTGATCCCGAGCTCACCCGGCACCCCCGGCTGGCCCGGCTGGCGGCCGACCTGCTGGACGAGCAGCGCGCCCAGTTCCTCCAGAAGGTGTGACAGTTCCTCCAGAAGGTGTGACGGGTACCCGCCGCCCCCTCTCTCGGCGGGTACCCGTCGTCTTCTCAGGGCCGCCGCAGCGCGATCGCCCAGAGACCCCGGAGTCCCTCCACCAGGATCGGTGGCTCGGCGTCCAGATCGGCTAGCCGATGGATCCGTTTCGTGGACGTCAGCACCAGCCGAGCACCTGTCTCGGTGGCGATCGCCGCGATGTCGGCCGCGGTCAGTCGCGGATTCACCGACAGTGGCACCGCGCCCCACCGCGTCAGGCCGGTGAAGACCTCGACGAAGCCGGGACCACCCTTCAACATGATCAGTACTCGCTCATCGCGACGCACATCGAGCTCGGCTAGCACGGTGGTGATCGCGACCGCCCGGTCGGCAGGCTCGGGGTGCCTCACGGGGCAGCCCCACACCCTGGAGAATGATTTTCCAGCCCCACGGACGTACCGGTGTTTAGCCGGCCACTCGTTAACGTCTACTCTCTCGGCCATTGCCGCCCCCGCGTCCTGGGAAACCTGTGGTGCGGAGTGTGCGCAGGATGACTGGAGAGTGACTGAAGCGTTACTGGAACAGGGTCTGGGGGGACATCTGTGGAGTTCGCGATTCTCGGTTCGCTGGAGGTGCTGGATCAGCACCTCCAGGTCGAGGTGTCCAGTGCCAAGGAGCGGCTGCTGCTGGCCGTGCTCGTGGTGCACGTCAATCAGGTGGTCTCGGCCGACCGGCTGGTCGAGGTGCTCTGGGGCACCGAACCGCCGGCCACCGCCGCGAATACCTTACAGACCTACGTGTCCCACCTGCGCAGAGCACTCGATCCTGATCGTATGCCGCGAGCCAAGGACGGCGTGCTCCGCACTCGCGGTCCCGGTTATGTGCTGGCCGTCCCTCCTGAGGCCATCGACGCTGTGCGGTTCGAGCGGTTGGCCTGTGATGGCCACGACGCGCTGTTCTCCGATCCAGTGCGGGCGGCCGAAACCCTGCGCGCCGCGCTGGCGTTGTGGCGCGGTGATCCGCTGGCCGAATTCGGTTTCGAGCTCTTCGCCCAAGCCGAGATCGCCCGGCTGACCGACCTGCGCGCCGCCGTGGTGGAAGACCGCGTGGAGGCCGACCTTGCGCTGGGCCGGCATGCGGCGCTGTGCGGCGAGTTGAGTCGGGCGGTGGTCGAACAGCCGCTGCGCGAGCGGCTGTGGTCCCAGCTCATCCGGGCGCTGTACGGCTGCGGGCGACAGGCCGAGGCGCTGGCGGCCTACGCACGGCTGCGTGAGCAGCTCGCCGAACAGCTTGGTATCGACCCGAGCCCGGAGCTGGTCCGGCTCCAGGAGGCCGTGCTAGCTCAGCGTCCTGAGCTGGACTGGCGACCGCCGCAACCACAGCGCTCGATCGAGGCGTCGACACCTGCGGTGTTGCCCGCGCCTGAGGCAAGGCTGCCGGCGGCCCGCGCTGCGCTGGCCGCGCACGACTGGCGGTGCGCCTACGAGCTGCTGTCCGCCGCGGACCGGGTGGCGCCGCTGACCGCGCAGGACCTCGACGGCCTGGCCGAGGCGGCATTCTGGCTGGGGCGCTACCGGGAGTCGCTGCCCGCCCGACAGCGTGCGCACCGCGCCTTCCTGCGGGCCGGTGACTACCGCCGGGCCGCGCTGGCGGCAGTCATGCTCTGGTTGTTCTCCTCATGTCGCCGACAGTTCGTGGTGGCCGGCGGCTGGTTCCAGCGCGCGCAGCGGCTGCTCGCGCGCGAGCCCGACTGCGCCGAGCACGGCTACCTGTCCTGGGTGGCCGCCTACCTCGCGTGGGGCAGCGGCGATCATCAGACTGCTCTGGCCGCCGCCCGGTCGACCTACGAGACGGGCGTGCGACACGGCGTCGCCGGGCTCCAGGCCATCGGAATGACGTTCCAGGGCTCGCTGCTCATCCACCGTGGGCAGGTCGCGGAGGGACTGGCCATGATGGACGAGGGAATGGCGATGGCCGTCAGCGGGGACCTTCCGACGATCGACACGATGGAGATCTTCTGCCGGACTATCCGCACCTGCTACGCGCTGGGTGACTACCGCCGCGCCGAAGAGTGGGCCGGGGCCATCGATGACTGCTTCCTGCGCACCGGGCTGACCAGCGTTCCCGGCGACTGCGAGACCCACCGCATCGGGATCATGATCAACCGTGGTGCCTGGGCGCTGGCCGAGCAGCATGCCCGCCTGGCCTGCGCCCGCATGCAGTGCTTCGACCTGGTTCATGCTGGTCTCGCCTTCGCCGGCATCGGTGAGATCCGGCTGCGGATCGGCGACCTCGCCAGCGCTGAGGATGCTTTCGCCAAGGCCGAGGAACTGGGGGCCAGCCCGCTGCCCGGCCTGGCCCGGCTGCGGCTGCTGCGTGGCCGTCCCGTCGAGGCGGCCGTGTTGATCAACGAGGCGGTGGCGGGCGGGGGCTGGGATCGTTTGGGCCGCACCCGGCTGCTTTCCGACCAGGTGAGCATCGCGCTGGCCGTCGGCGATCTCGACACGGCCCGGCTCGGGGCGACCGAGCTGGCCGAGTCGGCGCGGATCTACGGCAGCAAGGCGCTGCTCGCGGCGGCCGAGTGCGCTCGCGGCGAGCTCGCGCTGGCCACCGGCGAGGATGACCCCCTGCCGTCGCTGCGCCGCGGCGTTGAGCTGTGGCAGGAAGCCGGATCGCCCTACGAGAGTGCGCGTGCCCGGGTGCTGCTGGCCACCGCGTTGGATCGCGCGGGCCAACCCGAAGCGGCCCGCCGCGATCGGGCCGCCGCGCGAGCCTCCTTCACCCGCCTCGGCGCCCGCCTGGACGCCGAGGCCGCCGCTGAGCCGGCCGCCATCGGCTGAGTCGCGGCGGAATCTGCACCCCTCGACTCAGTGGTGCGGTAATCGGCCAAGATCACTCGTTCGGGCTAATCTCCGGGCTGGCTATCAAGATGGTGGCTCGTTGAGTCGAGGCCTGTTCCAGACATATCCTGCGGACCCACGGAGTTCTCCTTGTCCCACACCCGGGTGGCATCACTCGTCGCAGCCGTGGTAATTCTGCTGGTGACTCTCACGGCCTCCCCGGCACAAGCCGCCCCGACGCAGTTCCAGGCACCGACGCACTATCCCGGTACCGGCGGCCCGGGTCGCGGGGTAGCCGTCAGCGCCGACTTCAACGGTGACGGCTACCCCGATCTGGCTGTCGCTGATTATGCGGCCGGCGCCGTGCGGGTGCTGCTCAACCGGGGGGACGGCACCTTCGCTGTCGTCGGCTTCTACCCGACGGGCTTGGGCGCTGGATCGGTGACTGCGGCCGACTTCAACGGCGACGGCCAGGTCGACCTGGCCGTCGCCAACACGCTCGACTCACTGTGGTCGTGCTCATCAATCGGGGCGATGCCACGTTCGAACGAGGAGCGACCTATCCCACCGGGCTTCAACCGGCCCAGGTCGTGAGCGCCGACTTCAACGGCGACGGCTTGCCAGACTTGGCGATTGCGAGCACCGTGCCGGCGGGGAATATCGTGGTCTTGCTCAACCGGGGCGGCGGCCGGTTCGCCCGTTCGCAGACTCTCACTGTGGGCGCTGCTGTGCTGTATATGCAGGTCGCCGACGTGAACGGTGATCACCGTCCTGACCTGCTGGTCGGCGATGCGCTTCGTGGGATCACCGTGCTCATTGGACGCGGAAACGGGACCTTCACCACAGGCACCACCGTTCCGCTGCCGATTATCGAAGGTTTCGCCGTGGGGGACGTCAACCACGACGGCATCGTTGATATCGCAATACCGGGTTTCATCCGAAACACGGTCTCGGTATTCTTGGGACGGGGGGACGGCACGTTCGCCCCGCCCATCGTCTCCGTAGTCAATCCGCGCCCTGGAGTTGTCCCGACGTTCCCCATATCGGCCGTGATGGCCGACCTGAACGGTGATGATGCCCCCGATCTCGCTGTCTCCGGTGGTACTGACAACACGCTCTACATCATGGCTGGCGACGGTACGGGCCGGTTCGTCACCACCGAGAGTCATCCCCTCCAGCAGATGCCACGCACGATCATCGCTGACGACGTCAACCGCGACGGGCGATCGGACCTCGTCGTCACCGAGTTGCTCGGCCGAACGGCGATTCTGCTGCACAGCTGACGGCTAGGCCTGCCGAGTGTGTGGCGAGTCAGGCGTTGGCGGCCGACCAAGCTGGGTGAGTAGTTCAACCTGATCAAGATAGATGTGCATGGTGACGAACTTGTCGTCACGGATGGTGTTAACCTCCGCCGACGAGAGGGACACGTGCCGGCCGGTAGGTGGGATCTGACTGCCGTCCGCACCATTCAGGGTGCCGGTGTGGGTGCCCTCGAAGGTTCCTTCCCCGCAGACCTGGTCACCCGCTGCGAAGACATTTCTGCTGGTGACCTGGTTGTCCGGAAAGGCGCCTCGCCAGGCTTCCCAAAGCATTTCTACCCCCGCTAGACCCTGCAAGGTCAGCCCACCCGGCCCGGTGAGCTCCGAGTGTTCGGTGAAGTAAGCGAGAAACGCTTCCTTGTCCTTCTTGTTCCAGGCGTCGCGGGATTTCTGCATGATTTCATCGGCGTTCATGGTCTTCCCTTCTGTTGGTAGCCTGATTCATGTCATCGCCCCACCGGTCTTGCCTGCCTGCGTCCAGAAAGGGATCGCGTCGATCCGTACGACAGCGCAGGTGATGGTCACCCCCCCGCCATGAGCGAGTATCAGGACGTGGTCGCCAGGTGCGAGTTGGCCTGTGGCCACAAGGTGTTCCAGCCCGATGATCTGGTCGTTGACGGTCAGGTGGCCCAGCGGCCGGCCGAACTCCAGCAGGCCTTGCGCGGGTTGAAGCCCGATCGGGTCGAGGATCATCCTCAGATAGTTCTCCTGGCCGGTGAACACGTGGGCGACCCGGGTGACTTCGGCCACGTCGATGTCAGCCTCAGCAATGGTGCGCAGGGCGATCTCGGTGCGCAGTTCTCCTTGCCGACGGACCAGCTCGGCTATGGCTTCGTCTAAGCCGCCGCTGGAGGCGAGGCGTTCCCGAAAATCGACTTGCCCCCCAGCCGAGGGTGGGAACAGCGGTTCGTCGCCACGATATCGGGCCACGACCTCGGCGGTGGAGCCGGTGGTGATGGCCAGCAGCCGGGCGAAGCCGCCGCGGGTAGACAGCACGACCGCGCTGGCGGCGTCGCCGAAGATGTCGCCCGGCAGCCCGCCCGCCCATCGGTTGAAGTGCGGCGTGCCGACATTGTCCGACCCTGTCAGTAACGCGGCGGTGCGCTGCGGTGCGGCCACCAGGTAGCAGGCTGCGAGCGCGAGCGAGCCGACCAGGCCGCTGCACGCCTGCCATACGCGGAAGGACGGCACGTCCCGGTCGGTGATGTGGTGGAGGATGTAGTGCTGCGCTGACCAGCCCTCCGGACCTTGTTCGTGGCCGCAGGCGTGGATGTGCAGGTCGAGGTCGTCGCCGCGCATTCCAGCGCGTTCCATGGCCTGCAACGCGGCTTGGACGGCCATGTCAGGCGGGGGTGTGTCGTCGGCGACGGCGGCGCCGGTCCAGCCAGACCACGCGCAGTCATCGGCGTCATACAAGCCCAGCTCGACGGCTCTCTGCGCATCGACGGTCGGCGGGATGCGCGTCCCCAGGCCCGCGATGTGGATGCGTGGTGTCTTCACAACTCCTCCGACCAGGCTCAGGTGCCAGCTGGCCGGTGCTGGGCTTGGATGGTGCGAATGGCCTGGGCGATCGACACGACGCTGCCGCCCTTGAGAAGGGTGATGATGGGGAGTGTGAGCTGCAACTCCCGCTCGAGGCGGTTGCGCAGCTCGACCGCCATGAGCGAGTCCAGTCCCGTCTTGTTCAGCGGCCGCTTGACATTGACCCGCTCGGCGCTCAGCCCCAGCACCTGCGCCACCTCGGTGACCACCAGCTCCTGCACCCGGTCGGATGCTGCGGTGGGTGGTTGTCTTCCGGCCTGCGGTGGTGCTGTATGGGCGGGGGTGGTGCCGGCCTCCGTGACGCCGCCGGTGGGGTGCGTCGGTTGCGGTGCTGTGGCGGCGACCAGGCAGCGCAGCAACGGGTTCTTGGCCGCTGCGGGGTAGGCGGCGGCCCAGGCGGGCCAGTCGACCGGCAGCACGGCAGTCTGGGTGGCGCCCTCCGTGAGCAAGCGGTCGAGGACCGCGAGGGCGTCTTCGGGCCTGAAGCGGGACATGCCTATCGGAAGAAGACTGCGCCCGTCGTCGCGTTCGCGGCGCGCGACCATGCCGACGTCGCCCCAGAATCCCCAGTTGATGACGGTTGCTGCGGCTCCGCGGGCGCGCCACTGGTGGGCGAGGGAGTCCAGGAAGGCGTTGCCGGCTGCGTACCCGCCCAGCGTGGGCGAGCTGAGCAGCGACGAGCCGGAAGAAAACAGGACGAACACGTCAAGGTCGTCGGGCAGCAGCCGATCGAGGTTCCACGCCCCGGTGACCTTGGCGCGCAGCACGGCGGATAGCTGCTGGGGGTCCGTGTCTCGTAGCAACACATAGTCGATCGTGCCTGCGGCGTGCAGGACCCCGCGCAGCATCGGCTTGCCGGAGGAGACGTGCTCGGTGAGGAGGTTCCGCATGACTTCGGTGTCGGCGACGTCGACGGCCGCGTAGTCGACGTGGACGCCGCGTGCGGTGAGGTCGTGCAGCAGCGCCACCGCGGCGGCATGCGGGTGACCGGTGGGCATGGTGTCCCTTGTGAGCGGGTCCGGCAGGTGCCTGCGGCCGGTCAGCAACAGGTGGCGGGCTCCGTGCTCCACGAGCCAGGTGGCTAGCCGGCCGCCGATGCCCCCGAGGCCGCCGGTGACCAGGTAGGTCGCGTTCGGACGCAGCGTCGGGTGCTCGTCGGCCGCGCTCGGCGTGGGTTGTGGGATCGACGCGAAAGTGAGGACGATCTTGCCGACGTGCCGAGCCTGGCCCATCAGGTGGAAGGCATCGGCGGCCTGGTGTGCGGGATATTCGGTGAACGGCAGCGGGCCGAGGACGCCCTGCTCGATGAGGCGACAGACCTCGCGCAGCAGCGAGCCGGCCTTGTCCGGCCGGTGAGCGATCATGTGGACGACGTCGATGGCGTGGAACGACAGGTTGCGGGCGAACGGGGCGAGTGAGATGCGGTAGCCCTCCAGGATGTCGCGCTTACTCAGCTCGAGGTAGCGGCCGTGGGGCGCCACGAGGTCGAGGTTGGCGTCGATGGCCTCACCGGTGAGAGTGTTGAGGATTACGTCGAAACCCTCACCATCGGTCGCGCGGCGGAACTCCTCGACGAAGGTCAGCGAGCGGGAGTCCGCGGCGTGCTCGACACCCAGCTGGGTGAGCAGCTGCCGCTTGGCGGGGCTGCCGGCGGTACCGTAGACGCGGGCTTTCTTCCAGCGCCCGATCTGTAGGGCGGCATGCCCGACGCCGCCGGTGGCCGAATGGATCAGTACCCGCTCATCGGCCGCCACACCACCTAGGTCGCACAGTGCGTAGTAGGCGGTGAGAAACGCGGCCGGCACGGTGGCGGCCTCAGCGAGGCTCAGCCGCGTCGGCTTGGGTGCAACCAACGCCGCATTGGCCAGCACGTGCGTGGCCAGGGCGCCTTCAGCGATCGCGATGACCTCGTCGCCGACCTCTAGGTGGGTGACGCTCTCACCGACGGCGGCGATGGTCCCACCGCACTCCCAACCGAGCAGAGGTGCTCCGGTGAGGGCCTGGCCCGGGTACAGCCCGACGACCATGAGGACGTCGCGGTAGTTGAGCGCGGCGTGTGACACCGTGATCATGACCTTGCCAGGTCCAGGAGCGCGGCAGCTGGCGGGATGCAGCGCGAGGTCGTCGAGAATGCCCGGTACCGGGGCGGAGATCCGGGCAGCGGTGCGCACACCGTTGGTCGCAGCGGGACGGCGCGGGACCAGGCGAGCGACCAGCCGGGTGCCGGCGCGGATGGCGAGTTGGTCTTCGTTCGGGTCGTCGAGGAGCTCGGCAGCCAGACGGGCGGTGCTGGCCGGGTCCCGGTCGATGTCGACCAGGGTGGGGCGCAGGGTCGAGTGCTCAATCGCGGCATTGCGACCCAACCCCCACAACGGCGCCTGAAACACCCCGGTGACCCTGTCACCAGGGGTGGCGGCCTGGCTGTCCTGGCTCACCAGCCACAGGCGAGGGCCGCCGCGCAACGGCTGTACGTCAAGGGCCTGCAGCAGATGCAGGGTGCTGCGGCAGACGAGGATCTCGGCCCGCTCGATCTCCTTGGCCGAGGCGTCGACGGAACTGGTCGCGTCCAAGGCCCAAAGATGGACGATGCCTCGGAAGGGCCCGCGGTCGGCCAGCTCCTTCAGCACCGCTCGGTAGTCCTCGCCGCGGTCGGGGTCCACCCGGAAACGGTCGGTGCCGGATAGGTGAGAGCGGGCTGCCGTCGTCACGACGACCAGGTGCTGGCCACGATCGCGCAGAGCTGAGGCCAAGCGTCGTCCGGTGACGCCGCTGTCGGTGAGCACGAGCCAACTGCCGGGCTCATCTGCCGCTCGGCGCGGGTAGTCGGCCTCGGGTGCCGTGGTGAACAGTGGTTCGTACAGCCAGCCGGTGTGAGGATCCTGCGATGTCGGCGACGTGACCGAGGCTGCGGCAGCGTGAGGTGGCGTGGTCGTCCGCAATGGCTCGGGGGCCTGCCCGGCCAGGTACTGCAGGCGGATGCCACGCAGCTCGGCCACCGGCCGTTCGCTGGGGTCGAGTATGCGGATGTCACCGGCGAAGGAGTCGTCCCGCTCGATCGGGACGAGGCGGGCATGGCTGTAGAGCTGGTCGGTCGGCCGCCGGTACAGGCGCACCTCGTCGATGCTGCCGAGAACGAAGACGTGATCTTGATCGGAGGCGACATCGGGACGGGCAGCAACCAGGGTGTGCCCGCAGGCGTCCAGCAAGGCGGGGTGGAAGTGGTGGGCGGCGAGGCCATCGCGTACTACCCGGGTGCACTGCAGGCGGGCGAGCACCTCGCCGTTGGTCCGCCATAGCTCAGCGATGCCCTGAAAGCTGCCCAGCCACTGATTGCCGCGTTCGGCGTGCCGAGGATAGAACGTGTCCCCAGTCTGATATTGCGGGCAGCGAGCGCGGATGGACTCGAAGGATTCGCCCCATTGGTCGCCGGGGGGTTCGATGGCGCGCACAGTCGCCTCGCTGTGCACGATCCAGGACTCCTCGCCGCCGCAGCGGTGGTGGACTTGGCAATGCAGCCGCCCGTCGCTGGTAGGACTGGCGGTGACCCGCAACAGCGGGGGTGTCTCCGGCACGTCCACGAACAGGGCTTGGTGGAACAGCACGCCGGACAGAGCAAGTGGACTGTCGCCCAGGATCGTGCGCGCCGCAGCGGTCAGCAATCGCCCATAAAGTCGGCTGGATGACGTCGAGCTCTGCCGAACGCTCCCCGTTGTCGGTGCGCAGGAGACTGTTCACCGACCAGCCGGTCTCCGCGTGAATCGCCGTATCGCAGGCATCCATCGCGGCACGGAAGACCGGTTCCCGCTCCAGCAACCACCGCCCCATGCCGACCCACTGCGAGCCTTGGCCGGGGAATACGAACGCGATGCGGGGCCGGGCGCTGATCTCGGTGAACTCGCTGCAGGACAGCCCCGGCTCGTCCTGCCCATCGGCGAAGGCGCGCAGTGCCTGCGCGGCCTGCCGGTGTGAGGTAACCGGCAGAGCCAGGCGCGCGTCATGGTGGGTGCGGCGCGCGGCGGCACTGTGACAGATGTCGTGCAGCGCCTGGAACCGTCCCGCCCCTGTGAGGTGGTCGGCGGTCCGGGTCGCGAGCGTTACTAGGGCGGGGGGGTCGGCCGCGGTCAGTATGAGCAGCTCCGCCCGGCTGTCGACGGTCGGCGAGGCGACGGCAGGCGCAGCGGCGGCTTCCAGGACCACATGGGCGTTAGTACCGGAGAAACCGAAGCTGCTCACGCCGGCCAGGGCGGGTCGGCCGCGGTCGGATAGTGGCGTGGGCTCGGTGTTGATGCGCAGCGGCAGCTCGCCCCATGGCACGGTCGGGGTGGGGATACGCAGGTGCAGGCTGGGAGGTATCTCGGCGTGCTCCAGACACAGCACGGCTTTGATCAGCCCGGCGATGCCTGCGGCGGCTTCGGCGTGTCCGATATTAGTCTTGATCGAGCCGACCAGCACGGCTGGTCGGCAGGGCGGCCGGGCCCTAGCACCTCGGCTAGGGCTTGCAGCTCGACTGGGTCACCGACGGCGGTCCCGGTGCCATGGGCCTCGACGTAGTCCACGTCGGCGGCGTCGACGCCGGCGTTGCGGTAGGCACGCAACAGCACCTCGCGCTGACCGTCGACCCGGGGGTCACCAAGTACCCGCTGCTGTGGCCGTCGTTGCCGACTGCGGAGCCCCGCAGGACAGCGCGAACGCGGTCGCCGTCGGCCAGGGCCCGGGCCAGCGGTTTGAGGATGACCGCCCCGATACCGTCGCTGCGCACGAACCCGTCACCGGAGGCGTCGCCGAACTTGCAGCGACCGTCCTTGGCGAGCATGCCGGCACCTGAATACGCGATACCGTCCGCTGGCAGCAGCACGATATTGACCCCGCCGGCGATGGCCAATCCACATTCCTCAAGCCGCAGTGCCTGAACGGCGTTGTGCACCGCGACCAAGGCCGAGGAGCAAGCGGTGTCCACGGTGGCGCTGGGCCCGCGTAGGTCGAATGCGTACGATAATCGCCCCGAGGTGATCGCCCGAGAAGCAGCACCGATCATGGCATACAGATCGAGCTGCTCAGGAGCGCGGTAGTGCAGTTGCCAGTAGTCACCACCGAGCTGGCCGATGAACACTCCGGTGTCGCTGGCAGCCAGCTGCTCGAGTGTGTGCCGGCGTCCTCAAACGCCTCGTAGGCAACCTCCAGGAGCAGCCGCTGCTGCGGGTCCATCTTGCCGGCCTCGCGAGGGGAGATGCCGAAGAACTCGGCGTCGAACCCGGCGATGTCGTCGAGCAGGCCCCCCACCGGCTCATGGTGCGGCCGGGCGTGCCCGGGGTCGGGTCGTACACTGCGTCGATATCGTAGCGGTCGCGAGGAATCTCCCGGATCGCATCAATGCCCTCGCGCAACAGCGTCCACAAGGCGTCCAGGTCGGGAGCGCCTGCGAAGCGTCCTGCCATGCCGATGATGGCGATCGGCTCAGCCGATGCGGCGTTAGCCGGTGCGCGGCTTGCGGAGGTAACCTCACCCACGACCGATGTCGACTGTTGCTCGACCACGGCCACCCCCCGCCTGTAGCCCTCACGTGCGGGCTCCGGGCGCACCGGGCGGGATCAAGCCTCGCCTCATCCCCCGGTTCGACCTGAGGGTAGTCGGCTGCGGGCGGCGGTGTCCAGGGCTGCGGCTGCGGCTCGGGGGAGCCGGAGGGTGCCGTTGCGCTCCAGTTTCGCCAGTTCGGTGCGTGCCTTGGCGTATGCGGTGGTGCGTTCGGCGTCGTGGTCGGAGTCCCGGGCCATGGTGAGCAGCTTGATCGCCCGTTGCACGGTGGCCCGTTCGTGCGCGGGGATGCCGGCTAGCCGGATGCGTTCCGCCGCCTCGCGGGCGGCCTGCCAGGCACGCCAGGCCTGATCCACCGCGGTGGCGAATCGAGCCTGGTGGGCGGCCGGTGGTGCGGTGTCGGTGTCCAGCGCTTGGGCCTCGGCGAAGGCGTCCACGAACCGGCCGGTGGAGGCCACGGTGACGTCGGTCAGTGCGGGTAGCCGCAGCACTGCGAGCGGGTCGCACTCGAACTCGCCGTACTCACCGCGCAGCTGGGCGAACCGGGCCCGGGTAGCGGGCCAGTCCGAGCCCGGCGGTGTCCGCGCAACGGGTGCAGCCATTCGTGCCGCAGGCATCGGCGCCGGCTGCCGCCAGCCTGTCGTCCGGCGGTGGCTGCGGTACAGGTGTCGCATCACACCTACGCCCAACAGTGTGAGCGCCGCCATCACGGCCAGGGCCACGACGATCGCAGTAGCGCCAGCCAGAGCCACCGCGCACAGCAGCACAAGCAACGGGCCGACAGGCCGCCGGGTCGGACCCCAGCGGTGGTGACGGCGGTACCGAGATCTGCCCATGACCACGTCCTTTCGTGCCACATCCTTGATACCCCTTCAGCCGCTCGAGTGGGAGAGCCCCCGCAACTGGTGGATCACACCTGCCCCGGCAGCCGTCATCACCTGCGATGATGCGATGAGAGCCGCCGGTAGGAGATCCCGGCCGAGCGGCCGCGGGGGAAGGGAGCCGGTACATGTTCGGCAAGGTGCTGGTCGCCAACCGCGGGGAGATCGCGATCCGGGCGTTTCGGGCCGCCTATGAACTGGGCTGCCAGACGGTCGCGGTGTTCCCCTACGAGGATCGCAACTCCGAGCACCGGCTCAAGGCCATCGAGGCTTACCAGATCGGTGAGAAAGGTCATCCGGTCCGGGCTTACCTCTCGGTACCAGAGATCATCCGTGCTGCCCGGCACGCCGGGGCCGACGCCGTCTATCCCGGTTACGGTTTCCTGTCGGAGAACCCGGAGCTGGCGCTGGCCTGCCAGCGAGCCGGCATCACCTTCGTCGGGCCGCCTCCCGCCGTGCTGGCACTGGCGGGCAACAAGTCGCGGGCGGTGGCCGCGGCGCGGGAGGCCGGAGTGCCGGTGCTGGCGTCCTGCGCACCGTCGGCCGACCTCGACGAACTGATGGCCGCCGCCGGTGAGATCGGGTTCCCGATCTTCGTCAAGGCCGTCGCCGGGGGCGGTGGGCGCGGCATGCGCCGGGTCACCGCCCCCGCGGGCCTGCGCACCGCGCTGGAGGCGGCCAGCCGGGAGGCCGAGTCGGCATTCGGTGACCCGACCGTGTTCCTGGAGCGGGCGGTCATCGACCCCCGGCATATCGAGGTGCAGATCCTTGCTGACTCGGCTGGGAACGTCATTCACCTCTACGAGCGGGACTGCTCGGTGCAGCGCCGGCACCAGAAGATCGTAGAGGTGGCCCCAGCACCCGACCTGGATCCTGATCTGCGCGAGCGGATCTGCGCCGACGCGGTGGCCTTCGCCCGGCACATCGACTACGTCAACGCGGGCACCGTGGAGTTCCTCGTCGACCGCGGCGGCCGGCATGTGTTCATCGAGATGAACCCGCGCATCCAGGTCGAGCACACGGTGACCGAGGAGATCACCGACGTCGACCTGGTCGGTGCCCAGCTGCGGATCGCGGCGGGGGAGACGCTGGCCGACCTCGGGTTGTGCCAGGACGCGATCACGGCGCACGGCGCCGCGCTGCAGTGCCGGATCACCACCGAGGACCCGGCCAACGAGTTCCGCCCGGACGTCGGGACGGTCACCGCGTACCGTTCAGCCCTCGGTGCCGGGATCCGGCTGGACGGCGGCACCCTGCAGACGGGTGCCCAGGTCAGCGCGTACTTCGACTCCCTGCTGGTCAAGGTCACCTGCCGGGGGCGCGACTTTCCCACCGCGGTACGCCGGGCCCGCCGGGCGCTGGCCGAGTTCCGGATCCGCGGGGTGGCCACCAACATCCCGTTCCTGCTCGCGTTGCTCGACGAGCCGGACTTCGTGGCGGGCCGGGTCACCACCTCCTTCATCGAGCAGCGACCGCATCTGCTCACCGCCCGGCAACCCGCGGACCGCGGCACCCGGTTGCTGACCTACCTCGGGGACGTGACGGTGAACCGGCCGCACGGCGCTCCCCCCGATCTGCTCGATCCGGTGAGCAAGCTGCCGCTGATCGATCTGGACGCCCGTCCGCCCACCGGATCCCGGCACCGGCTCCTCGCGCTGGGCCCGGAGGGATTCGCGCGCTGGTTGCGGGCCGCGGGTCCCGTCGGCGTCACCGACACCACCTTCCGGGACGCCCACCAGTCGCTGCTCGCGACCCGGGTGCGCAGCAGGGACCTGCTCGCCGTGGCGCCCCACGTCGCCCGGATGACCCCGCAACTGCTGTCGCTGGAGTGCTGGGGCGGCGCGACCTACGACGTGGCGCTGCGCTTCCTCGCCGAGGATCCGTGGGAGCGGCTGGCCGCGTTGCGCGCCGCGGTGCCCAACCTGTGCCTGCAGATGCTGCTCCGCGGACGCAACACCGTCGGCTACACGCCCTACCCGACCGAGGTGACCACCGCCTTCGTCACCCAGGCCGCCGAGACCGGGCTGGACATCTTCCGGATCTTCGATGCGCTCAACGACGTGTCCCAGATGCGCCCGGCCATCGACGCGGTGCACGAGACCGGCCGGGCGCTCGCCGAGGTGGCGCTGTGCTACACCGCTGACCTGTCCGACCCCGAGGAGAAGCTGTACACGCTGGACTACTACCTGCGGCTGGCCGAGCAGATCGCCCAAACCGGCGCGCATGTGCTGGCCATCAAGGACATGGCCGGCCTGCTGCGACCCCCAGCGGCCCGGACGCTGGTGGCGGCGCTGCGCAGCCGGTTCGACCTGCCGGTACACCTGCACACGCACGACACCCCCGGCGGGCAGCTCGCCACTCTGCTCGCCGCGATCGACGCCGGGGTGGACGCGGTGGACGCGGCCACCGCGTCGATGGCGGGCTCCACCTCGCAACCGGCGCTGTCCGCGCTGGTCGCGGCCACCGATCACACCGAGCGCAGCACCGGGCTGGAGCTACAGGCGGTGTGCGATCTGGAGCCCTACTGGGAGCTGGTGCGCAAGGTCTACGCACCCTTCGAGTCCGGCCTGGCCTCGCCCACCGGGCGGGTCTACCACCATGAGATCCCCGGCGGCCAGCTGTCCAACCTGCGCCAGCAGGCCGTGGCGCTGGGCCTGGCGGACCGCTTCGAGCAGGTCGAGGAGGCCTACGCGGCGGCCGACCGGATGCTCGGGCGGCTGGTGAAGGTCACCCCGTCGTCCAAAGTCGTCGGGGATCTGGCGCTGCACCTGGTGGGCGCCGGCGTCGAGCCGAAGGAGTTCGAAGCCGACCCGGCCCGCTTCGACATCCCCGACTCGGTGATCGGCTTCCTGCACGGCGAGCTCGGTGTCCCCCCCGGCGGGTGGCCCGAGCCCCTGCGCAGCAAGGCGCTGGTGGGCCGCGGCGGTCCTCGGCGGATGGTCGAACTGTCCGCGCAGGATCGGGCCGGCCTGAAGGAGGACCGGGCCCGCACGCTGAACCGGCTGCTGTTCGCCGCTCCGGCGGCGGAGTTCGAGGAACATCGGGAGACCTACGGGGACACCTCTGTGCTGCCCAGCAAGGAGTTCTTCTACGGGTTGCGCCCGGGTGAGGAGCACGCTGTGGACCTCGATCCGGGGGTGCGACTCCTGATCCAGCTGCAGGCGATCGGAGACGTCGACGAACGCGGTATGCGCACCGTGATGTGCACGCTCAACGGGCAGCTGCGGCCGATGCAGGTCCGGGACCGCTCCATCGACTCGAAGGTCCCCACCGCCGAGAAGGCCGACAGGTCCAACGGCAACCACGTCTCGGCGCCGTTCGCCGGAGTGGTCACCCTTCAGGTGTCCGAAGGGGACACGGTGGTCGCGGGAGCGCCGGTGGCCACCATCGAGGCGATGAAGATGGAAGCCGGGATCACCGCCCCCCTGAGCGGGACGGTGGCCCGGCTGGCCATCAAGACCGTGCAGCAGGTCGAGGGCGGCGACCTGATCCTGGAACTGCGCTCCCCGTGAGTGGCCAGGTGTGGTCGCCGTTCGGGGAGTCGAGCCAGATCCATTGCTGTTCGGTGGTGGCGGTGAGGCCGAAACGGTCCCACCTGGGCCGGCCGAGCTCGTGCCACAGGTGGTCGGCGTCTTCGACGGCGCGCCATAGTGGAGTGGGCCCGGCTTCCCAGACCTGTCTCGTGCCGTTGTCGGTGTGGTGGCTGACTTCACACCAGGAGCCATCCGTGCTGGTGAGAAAGACGTCCCCCGGGCGTCCTTCTGTGACGGTGTGTCCGTAGCCGATCTCGTCGGGCACGGTGAGCTGGGCGAGGAACCAGGTGAGGAGGTTGTCCCCAGGGCGAAGCTGGTTGAGCTGAGTGGTGCGAGGTGTCGCCTGAGCGCGGTCGCGGGTCACCTGGTGGTCGGCGATGGTCGCTGGGGTGGTCGGGCGCAGCGCCATGAACCCGGCCCAGGTGTGCTCGAAGCGTCCTTCGGCGCGGTCGGTGAGTCGCGTGAGCAGGACGAGGTTGCCGGCGTGGACGGAGAGTTTGAGGTCAGCCAGGATCAGTCCGCCGATGCGGGTCTGGTCGAGCCATGCCCGGGGTATGGCGGGCACCGAGCAGGTGGCGATGATCCGGTCGTAAGGGGCGTGTTCGGGCAGCCCGCTGGTGCCGTCCGCGACCACGAGCGTGGGCCGGTACCCGATGCGGGCGAGCCGGTCACGGGCCAGGTCGACCAGCGCGGGGTCGTTGTCGACGGAGAAGACATGTTCGCTGCCGAGGCGGTGGCACAGCAGCGCGGCGTTGTAGCCGGCGCCGGTGCCGATCTCCAACACGTCGTGTCCCTCGCGCACGTCCAGGGTCTCCAGCATGCGGGTCATCAGCCCGGGGGTGCTGCTGGAAGACAGGCCGACGAGGGCGGTGCCCCACGATCCCGTAGCCTCGCCGATCTTGGTGAACAGGCCTCGGTTGGTGTAGACCAGCTTCCGCCAGGCTGGGTCGGTCGCATCTCGGGGGAGCCACGCGCCCGTGCCGGGGTCCTGCTCGTAGAAGACGGGGACGAGCTCGTGCCGGGCAGTCGCCCGGACTGCGGCGATCCACTCCGGTGAGTGCAGCTTACCCGCGGTGACCAGTTCCTCGGCGAGTCTCGTCGCCCGGTCGGCCCAGTCGTTCACGGCGCCTCCCGCGCGAGCAGATCGGCGAGGATAGCGGTCAGCGGTGCGTCGGTGCGGTCTTCCAGGAAGCCGAACTGGCCACCCGGGTTGACCTCCAGGAAGATCCACTCCGCTTCGGGGGTGATCACGAAGTCGAAGGCGCCGAAGATCAGGCCCAGTTCGCGCATGACGGCTCGGATGCCGTGCTCCACGTCGGCTGGCAGCGGGATCGGTTCGTAGCTCAGGGCGCTGTAGTCGGCTCGCCAATCGACGTAGGAGGCGTGGCTGCGCGCGCGGATCGCCACCGCGAACACATGTCGTCCGATCACGATTACGCGGGCTTCCTCCCGCTTGGCTGCCCACCGCTGCACGAGGTGCGCGGTCAACTCGATACCCCGCAGATCATCGAGGTCGGTGTCGGTTAACCGCTGAGTCAGCGCGACCCGGCGCCCGCCCTGCTCGCAGATCGCGGACGCGCCGAGCATCTTGGTCACCACACCATCGGGGCCGGATCGCGCGGCGAACCGGCGCACAGTGTCCGGGTTGTTGGTGACCAACGTCGGCGGCACGCGCAAGCCGGTGCGGGCGGCCGCGACCAGTTGGCGCGGTTTGTAGCCGGCATCGGCGTGCCGGCTGGGGTGATTTACCCACCGGATCGGCAGCGCGCCCAGCACACCACCCAGGCCGAGCTTGGCCTCGTGCTGGGCGTGCCGCCGCTCGGTAGCGCTCATCGCCGCCGGGAAGTGGAAACTCGAGGGATTGCGATACCAGGCGGACCGTAGCCCTTCCAGCGTCACCTCGCGGTATGGCGTCGCCAACCGGCCTGTCCACCGACCGTCCCGGAGTTCGGCATCGACACTGAGCTGCTGGGGAAACCAGCTCAGGTCCGCGCGGAACACCGGAACGTCACGGTCGGCCAGCGCGCGCACCATCCGGTCGGCGCTGATGTCACGCTCGGTGGCCAGGATCAGCACCGTCACGGCTGGAACGGCTCGGGCGCGGTGTCCGGTCGTCCCAGCGGGAACTGCTCCCCGGCCGGAGCCAGCGGATCATCGAACGCTGCGGTCATCTCACTCACCTTTTCTCATCAGTAGCCGGTCATGCGTTCTGCTGGTTGCGGCGTTGGCTTCGCCACCGTTGCCCGAGCTGCCGGATCTCCGCGAGATCGGTCCACCCCGGCGGCGACACCGGAATCGACTCCAGCACGCCCGCCATCCCGTAGTCGTCCATCTGCTTGCCCCGCAGTACATGGGCCGCAGGGTCGCCCCGTCGCCAGCGGATCGTGTACCCGCTTTCCAAGTACACCCACCCGATCGGCGCACCCCTGGGTGTAGCTCCATTGCGGCTCATACTCGCCTGCCCGTCGCATGCGCTGCCGCGTGCACCGTGGTATGCGTCGCGACGGTTCGCCTCCGAGGCCACACCAGGACCATCCTGTGGCCCATCGGGTCGGTCATCGTGCGCTCCTCTAGAACTCGGCTCAGCATGTCTGTGTCAATTATTCATGACAAAACTGACTCAGGCAAGAAAAAGTTAGCCAGTGGTTGACTGGTGCTCGCTGTGGGCGGACACTGCTGTAAGGCCACCGCCTCACGAGAGGGAACCGCTGCCATGCCCTTGTTCCGCACACTGAGAGAGTCATGCCCAGACAAGATCAACTGCCCGGCCATCCGCCTCGGCCCCGGCGGGGACCTGTTCGTGCAGGGCTATGTCGTGAGTGACGTGACTCTGCTTCGCGAGCTGGTCCTACCGTCGGGGGAGACCGTCGTGCGCATACCTGCCGCTGTTGCGGGTCTCCTTCTGGCTGAACTAACGGTGGGGAGTGCATCGGCATGATCACTGACCTAGGTGAGCTGGGAGCGTTGCTGGACGCCCGCCGCCGTACGCTGTTTCGCCTGGAGACGCTCGATGTGTACGAGGTGGCCTCCGATGGCTCGGACTACCGGCGTTATCTCGACGGTGAGCCTGAACCGACGTGGGAGCGCAAGCAGCCGTGGCTGGACGAGCTGCGTGCCGAGCGGGACTCCGGTTATTACCGGCACCGGGTGCACGTGGTGCGCACTCCACTGAGTCCGTACCTGCGTTACGAGTGCGAGTGGGGCTACGCCTACAACGTGCAGGCAGGCGAGGACGTCCGCATCCTCGATCTCGCCGAAGCACCTGAGCCGCCTGGCCTGGTGGATCACGATTTCTGGTTGGTCGATGAGGATCTGGTTGTGCTGATGCACTACGACGAGGCCGGGCAGTTCCTCGGCGGTGAGGCGCTACCTGAGACGGAGACGCCGCGCTATGTTGCCGTCCGCGATGCTGTTTGGGCGGTCGCTACTCCGTTCGAGCCGTGGTGGGCGGCTTGGCCGCAGTACCATCGCTGCGCCGGATTGGCGGGATGAGCCCGAGAGGAGCCGGTTGAGCACGGTCCGCCCTGACGAGTTGTCCGCCACGCTGCGCCGCCTCCGGCGGGACGCCCAGCTGTCCGGGCTCGAGGCGGCGCGCGCCGCAGGCCTGTCCCAGCCCAAGATCAGCCGCCTAGAGACCGGCAAGCAGGTCCCCACCAAAGCTGAGGTGGAGGCCCTGTGCCGGGTCTACGGCACCTCGGCAAGCACAAAACAGCAGTTGCTCATGATTGCCCGCGATCTGCGGGAAGACCAGGTCTCGGCGCGGGTCATGCTGCAGCATGGCGCCTACCGGATGCAGGAGCGTGTCGGCCGCATCGAAGCGGCGTCCGCGCTTGTCCGCACCTTCCACCCCGCGTTGGTGATCGGACTGCTGCAGACCCCCGGCTACATCCGCGCCATGCTCGGCGACAGCCTGCCCGACGACGAGGTTGAACGGATGGTGGCCGCTCGAAGTGAGCGGCAGCGCCTGCTGGACACCGACCGGGAGTTCGTGTTGGTCATGACCGAGGGTGCGCTGCGCTGGCATGTGGGTTCACCCGCCGTGATGATCGCGCAACTTCAGCATCTGGCCGAGGTGACCAGGCGCAGCAACGTGCGGCTGGGCGTCATTCCCTGGACCAGGCCGGTGCGGGTCGGCGCCCTGCACGGCTTTCACCTCTATGACCGCCGGACGGCGATCGTCGGTACCGAGACCGCCACCGCCATCATTACCGACGCCCGCGACATCGCCGATTACGAGACCTGCTTTGCCACCTACGAGGCGCTCGCGGTGTATGAGGCCGACTCCCGTCAGGTCTTCGACCGGCTGTCCGACGAGTATCGCACCCTGGACCAATGAGACAGCGCACCTCCGTATGAAGGAACTGACCGCCCGTGACGTCCCCCGCGTGCTCTACAATATCGGGCCGGACACTTTCGGCCAGGTGACGGCGTGAGCCTGATGACGCTGGAGCAGCTCACGGAACTCGTCGAGACCACGCGGCACGATCTGTTCCGGATCGAGACGCTGCCCAGCTACGACACCGCGATCACCACCAGTGACTTCCGTCGTCGGCTGGGCGGAGCTCACCTGCCAGCGGCTACCGGACGTGAGCCTGCCCGCTGGCCGACTCACTAGCACTCGTTAGGGTCCGACCGGGCCCGGGAGGCGGTTTTCAGCGCTCCTACAGGCACGTCGGGACTGTGAACGTGCCCGAGTAGCCGACATGGCCTCGCCAGCTCACCGTAAGCCCAGACCGTCTCGTGACCGGATTGCCCTCTGGACTGGCCCTCGGTTCGCATGGTCACATTGGCGGATCGGTCCGTCACAGGCAGGGGTTTTTATGTCGACGAAGTCGGTACCCGGTGACGGGGAGCACGGCAAGGGCAGCAAAGGTATGCCGCTGGGTGAGCCGCGCCGCCACACGGCGGCATTCGTCCGCGAGTTGATCCGAGGGCTGTGGGTATTGCGGCGGCGGTGAACGGGCTCGTTCCGCTGTTCCACGACGGAGCCGGAGGGACTTCCGTGGATCCGCTGGAGCTGACCGGTCCCACTCCGACGGTCGACCTGGCGGCGCTTGGGCTGCTACTGAGCCCGCCGGCTCTGCTGGGTGAATTCATCCCCGTTCACTGTGGTGCGGTGTCGACCGCGTTGAGCCCGCTCTGCCGAGGCCGCGGCCTCGTTCGTTGCCGCACGCCTTCGCTGCGGCCGTCGAGGATCTGATCACTGACGCCGAGGTGGTCGGAGTGAAGGTTTCTGGGGGTCTGGACAGCCTGGCGGTGCTGGCGCATGTGGTGCGCGCCGGGTCTGGGCGGCGGGTTATCGCGTTCACCACTGACCTGACCTGCGATGCTGGGATCAGCGCAGCTGCCATGGTGCGCCGTCTGCTGATCGACCTCGATGTGAATGTCGAGCTGGTGGTGCTCGATCCGCATCGCGAGCGGACCGAGCCGGTCTGGTCCCCGGTCGAGCCTAGGCTTGATGCCCTACCTGAGGTGAACGCCGCGACCTCTGAGATCGCCGCCCAGCTCGGCGTGGGAGTCCTGCTGTCCGGCGACGGTGCTGACGAGCTTCTCGGTGTCCCGCGCTTCGCCACCACTCATATCGCCGCCCGTCTTGGGCTGCGGGCGGCTGTGCAGTATGGGCGGGACGTCGCCCGCTCCGGGCCGGGGCTGGCCGGGGAAGTTGCCGCAGTCATAGCCAGTGGGCTGCCGCCGGTCGCTCGGGCGCGTGGCTACTGGGCGGCGAACTGGCCCGCCTGGTGTGCCCCCGTCGCACCCGCTGTCCTGGCTGAACCCCACCGGGCTCAGGCGACCGTGTGGGCGCGGGAGTGGGTGCACGGGCAAATCTCCGCCCATGCCACTGCGTCTCGGTCGTGGGCAGCCGCCGACGCGCACGATGCGCTGTTGCCCTGTGAGTTGATTCAACCAGCCGGTCCCGGGCCGGAGACCTCGCCGTTCCTACACGATGACACTCTCGCTACGGCGCTCGCCCTCCCGCTCGCGGACCGTTACCACCCCCGTCTGCCCAGCGCCTACCTGCGCTGCAAGGCGCAGGTAATGCGGCTGCTGCCCCGTACTGCGCTACCGGTGCTGCCTCGGCACAAGCAGTACTTCAGCTCCGCGCTCGCCCATCAGGCCGCTGCCGGGGCTATGGCACCGCTCGCGGTGGAGGTCGGGTTGCTTGACCCGGGAGCACTGGCAGCCGAGACTGGCGTCGCTCAGCTGCTGACCATCGCCGCCATCGAACGCTGGCTGGCCGGGGCCGAGAAGGTTGGCGCCGCTATCGGTTGAGGCGAACACGTCAGGGACGACGCAGGAAACTGTGGAGCCTGTCGACTTCGGCGAAACCGGCTTGGTCGTAGAGGCGGTTGGCTGCGGTGCGGTCCCGCTCGGTATCGCCGGGCGAGGCATCGTCGTCGACGTAGGCGATCACCTCGTGGGCGCCGTTGGCCGCGAGATGCGTGAGGCACTGGCCCAGCAGCACGCGGCCCAGGCCACGGCGTCGGGCGGCCGGCGCGATGCTGATCCACCACAACACGCCGATCCCGTCGATCGGCTGGCCGATGATCGCCTCCCCCAACACCGTCCCGTCAGCCTCGCGGAAGGTCAGCTGCCACCCGGCCGGGTCTACGCTTGGGCGGACTTCCGCGAGTGGCGACACCTGGAGCGGCAAGGGAGCATCCAGCCGTCGGTGGATGTAGCGCCACAGGTCTCGCCCCGGGAACCCGGCGGCCTCCAGTATCGTGCGTGTCACCGGGCGGTGGCGCACCGGCAGTCCCTCTATTCCGAGGGTGAGCGCGGAGGCGAACTCGAACGCATACACCGCACGCGGTCCGAGCTCGGCGAGCGCATGGGTGATCAGGGCCTCAGCGACAGTCCGGTCTTCTTCGCGTTGGTTCTCACGGCGTTGGTTCTCATAGCGACAGTGCAGCCAGAGGATGAACCCAGCTTCGTCACTGCGACGGGTGGTGTAGGAGACCACTCCGACTACCTGACCACTGGGAACGGTCATGACGTCGGTGTGGGGAACGGCCAGCTCGGCCCACCAACCGCTATCCACCGGGGAACGCCCGGTCAGGGCTTCACCGAGCATGGCCGGCGTCGTCTCCGGTTGGCCAGGCAACCGGTCAGCGTTGACCAGCCCCAGGACAGCGGCCTCATCCGTGACCGCGTAGGGGCGTGTGAACAGGCTCGCCGAACCGATGGTCGTGATCCCCACGCTCGGTCCTCCTCGGGTTTTCGTCTCCCGGCCAGCCTGCACCCGCCCATGACCGGGCGCCGGCAGGGGGACCGATGAGAACTCGCCCGGTGACGGCATCATGGGTGTCATGGTGCGGATCGTGGCGGGTGTGGCTGGCGGGCGGCGGTTGGCTGTCCCGCCGCGCGGCACCCGGCCGACGTCGGACCGGGTCCGGGAGGCGGTGTTCAGCGCGCTGCAGGCACGTCGGGACCTCGAAGGGGCCCGGGTGCTCGACCTCTACGCCGGATCCGGCGCGCTGGGGTTGGAGGCGCTCTCCCGTGGGGCGGTGTACGTCCGGTTCGTGGAATCCGACCGGCGCGCGGCCGCCGTGCTGCGCCGCAACGTCGAGACGCTCGGACTGGGTGGCGCGGCGCTGGTGAGCGCTGCGGACGTGTCCGCGGTGCTGCGTGGTGACCCGGGCCTGCCCTACGACGTGGTGCTCGCCGACCCCCCTTACGCGCTCGACGACGCTGCTCTGGGCGGTGTGCTGCGCGCCCTGGCCGGCGGCGGCTGGCTGGCGCCGGCGGCGCTGCTGGTGGTGGAGCGCCCGGTCACGGCACTCACGCCGGCCTGGCCGGTTGGTGTGAGTGCGCTCACTCATCGGCGGTACGGCGACACCGTCGTGTATTACGGTTGCACATGAGGCGTGCGGTGTGTCCCGGTTCCTACGACCCCGCCACCAACGGCCACCTGGACATCATCGAGCGGGCCGCGAACCAGTTCGACGAGGTCGTGGTGGCCGTCCTGATCAATAAGACCAAGAGCTGCCTGTTCGAGGTCGCCGACCGGCTGGCGATGCTGAAGGAGATCACCGAGCACCTGACGGGCGTCCACCTCGACTCCTGGCACGGGCTGCTCGTGGACTACTGCACCACCAACGGGATCGCCACGATCGTGAAAGGCCTGCGGGCGGTCAGTGACTTCGACTACGAGCTGCAGATGGCCCAGCTGAACTACCAGCTCTCCGGGGTGGACACGATGTTCCTGCCGAGCAAGCCGCACTACAGCTATCTGTCCAGCTCGGTGGTCAAAGAGGTCGCCACCTACGGTGGTGACGTGGGCCACCTGCTGCCTGCCACGGTGCACCAGCGCCTGATCACCCGGCTCGCCGGGGAGCGGCGATGATGCCCGGCTGCTGGGGGGACACGCCGAGGCGGCGCGAGTTCCCGCATCAAGGCCGCCCGGCCGGTCAGAATAGCGCCTGTGGATGGTGAGGAGCGAAAAGGGCCGGTGTACCGGGTTTTCGAGGCACTTGATGACCTCGTGACCACCCTGGAGGAGGCGCGTGGGGTACCGATGACCTCAAGCTGCGTGGTGCCCCGCGGGGATGTGCTCGAGCTGCTCGACGACATCCGTGACGCGATCCCCGCTGAGCTCGATGACGCTCAGGATGTGCTGGACCATCGGGACGAGCTGGTGGAGACCGCGCGGCAGGAGGCGGACAAGACGGTGACCGGGGCGCGCGAGGAGGCCGCGCGCCTGGCCGCTGAGGCCCGGGCACACGCCGAGTCGATGGTCGCCGATGCGCGAGCCGAGGCGGAGCGTCTCGCGGCCGCCGGGCGCCGGGAGTACCAGGAGCTCACCGGGCGCGCGGAAGCCGAGGCGCAGCGGATGACCGCGACCGGGAGGGCTGCCTACGAGCGGGCCGTCGCCGACGGCCGCGCCGAGCAGACCCGGCTGGTCGACCAGACCCAGGTGGTGCAGGCGGCTCGAGCCGAGGCCACCCGAATCCACGATGAGGTGAGTACCGAGGTGCACCGGCTGCGCTCGGAATGCGACGCCTACGTCGACGGCACCCTTGCTGAGTTCGAGGACCTGCTCAATCGCACTCTGCATACCATCGGTCGCGGGCGCGGTCGCGCTCATCACGGCGGGCCGGTGCCTGCGGGGGTCGGCGAATACTCCCGGTAGGTACCACAGATGAGCCCACCGTTGTCCGCGTCCGGGCACCGTCGCCTACTCTGCACCCTGATGCCGCGAAACACCGCTCCCGCTCGACCCGACCCGTCCGCCCCCTGGGTGATCGACACTCGGGACTTGGGCCGACGTCCCGGAGCGATGCGCCGCTACCACCGGGAGGCCCGACTACCGGCCGCGCTGGGGTTGGACGTGATCGGGATCGCTGCGGGGGACCAGGTGTCCCTGGACGTGCGGCTGGAGTCGGTCATGGAGGGTGTGCTGGCGTCGGGCACGGCATCGGCCCCGGTCACCGGGCAGTGCGCCCGATGCCTGGATCCGCTGGTGGACTCACTTGAGGTCGAGCTGACCGAGCTGTTCGCCTACCCGGACTCGGCGACCGACGCCAGCACCGATCCCGACGAGGTCAGCCGGGTCGTCGACGGCCTGGTCGACCTCGAGCCGGTGGTTCACGATGCGCTGTTGCTGGCGCTGCCGCAGGCCCCGCTCTGCAGCGAGGACTGTCCCGGACTGTGTCCGGAATGTGGCGGCAAGTGGGCGGAACTCGGTGCAGATCACCGGCATGAGACGATGGACCCTCGCTGGGCCGCCCTGGCAACAGGACTGAAGCAGCGCCTGCCCGGAAACGAAGAGGAGAACGACTAACGTGGCCGTCCCCAAGCGCAGGATGTCGCGGTCGAACACCCGCTCGCGGCGGTCCCAGTGGAAGGCAGGCGCGCCGACTCTCGCGGCGTGTTCGAACCGGGCCTGCCGGGAGCCCAAGCCACCGCACATGGTCTGCCCGCATTGCGGGAAATACGACGGCCGCCAAGTCGTCCGTCCGGCCTGACCCGCACGACGCGACGCACCCTTGGCGAATCGGTCTTCGCGGGGTCACCCATCTGATCTGGGCCCCCTACTCACCGCACTCGGCGTCGATCTCGACGCCGAGCTTCTGACCCTATCGCTCACCCACCGCTCCTACGCCTACGAGAGCGGTGGCCTCGAACCCAATGAGCGCCTGGAGTTCCTCGGCGATGCCGTGCTCGGCGTGGTCGTCACCGACCACCTGTTTCGCACCCATCCCGACCTGCCCGAAGGGCAACTCGCCAAGCTGCGCGCCAGCGTGGTGAACATGCACGCGCTGGCCGGCGTGGCCCGCGGCCTGTGCACCAGCGGCCTGGGCGAGTACCTGCTGCTGGGTCGGGGAGAGGAGCTCACCGGGGGCCGCAACAAGTCCAGCATCCTGGCCGACACCGTCGAGGCACTGATCGGTGCGGTGTACCTGCAGCACGGGATGGACGTCGCCCGCCGCGTGGTGCACCGGCTGTTCGACCCGCTGCTGGTGATGGCACCCCTGCTGGGCGCCGGTCTGGACTGGAAGACCAGCCTCCAGGAACTCACCGCCGGCCGCGAGCTGGGGGTGCCGGAGTACCGGATCACCGAGGACGGGCCCGACCACCTCAAGGAGTTCACCGCGACCGTCGTGGTAGCCGGGGTGGAGCGGGGGACCGGGCAGGGCCGGACCAAGAAAGAAGCCGAGCAGCGGGCCGCCGAGGCCGCCTGGCGCTCGCTGTCCGAGCTGGCCAGCGGGAGCGCCCCGCCGGCGGGGTAGCGCAGCCGTGCCGGAGCTGCCCGAGGTCGAGGTCGTCCGGCTGGGCCTCGCCGAACACGTCACCGGGCGCACGGTGGCCGCTGTCGAGGTTCGCCACCCTCGCTCGGTCCGTCGCCACCTCGCTGGTGAGCTGGACTTCACCGCCCGTCTGCGCGGCCGGCAGATCCGAGCCGCCCGCCGCCGCGGCAAGTACCTCTGGCTGGAGCTGGGTGGCGCGCAGGCGTTGCTGGCCCATCTGGGCATGAGCGGTCAGATGCGCATCCAGCTACCCGGTGCCGCCGACGAGACGCATCTGCGGGTGCGGCTGCGGTTCGCCGACGACGGTCCTGAGCTGCGCTTCATCGACCAGCGCACCTTCGGCGGCCTGTCGGTGGAGGATGTGGTCGGTGACCTGCCCACCCCGGTGGTGCACATCGCCCGAGACCCGATGGACCCGGGTTTCGATCGGGATGCGGTGATCGCCGGGATTCGGCGGCGGCGCACCGGTCTCAAACGCGCGCTGCTGGACCAGACTCTGGTGTCCGGAATCGGCAACATCTACGCCGATGAGGCGCTCTGGCGGGCTCGGCTGCACGGGGCGCGGCCCACCGTGACGCTGACCGCCGCGCAAGTCCGTGCCGTGCTGGCGGCCGCCACCGAGGTGATGACCGAGGCGCTCGCCGCCGGTGGCACCTCCTTCGACGCGCTCTACGTCAACATCAACGGCGCCTCCGGCTACTTCGACCGCTCGCTGGCCGCCTACGGGCAGGCCGGCCGGCCCTGCCCACGCTGCGGTACCGCGATCCAGCGCGAGTCCTTCATGAACCGCTCCTCCTACACCTGCCCTCGCTGCCAGCCCCGCCCCCGCCGCTGAGCGCGTTGTGGCGCAGGAACATCCGCGCGCAATGGGGTCGTAACGCTTGCTCACCCGTCCGCGATGAACAGGTGCGGGAGGGGAGAACGGAGTATCCTGCGGTGTGCTGCCCGTTTCAGCGCCCCCGTTGTTCTTGTTCTTGAGTGCCACTCCTGAGGTCGGGTCCCCTCATCTCGTGTGCGGGGCTTTTCGACTGTCGCGCGGAAACCGGCGACTCCGCATGAACCTGCCGACGCTCACGCGCTACGGACTGCGGGACGTGCGCATACTCCCCAGACAAACATGATGAACGACTCGAGGAGTGTCGAATGACCTATCATCAACCGCCGCCCGGTCCTGATCAGCCGCAGTATCCGGGTGGTCCCGGTGTGCCGCCTCCCGCTTGGCAGCCGCAGGCCAAAGGATTCTTCGCGGCATTATTTGATTTCGGATTCAATCATTTCGTCGCTCCCTCGATCATCAGGGTGCTCTACGTTCTCGGTCTTATCGGCATTGCGCTTTACTACCTTGTTCTCGTTGTCCTCGGCTTCCTGGGTGGCGCCGCCCAGGGTCTTATCACGCTGTTGTTCGGTTTGATTATCTCGGTCGTCCTGCTGGCGTTCTGGCGAGTGACGCTCGAATTCTACCTGTCGGTCGTTCGCATGTCTGAAGACATACACAACCGCGGATTCCCGGGAGGTCGATGAGAAGGCTGATCGTTACGGAAGCGGTTCACTCTCGGGAGGAGTGGCTGCAGGGCTTTTTCGTTCATCTTCACGAATAGTTCGATCGTCGTGCGCAGAGACTGAGCTGACACGTGGAGTGCTTTCTCGCCGGATATCAGCCTGGCTGCGCGATTGCTCAGGTTGGCTGCGGGGAGTTGGGCTCGCGTGTTCGGCATCCGCATACTCGTAGTACTCTATCCATTGGGCGGTTTGTTCGATCAGGTTGGCGAGCGTGTCGCGCATGTCGAGCGCATCCTGTGCGACTCGCTCCTGGAGATCGTGAGGTAGGGTCGAGCGCTTTCGGACGTACTTCGGCAGCTGGCTCGAGATCAGTTCGACATCGTCGATGGGGAGGATGCGACGGACGGCGGCAAGGGCGGGAACAAAATTCTCCGCGATCTCCAGGGCCGCCCGTGTCGCATTGCTGAGTACGGTATCCTGGTTTGCGCGAATATTTGCTAACATTTGTTCGGAAGTGGGTGGGGCTCCTGGCTGCACGCCGCCACCGGTGGGAAGATTCATGTCCATCATGTATGTGCGCCTCTCCTCGCGCGGGCGATTTCTTCGGGAGGTACCCCGCGTGCTTGCAATCGTTTCATCCGGCGCGATTTTTACTTCCAACGGGTTGTAGCCGTCCAGTGTGCTCTGTCTCGCGTCGACAGTGGCTTCCCGGACCATGTAGCTACCCCTTGTGGGGTTCATCGAAATCCCCTGTTCGACTCCTGGACTTCTCCTATTCACCTTTGGGGCGCAGCGTCCCCCGCGAAATCCCGGAATCGCCCCACCCCCCACCGGCATCGTTCCGGAGTACCGTCGCAGCTGCCCATCGATCTGCTTGTCACCGTGGTGAGTAGCGCTCCTGTCTGACCAGGGTTGATCACTACACTCTGATCTGTGGTCCGGTGTCGAGGACGAAGTGGCGGCAGGCGTGGCGGGCGGTGGTGTCGACGATGGCGAGGAGTATGTTCCCAGATTACGGCGGGCGGCCGGTGGCGCCCTCGGGCCTGGGGGGTCGGGCGTCGCCGAGTCGGGTTATGAAGAAGGTACTATATTCCCAGAGGCTGATCATTCCCAGAGGCTGATCCCTCGTACCAGAAGGGTTCTGAATAAGACTCATGATATTCAGGCAACTTGGCAGAGTCTTTGTCGTCGTCATTTTCGTGGTCACCGCCTGCGTGCGAGTGGGGTCTGGCACTCCCGAAAGGTCGGCGCCTCTGGAGGATAAGGTTGATAATTCGGCTCTTGATCCTCGCTGGGTCCACGTCCCGGCGGCCCAGGCTCGTCGATACGCCCACTGCGGCAACACGCCGCACATGGATAAAGGTCGTGACACCACAGCTAATGTGGTTTGGCTCACCATTGATGACCATCCTGCCGGCCATGAAGAAAAGGTCGACAAGTTCCTTGCTCTTGGTGATCGTTATAACGTTCGTTTTCGATTCTTTCCGGTCAGCCGCTGGACTGATGAGCACCCTGAGGTGATTGCGAAGCTCCGCCATGCCGGACACGAGGTGAACAACCACACGCGGAACCACGCGCGGCTCGATCGAGCTCCTGATGCCGTCGTCGCTGAACAAGTGACCAAGGGCGTTCTCGGCGGGCCCTATTTTCGGCCGCCTTATGGAGCTTATGACCATCGGGTGGTCGATGCGGCCAGATCTGTCAACCAGGCTATCTGCATGTGGACGATTAATACCGCAGATTACTCCACTCCATCCGCCTACGGAGATAAAGCGCTCGTACGGAGCCCGCAAGACATGCTCCGACGCGTACAGAAGCAAATCGGAGCTCATGCCGTCATTTTGATGCATTTTCATGGCAAGTACACGCTCGAAGCACTTCCCATGATCATCGAATGGCTTAGGGAGCACGGATATGAGCTTGAAATCCTACACCACGCAAGATCGTGACCGGGGGTTCGCGTCAGCGGCCATGGTGTGTCCCGTAGATCTCGTGGTTCGTGATCAATCCTCCTGTCGCCGAGTTCGACAGGAGGGCTGCCGGAGGCCGACCGAGCAGCCCTCCTGTCGAACTCGGCGCACTGAGAGCGTCCACGATCGCCGACCGCCGGGCTATGGGCAGCTATCTGCTGAAACAGGATTTTGCCAGGGTCCTGCACTGCCTGCCGCAGACATTCCCGGCGAAGAGCCGGCATCGGTCTGGATGTAATCAGACCTCGGGCTCCGGACTCCTCAGATCCTCATGACGGAGAAATTGTCGAATTCCGCCTCGAACGGTCTGCGGTCAACTTCGCGATGGCGACGTGACTATCCCATATCGCGAATATGTAGCCGGAAATATAGCCGTTACCTAGCTCGTGTGCATGACAGAAGACGCCATATCCGGCGTTCTGGTCACATTGGCGACGCCGTCACCAACACCGCGCCAGCCACTGCCGCCGCCAGGAAGCACAATCACATGATCACGATCTGCGGCTGGAGTACTAGTCCCGTATGTCGATGACGCCGCTATTCGTCGACCTCCGCAGAGACCCCGTCGAAAGCCTCGACGTGCTGCTAACCGTCTGGCGGATCTCCTTAAAGGGCGAGGTCGCCGTAGTCGTTGGCCCCGGGCAGGGGGAACTGATCTTCGGCGCGATCGGGCCAGCCCTGGCGGGCGCCTCACCGGGGTCAGGGGTGAGCATGCATGAGCGGGATGGCGAGGGTCTCAAGCCCACCCGTTATCCTGAGCTGGCTGATCCTGATCCGGTGAGCCGAGGGGAGCGGCCCAGTGCCCAGGTGGGGAAGTACGCGGGGTAGAGCCGGTAGTCCAGCATCGCGGTGCCAAAGAAAGCACTGTGCCGGAGGGAGCACGGGGACATGGGGCCAGAGGAGCGGCGATCCGGTCAGGACATCCCTGGCAGGGTTTCCACCGTCAGCCCCGGGTCGATGACCAGCAGGCGAGCCGAAGCTGCCGCCAGTACCGGCCAGTCCCGGGCTCGCGCGCAGGTCGCCACCTGTGCGGCGGCCACATCCGGATTCAGGTCGCGACCGGCGACCAGCTCCCCGGTACGAGTGGCCTCCGTGTCGTCGAGCGCCTCGATGAGGACCATGGGGGAGGCCAGCA
>JBOHFI010000015.1:0-93018 GCA_050699595.1 Pseudonocardiaceae bacterium | reverse complement strand
CCCACCACCGGAGCCGCCGGCACCAAACCCCCCACACCACCCCCCAACCCAGGACGCACCAACGACCGCACCACCTGCCACACAGAGCACCCACTCTCTAGGCCAGACTAACCGGCTGATCCTGGCTAGCCGGCTGGGATTGGCGTGGGCGGTGGCCTCCACCACGTTGAACGTGGTGGAGGCCACCGCCCACAACTACCGAGTGGCTACTTAAACCACTGGGTGGCTACTTAACAGCCACCCCAGCCACCCCAGCCACTCGAGTGGCCCCAGCCACCCCAACCGTGGCCTCCACCCCAGCCACCCCAGTGGCCGCCACCCCAGTGACCTCCACCCCAGCCGTGGCCTCCACCCCAGCCACCCCAGCTGCTGTAACCTTCCTTGTCACGGTCGTAGCCACTCCGGAAGATTCCGGCGATCTTCATAATCTTCTCCCTCCTCCTTGTCAGGAACTCCTCTTCCCAAGAGGACGCTAATCGGGACCCCCGCCAGCGATAAGCAGCTGGACCGGGTGGCCGGTTAGTTTTACCAGCTTAACCTTTTGTTACCTCATTCGTCGAGTCCCTCAGGTACTGAGAGTCTCAGCGCGGCCACCCTGATACATGGTGAACGGTTAATCACCCGATCGGCCGCTGCCCGCGCAGTACCGCGAGTCGCCGGGCCTGATACAGCGCGCTGGGTGTGGACGGGACCACGGTCGTCATCGCCAGGCCACCGTCCCAGCCCGTGTTGGTCGAGCCTGTCCCGAAGCTGCCGCAAGGCTCTGGCCCGAGTGGGTCCGATCGCTCCTGGCGGAATTCCCGCGCTGCGAGCGACCTCGGCGTAAGGCCGAGGATGGTCGGTGAACAACGCCCGCAGCAGGGTCCGCTGGCGGGGTGACAACTCCTCGACGAGGCTCCATAGCGTCCGTGCGGCGTCGGCCTCAATGGCCTGCTGTTCTGGGCCCATCGACGGGTCGGCGACCGTGTCGGCCATCGTGTCGATGATGTCCGAAGTGGGCTTCGCGTAGCGGAGGATTCGCAGGCATTCATGGCGGGCGGTGGTGACCAGCCACCCACCCAGACGCTCTGGCCACAGCACGCGGTGGACGTTTTCGGCCAGCCGCAGCCACGTCGTCTGAACCGCGTCGAACACGTCGGCGTCCTGCAGCCGAAACGACCGCACCGTCGCGGACACGAGCTTGTCGTACCGGTGTACCACTTCTTCCCAGGCCGCCGTGTCACCGTCGCTCGCGCGCGCCAGCAGCTCGGCGACGTTACCCGTCGGACCAGCGCAGGCGCGGGCTTTCTCCGGGCTCTCGGTGGTGGTTATCATAGGCATTGCGGTCCCCCTGCCGGTTGCTTCATCCGGCTACGCTGAGTCGATCGGACAAGCGGACAACTCGGACACGGAGACTAGGACACAGCGGGCCATGCCCGTTGACGTGCCTTTCCCGTTGCTCGACTGTCTCGATTGTCGTAGACTGGATGTGTTCGTCGCGCTCACCGCGATGAACGGCGCGGGTGTTGTCGACCGCGCCCTGGCGAATATCAGAGCATTGCCGCTAGGGTCATCTTTGTGCTTGTTGAAGTATGATGCCGCTGTTTACTTCTTCAAGGATGCCCGACGCTCGGGGCCAGGTCGTCATCTTCATGGATCATCTTCCACATACCCCAGGTCATGCTGTCCCCCTACATCAGATGAGGTAGTCCGGGATGGCTTCTACATCTCAGCCTGGATCGATCTTGACATGCTGAAGTACCGCTCCCGCGCCCCACATGACCTCGGTCAGCGTACGTGGATGTAAACGGTGACGTTCATGCCCGGCGCGAGGTCGAGGCCTTGGCGGTCGTCGATTCTGATCTTGACCGGGATGACCTGTGTGATCTTCTGGAAGTTGCCCTGGCTGTTGTTCTGCGGGAACAGCGAGAACTGCGAGGCGGCGCCGCGCGTGATCCTGATGACATGTCCGGCGATCCGGGCATGCGGAAAGGCGTCGACATAGATGTCGACTGGCTGGCCGATGCGGACCGCTTTGACGTCGGTCTCGTCGACGTTGGCGGTGACGTAGATCTTGGACATGTCGTATGCGACGGCGAGCTGGGTGCCGGCGGTGACATACGAACCCAGCAGACTGTCGTCCTCGGCCACGGTGCCATCACCTGGTGAGCGGACGGTCATGAGGGGTTGGGTGAACCCATTCTGGATCTTGATTCGGCCGACGGCCTGGTCCTGGTGCAGCACGGCGCCCAGGGTGGCACTCCAGTCGACCAGGGTGCCGCCGGTGGGAGAGTTGATCTTAATCTTGTCGCCGTCGACCAGGGCGTTGTCGGTGCTGACGTAGTTGCGGGCGTTGAGGAAGTAACTCGTGGCGAAGCCGACGGCGGCGATCAGGGCCAGGATCAGGATCACGGTCAGGGCGATGCGAGTGGAGCGTTTGAGTCTCCGCTTTCCAGGTGTGCCGGGCGCGACCCCGTCGGTCTGATCATTATCTGCTGCGGGTGGCGCCGTCACAGGGACTTCCACGCTCACACCTCCCCGTCGACGTGGTGAGCCTGTCTCATAGGCTACGCGCCGTACCCTAACTTGGGGAGTCCGCTCGTGCGAGCGAATTTATTCTCGCCGCCGGTCAGGCCCGGACCAGGGGAAGGACCACCTCGTCGACGATCTCGATCAACACCTGGTCGGGGATCGGCGAGTGGTGCACCAGGAAATACTGGCGTAGCAGGTCAGGCCCCACACTCGCGATGCGGGAGGTGAGCGCGGTGGCGCGGACCTCGCCGCGAGCGGCGCCTCGCTGCAGCGCGTCGCGAAAGACCTCGACGTTGGGGTCGACGAAGCGACTCCGGATGACCGCCATGAGGTCGGGATCTCGGATGGTCTCGGCCATCAAACCGCGGACCGCCTCGCCGGAGGGGCCGTTGAGCAGGCTTGCGAACCCCCGCAGGCAACTGAGGATGTCTCCGCGCACGCTCCCGGTGTCGGGCGACTCGGCGCGACCGGGAAGGGCGTGGTAGACCGCATCGGCGACCAGTTCGGCGCGGCTGGACCAGCGCCGATACAGGGATCCCTTGCTGGCCCGGGCCCGGTTGGCCACGTGTTCCATCTTCAGTTCGGCGTAGCCCACCGCGGTCAGCTCATCGAGGGTGGCTTCGAAGATCGCCGCGTACAGCGCGTCGCCGCGGCGTCGGGGCCCCTTGCGGTGGTCGACCATCGCGTTCGCGGGTACGCATGCCTCACCGACGCTGCTCAACGCCCACACCTCTCGTGTTCTAGGTAACACCAGATGTTTCGGGTCGAAGCGGGACACCAGACTAGAGCACAAGGCGTTCCGATGGCACAGTGGTGGGTATGACTCGCCCAGCGGTGCCGGAGCCGGCGGCGAGCCCCAACGGGGCGGCCACACGACCGGTGGGCGGCGTGCCCGGTTCCACGGCGGGTGGTGCGGCGCGGCCCGCCGCGGCGGGGTGGGGGTTGCCGCTGGCGGTGCTGATCGCGGGGATGTTCATGTCGGTTCTGGACACCAGCATCGTCAATGTGGCCCTGCCCACCATTCAGAAGCAGTTCGGAGTGGGCCTCGAGGACTCGCAGTGGGTGACCACGGCTTACCTGCTGACGCTGGGCGTGGTGGTGCCGGCCAGTCCGTGGTTGAGTGATCGTTTCGGGCTGACCCGGGTTTACAACCTGGCGCTGCTGGCGTTCGCCGCCGGGTCGGCGCTCTGCGGGCTCGCTTGGGACCTGAACAGCCTGATCGCCTTCCGGATCGTGCAGGCGGTCCCGGGCGGCATTCTCCCGGTGATCACGATGTCGATGTTGTTCCGGATCGTGCCGAAGGAACGGTTCGGTACCGCCATGGGCCTGTACGGCCTGGGGATCGTGGTCGCCCCGGCGGTGGGGCCGACCCTGGGCGGGTATCTGGTCGAGTACCAGGCCTGGCCGCTGATCTTCTTCATCAATGTGCCGGTCGGGCTCCTGGCGGCAGTGGCCTCGCTACTGGTGTTACCGGCGTTTCCTGGGCGGGCCGGGCGGCGGTTCGACGTGCTGGGTTTTCTCACCGTGTCGGGTGGATTGTTCGCGCTGCTACTGGCGACGTCGAAGGGCGGCCAGCAGGGCTGGGCGTGGGATTCCTACCGGATCATGGGCCTGTTCGTCTTCAGTGCGCTGAGCCTGGCATTGTTCGTGGTGATCGAACTCGAGGTCGCCGACCCGATACTGGATCTCCGAGTGTTCCGGCACTGGGCGTTCCCCCACTCGCTGCTGTTGCTCGCTGTGTTGTCGACGGTCCTGTTCACGACACTGTTCTACATCCCGCAGTTCCTCCAGGTGGACCAGGGGTGGGGGGCGTTCGAGGCCGGGCTCGCCCTGCTGCCGCAGGCGTTGACGATGGCGGTGTTGATGCCCATCGCCGGGCGTGTCTATGACCGCATCGGGCCCCGCTGGCTGGCGACCATCGGTTTGACGATCATGACCTTTGGTACTTACGAGTTGCACACGCTCACCATCGACACTCCCCGCGAGCGGCTCGTGTGGGTGTTGGTGGGGCAAGGCGTCGGCCTGGGGATGGCCATGATGCCGATCTTCACCACGGGTCTCTCGGTCCTCCCGGTGGCTCAGGTCAACAGCGGCAGTGCGTTCAACAACGTCACACAGCGGGTCTCGGCCTCGCTCGCGATAGCCGTGTTCACCGCGATCACGACCGCCCAGACGGCCCAACAGATGGCCGGACGCGCCGCATTGTTGCCCACGAACACCCCGAATATCCCAATCCTCGGCCCGACCGCCCCGCACATCGCGGGGCTGTACGCCACCTACATGAGGACGATGACCCAGGCGACCATCGGCGCGATGGACGATCAGTTCTTGATCGCGGCGGGGCTCTGCGCCCTGGGGGCGTTCATGGCGCTATGGCTGCGATCCGGGCCGGTTCCCACGACGCCGCCGGCAGGCTCCGCCCCGCCACGGCAGATAACCGCGCCGGCATCCGCCAACGGAGTGCAGACGAAGGACCTCAGCCGGTCCGGTACAAGCGAGTAGCGTATTCGGGGCCGTAGTAGCGCTCCAGGTCCTCCAGCGTGTCTTCCGGTCGCTCCAGGCGCTGGACGATCTGGGCGCGGGATGGCGCCGCCTGCGGGTTCCAGGTGGCCGGCTGCCACAGCTTCGAGCGCAGGAACGCCTTCGCGCAGTGATAGAAGACCTGGTCGATCTCGACGATGAGCGCTAACAGCGGCCGGTGCCCCTTGACTGTCATCTGATCGAAAAAGGGCGCATCGTGCACCAGTCGTGCTCTGCCATTGATCCGCAAGGTGTCGCCTCGCCCGGGGACGAGGTAGATCAGGCCGACGTGCGGGTTGGCCAGGATGTTCCGGAAGCCGTCGACGCGGCGGTTGCCTGGTCGCTCAGGGATCGAGATGGTCGTGTCGTCGAGCACGAGGGTGAAACCTGGCGGGTCGCCCTTGGGCGAGACGTCGCAGCTGCCGTCCGCACTGGAGGTGGCTATGAGACAGAACGGAGAGTTGGCGAGCCACTGTCTGTCGTACTCGTGCAGTGCGGGCCGGTCCTTGGCGGCAACTCGGGAGAGCGGCTCGCCGACGAGCTCCCGTAGCTGGGTCTCTGAAGTGATTACCGTCATGAGCCCAGTGTCCCCGCAGCGACACCTCCGCGGCCAGGGATTTCCAACCTGGGATTCTCCTGAAAGTTCACCGAGAAATTCGCGCATAGCGTAAAAAATGGGGTCGATGTCGCGATTCAACGGGCATGAAACGCTTCCTGCTGGCACTGGTGACGGCGGTACTACTCTGTGCTGCTGGTGCCAGGTTGGCCTCCGCAGAGATAGCACCGACTGTCCACCACACGAGGGTGGCCCGGCTCGCGGCACCGACCCTGCCAGCCGTACAGATTCCGCCGGCCGTACAGATTCCGCCGGCCGTACAGATTCCGCCGGCCGTACAGATTCCGCCGGCCGTACAGATTCCGCCGGCCCCGCAGATGCCGGTGGCCACCGCCTCGGTTCCCTCCCCAGGGGAGCAGCTTACCACCGCGGTGACGGTGACGCAGGCGATGCAGGCGGTGCTGCCGAACGCTCACGTCGGTTTCGAGGTCTTCGACCGGCAGACCGATACCGTCCTCATCAGCCAGAACGCCGGCCAGCAATTCGCCTCCATGTCGGTGGTCAAGTTGCTGATCGCGTTGGACGCGCTGGCCAGGGACAGCTGGGTAGCCCCGGACGACGCGACACAGCAGGAGATAGGCCAGATGCTCGCCGACAGCGACGACGAGATCGCGGATCGCCTGTGGACTGCCGACGGTGGACCCGCCATCGTGACCAGGATGGTCGATCTGCTCGGGCTCACCGGCACCCAGCCGCCTGCCGATCCCGGCGAGTGGGGCGACACGCTGATCACGCCGCAGGACATGGTGAGGGTGTATCGATACATCACCGATCAGCTACCCAACCCCGACCGGGGCCTCGTGATCGGTGCGCTCACCGGTGCCCCGCGGATTGCCGCAGACGGCTTCAACCAGTACTTCGGCATTCCGAACGGGATGCCACACATCACCTGGGCGATCAAGCAGGGCTGGGGGACCAGCGGTTCCCAGGCGGTGATGAACAGCACCGGCCTGGTCGGGACGGATTCGCACTACGTGGTGGTACTGCTGGTCTCCGCGCCGGCGGACTCGTATTCCACGGTCCCCGCGGTAGTCACCGCCGGAGCCAGCGCGTTGGCGGGCTTGGTCGGCGCACGCTGATCACCCGCACAGCTCGGCCGACTCGCGTCACGTCTTGCAGGGCAAAGCCCGAGACCAGGCCGGCGAAGTACGTCGCGTCAGCTGTCGTATTCCTGGTACTGGCCGGCCCGCCACTCTCGACGTATGCAACGGTCGCTTGCGTTCGAGCGCAACGAGCCATGGGCCGAGGACAAGCCGGGTCTCATCATCGAGGACGCCGACCTCAACGGCCAGACCCGCGCTTTGTAATTCCGCAGCACCACCTCGGCCACGCGAAGTGGGATCAATAACCGAGATCACGACACGAGCGATGCCGGCCTCGATCAGGGCTTGACGGCAGGGTGACGTACGGCCGTGGTGGTTGCATGGTTCCAGGGTGACAATCGCACTCCCGCCGCGAGCACGCTCGCCCGCAGCGGCGAGCGCCAGCTCATCCAACATGCGATTACAGGGCGAGTTCGTCGGTGAGCGCAGACAGGACGTGGTCCGCGCCGGCGTCGCGGAGTGCGTCGGTGGTGTACACGCCGCTGGCGACGCCGATCGCGACGGCGCCGGCGCCGTGTGCGGCCGCGATGTCCAGCGGGGTGTCGCCGATGACCCAGACTTGGTGGGGATTCACCGGCGTGCCGAGCACCGCGCCGGCTCGCCGGATGGCGTGCCGGGTCAGCTCGGTGCGATCCGGTGAGTCCGAGCCGTACCCACCGAAGTGGAAGTACTTGTCGAGGTCGGCGCGGGCGAGTTTGATGTGCGCTGCGGACTCGACGAGACCGGTGGTCAGGCCCAGCAGGTATCCCCGGCGCGCCAGCGAAGGCAGCAGCTCCGCCACACCCGGTAGCACGCGGAATTCGGTGGATTCGGCCACCGCGGCGGGCAGATGCGCCAGCCGCCTGGCCATCAGGGTCGCCAATTCGTCTGCGCTGGGATCGTGGCCGATCACCGCTGTGAAGGTCAGGCGGCCGATCTCGGGATCGGTCATGCCGGCGTGGGTGAACTCACCGACGTTGACGGGGATCCCGTAGAGGTCGGCGAAAGCCCGGCGCCAGGCGACCGAGCTGGCGCCACCGGTGACGATCAACGTGCCGTCGATGTCGAACAGGATCGCGAGGACGGCGTTGCCGTGTGTGGCCGCGTCCGGGGCCATAGGTCACTGTCCGATCGGGAACCAGCTAGGGGAAGACGGGGTGGAAGGGTTCGGTGCCCAGCGCCAGCAAGACAGTGCCGAGGCCGCCGTGGGCATTGAGATAGTCCAGCTCGCGGGACAGGTCACCGACGCCGTTGCTGCCGGCGAGTGGCGCCACCGCCAAGCTGGTCAGCACGCCCAGCGCCTTGCCGTCCTTGGTCAGGACGGCGCTGCCCGAGTCACCGGGCACGCCGGGTGTGGCGGTGTAGCAGACGTGCGACCAGCCATCGCCCTCGTCGCCGAGGCTGATCCCCTTCTTCGGGGACAGCACGGCGACGCCGCCTCGCAACGGCGAGTTACCGTAGGTCAGCACTCCGTCACCGAGGGCTGTCGGGCTCGTGGAGATACCGGTCGGTCCGCCGAAGAACGGCACGCTCGGGTTGACCTTGCCCCGGTCGGCCGGGTCGATCTTGACTAGCGCGAGGTCGTTGAAGTCGCAGGTGTTGGCATCCTTCTCGCCGTGCTGTGCCATGGTGATCCACGAGCTGTACACCAGCGTGCCCGGCTTGCCGGCCCCGGCGATGGTGACCGGCGTACCCAGCGGCTTGGTGGCGGAGGTGCAGCCGCTGGTCTCGGTCGGAGCTCCGGTGCCGGCGCAGTGCGCGGCCTGCCCGATGAACACGTCAGTGGCGTTGGTGAAGATGAAGTTCGCGGTGCACCCGCCGCCCGCGGTGGTGGTCATCACCCCGGGGTGAATGGCGGCCTGTGCCGCGGGTGCCCAGGTGGGACCCGCGGCTGCGACGCCAGGCACAGTGACCAACGCCACAGCAGCGGCTGACGCCATGGCGGCTCCCGTCACCACAGTGCGGACCGCGCGGCGGGGACCTCTCACGATGTGGTGGTGCATACGAGTCTTCCTCCCATGTGACGCCGACTCCGAGCTTGGCACCCGCTGCCCCCCGCAGGCCGGCGCGTTGTCCGTACGCGAGTCGCGAGAGGGGGCGAGGGTACACAATGGGTGTGCTGACGCCCTCTGGCGACCCAGCCCACCCCGGAGAGAGCACGAGGATCCGAATGTCGCAGCGCACCTCCTACCCCCAGGGCGCACCCAACTGGGTGGACCTGCGCACCACCGACCCGGAGGGGGCGAAGTCGTTCTACGGCCGGCTGTTCGGCTGGCGGTACGACGACCTTCAGTTGCCGGAAGGCCCGGTGTACTCGATGGCGGTGAAAGACGACGGCGTCGTCGCCGCGATCACCCAGCAGCCGCCGGACATGGCCGCCCAGGGTGCCCCACCGGCGTGGGGCACCTATCTGGCCGTCGACGACGTCGACGCGGCGACATCCCAGGTCGAGCCGGCCGGCGGGAAGGTGCTGATGGCGCCGTTCGACGTCATGGAGGCCGGGCGGATGGCTATCGTGACGGACCCGACCGATGCCGTGATCGCCCTATGGCAGGCACACCAGCACATCGGCGCCACCCGGGTCAACGAGCCAGGCGCGGTGGCCTGGTATGAGCTGATGACCGACGACGAGAGCGCCGCGGTCGCCTTCTACCAGCAGGTCGTCGGCCTGACCACGAGCACGATGGACTTGGGCGAAGGCACGTACACCCTGTTCACCTCGGGTGCGGACACCGTCGCCGGGACTACAGCGGTACCCTCCGGCGTCCCCAACCACTGGCACGTCTACTTCGCCGTCGAGGATGCCGCCGCCGCCGTGCAACGGGTTACCGAGCTGGGCGGGACGGTGGTCAACGGGCCGATGGACATCCCGATCGGTGTGGTGGCGATGCTGGGTGACCCGCAGGGCGGCACCTTCAGCATCTTCGCCGCCAACCCCCTGCCTCCTGATTGAGCGCAGTACATAGCACAATGGGTGATGATGGTTCGGCCTCTCGATTACGGTCCGTCGATATCTTCCGATACTAGTGACACGTTTGAGCGGTTGGTGTATCCAGCGCATCCTGCTCGACCTCTTCGTGGTGATTGAGCCCACAGTCGGGGAGGCTTGAAGATGATTACTCGCCTGTCGTCACCGGTCGAAGACCTCAAGGACCATTACGAGGTGGTGGTGGTCGGCTCCGGATACGGCGGGGCGATCACCGCTTCCCGGCTGGCTCGCGCCGGCAAGCAGGTATGCCTGCTGGAGCGGGGCAAGGAGCTACAGCCGGGTGAGTACCCGGACACCGCCCCGGAAGCCCTGGAGGAGATCCAGATCGACTCCCCGGAGGGCCGCGCCGGGTCGCGCACCGGCCTGTACGACATGCGGGTCAACAAGGACCTCAACGTCGTCGTGGGATGTGGGTTGGGGGGCACGTCGCTGATCAACGCCAATGTCAGCCTGCGGGCCGACCGGCGGGTCTTCGACGACCCGCGCTGGCCCGAGGCGCTGCGGGCCGATCTGGGGACGCTCGTGGAGGACGGCTACCGGCGCGCCGAGGAGATGCTCAAGCCCACGCCGCTGCCCGACAGCGAGGTGGGCTTGAAGAAACTCCAGGCCCTTGCTGATTCGTCGAAAGTGCTGCCCGGGCTGTTCTCCCGACCGCCGATCAACGTGACGTTCACCGACCACGTCAACCACGTGGGAGTCGCGCAGAAGGCGTGCACGATGTGCGGGAACTGCGTGTCCGGCTGTAACTACGCGGCCAAGAACACCGTGTTGATGAACTACCTGCCCGACGCGCGCAACCACGGCGCCGAGATCTTCACCCGGACCGCGGTCCGTTTCGTGGAACGGAAGGACGACCGCTGGCTGGTGCACTACCAGATTCTGGACGCCGGCCGCGAGCGCTTCGACGCTCCGCTGTCGTTCGTGAGCGCCGATGTCGTGGTACTCGCCGCCGGTACCCTCGGCTCCACCGAGATCCTGCTCCGCTCCGCTGAGAACGGCTTGCCGCTCTCCCAGCAGGTCGGAACGCGGCTGACCGGAAACGGCGACGTGATCGCATGGAGCTACAACACTGATCAGGAGGTGAACGGGGTCGGGTGGGGTCACCGCGCGGGTGGCGAGGTCGGGCCGTGCATCACCGGCATCATCGACGATCGCGACCAGCCCGACCTGGAAGAGGGGATGGTGATCGAGGAGGGCTCCCTGCCCGGTGCGCTGGCGCACCTGCTGCCGCTGGCCTTCGACGCAGCGGCCCGCGTCGGTGGCGTCGACACCGACCCGAGTCTGCAGGACCGCATCCGGGAGCTCAGGCGGGAAGCCGAGAGCCTGGTACTCGGCTCCTACCGGGGGGCGGTCCGCAACACCCAGACCTACCTCGTCATGTCACACGACGACGGGAACGGCCACGCCGTACTCGAGCAGGGTCGGTTGCGCATCCGCTGGCCGCACGTGGGTGATCAACCGGTTTTCAAGCGGATCAGCGAGGCGCTGCACCGCGCCACCGAGCCCTTGGGCGGCACCTACCTGGCGTCGCCGATCTGGACCAAGGCGCTGGGCGACCAGCTGGCCACCGTTCATCCGCTGGGCGGTTGCGTGATGGCCGAGGACGCCGAGCACGGCGTGGTGAACCACCAGGGCCAGGTCTTCACGGGGACGGCGGGCAGCGCCGTTCACGAGGGCCTCTATGTGTCCGACGGCTCCGTGATACCCCGCCCGCTGGGGGTGAACCCGCTGTTCACGATCTCGGCTCTGGCCGAGCGCTGCTGCGCGCGGCTCGCCCAGGACAGGGGCTGGACCATCGACTACACACTGCCCTCGGTACCACCCGCGGCGCCGCCGCCGCCGCGAGCGCTGGGCATCCAGTTCACCGAGACCATGAGGGGCTACATCTCCACCCAGATCACCTCCGCCCAGATCGCCGATGATTACCAGGTAGCCGCTGCCCGCGGCAAAGCCGACGGCTCGCGCTTCTCCTTCACCCTCACCATCATCAGTGAGGACCTCGAGAGCATGCTGAGCGACTCGGACCATCAGTTGCGCATGATCGGCACCGTGAGCGCCCCGGAGCTCTCACCTGATCCGATCGCCGTGACCGACGGAGTGTTCAACCTGTTCGTCCTGGATCCCGATCAGGTGGACGGGCGTCAGATGCGCTATCGCATGAAACTGACCACCGAAGAGGGCCGGCAGTACTACTTCACCGGATTCAAGATCATAAACGATGATCGGGGCCTGGACATCTGGCCCGACACCACGACTCTCTACGTCACGGTGCACGAGGGTGACACCGATTCCGGACCGGTGGCGGCCACCGGAATCCTGACGATCAGTCCCGAGAACTTCATGAGGCAACTCACCACGATCACGGTGCGGGGTGCCACCACCGTGGCACAGCGGCTGGCGGCGACAGCCCGTTTCGGGAAGTTCTTCGTCGGCACCCTGTTCGACGTCTACGGCGGCGTGGCCCGCCCGCCCGAGCGGTTCAACGTGGTCGCTCCGGCCCGCAAGAAGCGGCCGCTGAGAGTCTGCGCCCCGGTGCTCCATCCGTTCACCACCGACGACGGCGTGGAGCTCCTGCTGACCCGTTACCAGGGCGGCTCGAAAGGCCCGGTCATCCTCGCCCATGGCTTTGGTGTCTCCAGCCGGATCTTCTCCATAGACACGATCGAGACCAACCTGCTCGAATTCCTCTACGCCCACGGCTACGACGTCTGGCTGCTCGACTTCCGGGCCAGCATCGAGCTGCCTACCTCAGCGGACCCGTTCACCGCCGACGACATCGCGCGATACGACTACCCAGCCGCGGTCGCCACCGTGCGCGCGGTCACGGCCAGCCCTTCGGTGCAGATGGTGGTCCACTGCTACGGGTCGACGGCCTTCTTCATGTCGATGCTGGCTGGTCTGGAAGGAGTACGGTCGGTCGTCTCCTCGCAGGTCGCCACCCATATCGTGTGCCCACCCATGATGCGGCTCAAGACGGGCCTGCACACTCCCACAGTGCTCGAAAAACTCGGCGTCACATCCCTCACCGCATACGCCGACACCACCGCCGACTGGTCCAGCCGGCTGTACGATCGATTCCTCGAGATCTTCCCCGGAGACGATCAAGGCGAGTGCGCCAGCGCGGTCTGCCATCGAATCAGTTTCATGTACTCCCAGCTCTACGAGCACAACCAACTCAACAACCCCACCCACGACGCCTTGCACGAGATGTTCGGGATAGCAAACGTCCACGAGTTCGAGCACCTGGCGCTCATGGTCCGAGCCGGTACGCTGCGGTCCGCCGACGGGCAGGACATCTACCTTCCCCACCTGGAGCGCCTCGCCGTCCCGACCACGTTCATCCATGGCGCCGAGAATTCCTGTTTCCTCCCGGAGAGCACAGCGAAGACGATGGAGCTGTTGGCGCAGCGCAACGGCTCGCACCTGTACCAGCGCCATGTCGTCCCCGGTTACGGTCATATCGACTGCGTGTTCGGCAAGCGCGCCGCGCTCGACGTGTACCCACTCATTCTCCAGCACCTCGACACGACCGGGTAGGCCGAAAGGAGCCAATCGTGGCGACGTCTACCGATCTATCTACCGATCTATCGACCGACCTACCTACCGATCGCAGCCAGTCCTCCCGGGAAAGCGAGGAAGGTGCCGGTTGGTACAGTTGCACCGAGCCGGGAACCTGGAAAAAAGACGTGCCAGCGGGGACGAAGTCGCTGTCGTGGCTACGACCGTCGATACTGTGGCAGTCACGCAACGACATCATCGCGAAATTCATCTCTGACCCCACGGCCAAGGTCAGGGCCCGATGGGTCGCGCTGGCCCGCCGGCGTGCGCAACACACAGGAGCGCACCCGGACTTCGTGATCTCCCGTTCCGCCGGCGACGCCGTTTCCGTGCTGGTGATCGGGGATACCGGCGAGGGTGACAACTCACAGTACGCGGTCGTGAGCCCGCTGGTCGACATGGCGAAGGACGCGGACTTCACGGTCATCTGTAGTGACGTCATTTATCCCACCGGCGACCTCGGTGACTACGGCCGCAAATTCCACCACCCCTACCGGAACCTCGAGCTGCCCATTTATGCGGTGCCGGGAAACCACGACTGGTACGACGGCCTGCATGGCTTCATGCACTATTTCTGCGAGCTGGACGATGCCGGGTTCCTCTCTCAGTTCGGTCGGGGCTTCGCGGCTCGTCTGGCCGGGTTGCTGTGGCGCCGATCGCCGCGGCCGAACCCAACCGGAACCGGCGCCGCAGCTGGCGAACGCCGATCGCCCGACCCACTCCAGCCGGCACCGTACTTCGCTATCGACGCAGGCCCGGTACGGTTCGTCGGGATCGACACCGGGATCACCGGTGACATCGACGAGGATCAATACCACTGGCTGCGGCGGGTTTCCCTGGACGCTCCGGAGCGCCCCAAGATCCTGCTCACCGGAAAACCGATCTACGTCGATGGCGAGCATCACCCGGGACGGGTGACGGGGAGGACCGAGACGGTCGACAGCGTCGTCACCGACACCCGGGCGAACTACGTGATGGCGATAGGTGGAGACATCCACAACTATCAGCGCTATCCGGTCCCGGTAGCCGGCGGGCGCACGATCCAGTACGTCGTCAGCGGCGGGGGCGGCGCCTACATGCACGCCACCCACCGTATTCCGTCAGTGAACGTCAACGGGGTGGACGAGTCGATGTTCCGCTGCTATCCGCTGCGGCGTGACTCACTGGCCCGGTTCTCGGAGGTGATCGACAAAAAGCTCTTCGGTGGTAGCGGGCTGATCGCCATCGATGCGCCCGCGGCAGGCAGATACTACGAACAGCGAGGTGTCGCCACCGCTCGATCCGGTCGGTCGATCGCGGACCGGATTTCGCTCGGCAAATGGGTCAAAGCCGCAGTGATGCACCGCCTCCCTGTGGGCCGGTTCTTCCATCGGATCGGCTCCGAGGTATTCGATTTCGACGACCCGCCGTTCTTCAAGCAATTCCTGCGCATCGACGCCGACACCAGAGAGATCACGGTGTCCTGCTTCGGCGTCACCGGGTGCGCGGACACCGAACACACCCCACCCGTCGAGGACCGATTCACCATCATCTTGTAACGCGGCGCTCACCCAGCGCCCCACCACTGGTGGCGCAGGCACCGGCCGAGGTATATACTGTCCACTATCGACGCCTTGTTCCTGCGGTTGCGGGCAGCGCTCGCGCGAGGGAGGTTTATTCTGACTAGACGCGCATTGATCACCGGCGTTACCGGACAGGACGGCTCCTATCTTGCCGAATACCTGCTGACTGAAGGGTACGAAGTCTGGGGAATGCTACGCGGCCAGGATGCGCCGAGCAAGCCCTGGATACGCCCATTACTGGGCGATGTCCGGTTTATCCAAGGTGACCTTCTCGATCAGAAGAGCCTGATCACTGCCGTCGACCAGATACAGCCTGACGAAGTCTACAACCTGGGTGCGATCTCCTATGTGCCACTGTCATGGAAGCAGGCGGAAATCACCACCGAAGTGACAGCACTTGGGGTGCTCCGGATGCTGGAAGCCATCAGAACGGTAAGCCAGGTCAGTAAGAACTATAATTCAACAGGGCAGATCAAGTTCTATCAGGCATCCTCGTCGGAGATGTTCGGAAAAGCGCATGAAACACCTCAAAATGAGTCGACACGCTTCCATCCGCGAAGCCCTTATGCGGTAGCGAAGACTTACGGTCATTACCTCACGCAGAACTACCGTGAATCATTTGGAATGCCCTGCGTGTCGGGCATACTTTTTAATCATGAGTCGCCGAGGCGTGGACCAGAGTTCGTAACCCGGAAGATCTCCCTTGGTGTAGCACGCATCAAACTTGGCCTGGAAACGCATCTGCGCCTGGGAAACCTAGAAGCGAGGCGTGATTGGGGATTCGCCGGTGACTATGTGCGCGCGATGCATCTCATGCTGCAACAGAAGGTCCCGAAGGACTATGTGATCGGTACCGGACGAACATATTGCGTGCGCGAAGCCGTAGATATTGCCTTCACGGCGGCAAGCCTCGACTGGCGGAAGCACGTCATCTTTGATCCCGAGCTAGCCCGGCCTGCGGATGTCGACTTGCTGCGCGCCGATGCGAGCCTAGCGAGGGAGGAACTCGGCTGGAAGCCCAAGCTCGGTTTCGAGGAATTGATGGGGATGATGGTCGAGTCGGACCTGCGGCTCGTGGCGAGAGGTTGAACAGCACCCCGCCGGCGTCCACGAACAACGCGCGGATCATCGATCCAGCTCCCCACCGGGCAACCACAGTGTCAGAAAGCCACCGCGGGCCTGTTCGGCGGCCACCACGATCTTCTCATCTCCGGGGTCGAACGCGATGCCCGGCAGCGGCGTGGGGTGAGCGTAGCTCTCGCGCACCAGTTTTGGCACGAAACCCCAGGACCGGTAGAGCTTGAGCACCTCCACGGGATCCCCACCCGCGGCCCGGATCCCGTACGGCCAGAACTCACACAGCACCTGCGGCCGGTCGCGCAGCAGCACCTCGGCCAGCCCCGCCAGCGCCCGGTGGTCGGTACCCTGTGCGTCCACCTTGACCACCGAAAGCGCCTTGGTGGTCTCCGGCAGCACCCCGGCGAGACGGCGGCCACGCACGGGCCAGCCACCCTCGCTGCCCACCCTGGTGTCCCCGGTGTTGCCGCCCGGGTCCAGGGTGAGCCCGAGCGTGGTATCCTCGTCCCAGGCCGCGCAGTCCAGAAATGTCAGGTTCGGCCGCCGCTCGGGTGGCACGTTCGCGGCCAGGTTGGCCCGTAGCAGGCGGTGCGCCACCGGCCAGGGTTCCACAGCGATCACCGCGCCCCGCTGGCCGACCCGCCGGGCCGCCCGCACCGTGTAGTAACCCACGTGCGCGCCGATGTCCAAGAACGTCCCGCCGGCTGGCAGCAGGCCGTCGACCAGCGCGGACTCCTGTTGCTCCCAGGTGCCCCAGCGCTGCATCCAGGGACGCATCACCGTGTCGCCGACGGGCAGCTCCAACACACCCACGTCGGTGTCGACCTTGATGGTGCGGGCCTCGGCCGTGTTCGGCGCTTGTGACATGGCGTTCCTCCGGGGTCTGCGGCGGGTCGGCGGCCACGGTTAGCACAGGAACCACTCGCTGATCATCAGCGCTGGCCACCCGCCGATCAGGACACGGTAGCTCCGGGCGCACACGACGCCCCTCGGGCGGCCGAACCACAGCAGTTCACGATGTACCTCGGTGCGGCCGGACCGCAGAGCCGTACCGATACCCGCCGGTTCGGCGGCCAAGGCGCTGAGGAAGGCCGCTGGCAGACGGCAGGGCACGATGAGCGACTCGGCCCGCGCATAACGGGTCTTGGTGCGAGCGCCGACCAGTTCGCTGCACCGGACCAGGACACCGAGCTCCGGTGACGCGCGGAGCCAGCCGCCGGTGTCGGCTGCGGCGACGGTGGTCTCACGCTGGGCGAAACAGCGCGCCCGCACCGGTTCCAGGGTGTACGCCTCCAGCGTGCTGGTGACCGTGCCGTCGGTCACCAGCACGCTGCGGTGATACGGGCTCAGGGAGGTCACCGGCACGTCGCGCCAGTCGGCCGGGCGGGCGGACTGGGCGTGGAAGTGACGGCGCACCAGGGCATCCGCGCTTGTACTGGCCTCGGCCACGGCGGCTGCGGGCTGCGCGCGACGATCGCCGGTCATAGCGTCACTGGGATCGAGCCCGCACGCGCGGACCACTCGGCGGCGAGCGCGATGCGCTGCGCTCGGTAGGAGCTTCGCCAGCTCCCCGCCTCCGGCGTGTCCGGCCCGCCCGCAGCGGCCACCAGGAACCGGTCGAGCTGTTCGCGGTAAGCCTCGGCGAAACGGTCCCAGTAACCGTCGTACCCCCGCTCACCGCAGGGGATCGCTCCGGGGCCGAGCGCTTGCACGGGGGTGCCCTCCACCAGGCCTGCGGCCGCGCTTCCCCGCTCGCCGAGTACCTCGGCCCGGACGTCGTAACCCAGCGGTTGCCGCCGCCCGGCGGTGAGCACGGCCAGCGCACCGTCCTCCAGCCGCAACATCGCCGAGACGGTGTCGAAGTCGCCTAGCTCGGCCAGCTCCGGCACCGCCAGCACCGCGCCGTCACCGACGACCCGGACCACCCGCCGGCCGGTCAGCCACTGCACGAGGTCGAAGTCGTGCAGCATGAGGTCCACGAACACCGAACCGCTCTCCCGCAGCCGCGCCAGTGGGGGCGGTGCGACGTCGTGCGAGATCAGCCGGAGCAGGTGCACCCGGCCGAGGTCCCCGGCTGCGAGTTTCGCGTGCAACTCGGCGAATCCTGGGTCGAACCGGCGCTGGAAGCCCACCCAGAGCGGGACGTCCCGCGAGCTCGCCAACTGCCCGAGCCGCTCGGTCTGCGCGAGATCGGTGGCCAGCGGTTTCTCGCAGAAGGTCGGCACCCCGGCCCGCAGCAGCGCGCTCACCAGACCTGGATGGCTGCTGGTGGCGGCGGCCACGAGCGCGGCGTCGACCCCGGTCGCCAGCAGCTCGGCCAGAGAGCCCGCCACCGTTCCACCGGACCGGGCGAGCTCCGCGGCACGGGCGGAGTCCACGTCCAGGCAGATGAGGTCGTCGTGGCCCAGCGCGCGCAGGTGATCCGCGTACATGGCGCCGATCCGGCCGCACCCCACGAGGCCCACCTTCATGGTGTCTCCCCTCCGGACGTCGGCTACCTGTAGAACTCCACGAACTTCTCCGGTTGGTATGCCGTCGGGCCGCCGGCAGCGGGATCCAGCAGCCGCAACGCACCCCAGCGCAAGGCCTGTTCGACGACCGCGTGGCCTTCGGCGCCCCCACTCAGCCAGCCTGCCGCCTGCGCGGCGGTGAATCCGGCGGGGTCCAGCGCCGAGGGCGGCAGTAGGTAACGCTGCGTCCGTTGGCGTTCTCCCGCGCCGTAGTGCACGCCGAGCAGCACCTCGCCGTTGTCACGCCGGTGCAGCGCCGCCGCCGACACCGTCAGCGGGACGCCGTCCGGCAGCGGCTTCGCCAGCACGACGCCGATGGGCAGCACCCGCAGACCGGGCCCGATGTGCTCGGAGTGCCAGAGTTCGCCGAGGTCCAGCCTGCTTTCGTCGAAGCCGGGCGAGCCGGGGTGCGGATCCGTCCTGCCCGGATCGAGCAGCTCCAACCCCGAGTCGGCCACCAGCCCTGCCACATCCGGGTTGGGGCCGGGCAGCCAGGCGTACATCCGGCGCTCACGTTCGCGCGCGGCGTGCCAGCGTGGCCAGTCCAGGAAGTAGTCGATCGTCAGCACCAGCCGGCCGCCCGGACGCAGGCAGCGGGCCATCCGACGCATCGCCGAAGTGCGCGCCTGCGGGCGAAGATGCTCCAGCACGCTGAGACAGAACACCAGATCGAAGTGGTCGTCCGGGTAGTCGAGCTCCTCGAGCGGCCGTTCGCTGGTGCGTACTCCCGCCAGCTGAGCAGGCGCCTGGAAACGGAAGCCGGGGTCAGCCGCGTGGTACTCGGCGCCGGGCACCCGCTCAGCCAGGTGGTAGAGGAACGGAGAATACCCGGCGCCGGCGTCGAGCACGCGCATGCCGGGGCGCAACCTGCTGTGGTAGTAAGCCCAGGGGTACTCCCAGTACCTGTTCACATTTGACCTCCGATCCACGAGCGCGTGCTCACGACAGAAGTCGGCAAAGCTGTCCGACAGGGCTTCGGCGCGGTTCCCCAGCCGGATCATGACGCCTCCTCTATGCGGGCTCGGGCGTGGAGCGCCGCGTGAGCGAGCGCGACCAGATCGGTGGACTCGCGCCGTTTCCGCAGCCGGGCTCCCCACTGGCCGGCACGGCACGCCATCGCCGGATCGCTGAGCACGTCGGCGATGCCGCGCCCGATGTCCGCCGGGCCGACCACCGCCTCGGACGACGGCCCGGAGTACCGGTTGCGGAAGGCGAGGCGGCCGTGCTCGGTGGTGCGGCTGGTGCGCAGCAGCCGCCCGGCGCCGATGTCCTCCACCAGCTGCCTGCCGTTCATCTCCTGCTCGGACATGAACGGCAGTATCACCAAGGGCTTGCCGTGCGTGAGGGTAGCCAGCACCGTGCTGTAGCCGCCGTGGCAGACCACCACGTCGGCCCAGTCCAGCGGGCCGTCCAACCCAGTGAAACCCGCCAGGACGACGTTCTCGGGCACCGTCAGCTCACCGTCGAAGGCGTACCCCGTGGAGACGAACACCGACCAGGGGTGGCCAGCGCAGGCGTCCAGCACGTTCTGCAGCGCCTCGCGGCCCACCATGCCGCCGCTGCCGATGGTCACGTAGACCTTGGGCAGCTCCGTGGCCGGGGGGACGGGCGTGCCTGCAGGCACCTCGGGGTTCCAGTACAGCGGGCCGACATGGTGCAGGACGCCCCGATGCGGCGGACCGACGACCGGCTCCAGCTCGGGCAGACTGGGGATCAGCGTGACGTCGCCCCACAGCAGGTGCTCGGCTCTGGCCACCGGGCCCAGGTCCAGCCGCCGCGACACCGCGTCCAGCACCGGCAGGCTGGACGGGTGCGGTAGCAGAGCACGCGGCGCCACCTCCGACCACGGCATCCAGCCGTTGGGTTCCGGGGTGACGAAGTCGGCGTCGGCCAGTGACACCACCGGCACGCCGGCGGACCGCGCGGCGAGCGCGGCGGTGGGACTCATATCGATCACCACCAGGGTCGGCCGGTACGCGTCGATCGCCGCGGCGTCCGCCGCGAGCCGCCGCTCCACCCGCTCGGCGCGGTGGTAGCCCGCGGCCACCGCGAACACCCGCTCCACGTCGGCGAACGGCAGGTACGGCGGCACGGTGTAGTACTCAGGCGGGCGCGGCGCCTCCGACCCGGACGGCAGCACCGGGAAACCGGCTTCCCGCACCAGCCTGCTGACCCCGCAATCGGCGAACGCGATCTCGTCGCCGGCCGCGGCCAAATGCTGGGCCAGCGCGAGGCATCGCGCCGTGTAACCGGCCGCGCCTCCCCAGCCCCAGGGGAAGAACAGGACTCGTTCGGTCATCACGTCCTCCTCGTGCTCCGAAGAGCTGGTCCCACCGCCGCGCGATGCCGGACCGGAAAGCACGTGCGCTCGATACCGGCCAGCCGGGCACGCAGGCGGACGAAGGCCTCGGGATCGGATGGGCCGGGATCTCCACCGGCGGCGGTCATCGCCGTCACCAGCCGCTCCAGCGCGGCCACCAGCGGCGCGCACAGCTCGAGCACCCGCGGGTAGTGCGCAGCGGGATCCCGCTGCTCGTGCGCGGCGATCAGCCCGACGCCCAGGCGCATCGCGCGGATGCGGGCGCCCAGCGCGGCGCGGCGCACCGCCGCCGCGTTCCGATCGAGGCCCGGCGGCCTGCCTAGGACATCCGGGAAGCTGAGGGCATGCGCGAAGACGAACAGTAGCGGCTGGAGGTGCCCGAGCATCAGCACGTGCAGGGCGCGGGCGGTCACCGGGCCGACACCGGTCTCCCGCAGCCCTCCGAGCAGCTCGGCGAACGCGTGCGTGCCGGTGGCCAGCAGAGCGGTGTCGCGGTCGAGGCGTTCGGCGAGATAGTCGTGGGGATCCCGGCGGTCCGGCGCGCCCGTGAGCGTCACTGTGGTCACCCGGGTGCACAGCGCCGGCAGCGCCGGGCCCAGCCCCCAGCGTCGGCGGAACCCGGCTGCGGGCGCGGCGTCGGTGTCCAGCACGGTGATCATCTCATCGCCGGCGTCCCAGCCCACGGCCAGGACGGCGTGGTCGTGGAAGTGGAAGCGCCCCTGGTACACGTCCCCCGGCACGTGGAAGCGGTCCGGCATCACCACCACCGGCTCCCCCACCGCGAGACTGTTGAGCACGAACGGCCAGTTCCTGGCGCCGTCGTCGTCGGCGAAGTGCCAGGTCAGGCGGCAGCCGTCGAAGTCCTCGGCTAGGTCGCGGTCCACCGGGTCGAGCGGACCGCTGAGAGCGCGCGCCACCTCATGAGGCTCCAGTCCGCGCCAGCGCAGGACCGCCTCGACACAGCGCAGCACGCAGTTGAGCCCGTCCAAGGCCTGGTTGCGCCAACCCAGCGCTCCTTCCGGGTCGAACACAGGCCGGGCAACGGCCTTCACTACGGCTCCCGGCCGGCGGCCCGTGCCCTGGCCAGCAAGGTGTCGGCGAGCTGCCCGACTGTTTCGAAGACCAGCGGGTCGACCTCCTCGTCGTCGTAGGGCACGCCCCAGTGCTCTTCGAAGCGGGACAGCACCACGATCAGGTCCAGGGAGTCCATTCCGAACTCGATGAGCGAGGTGTCCTCCGTGAGCTGGTCCATGCCGGTCAGGTGCGGCCGTTCGGTCAGGGCGTCCTGGATGAGTCGGACGACGAGCTGCCGGTCGGAGGTCTGGGTCATGTCGTCACCTCGGGTGTCGGATCCAGCGAATCCCGCTGGCACAGGATGTTGATGTAGTCGTCGCCGGTGAGCTCGGGCAGCGCGTCGGTGAGTGTCCCGTCGTCGTGGATGGCCCAGCAGCGCAAGTCCCGCTCCCCCAGTAGCGCGAGGTAGGCCTGCTCGTCTCCGCCGTCCCACCGCAGGTTCCTCGGGTAGTACTCGCTGATGACACGGATCCCCGGATTGGCGTCGATGAACGCGCGAGCCCCGCGGATCACCAGCGGCTCAGCGCCTTCCACATCGATCTTCACGAGCGCGACCGGCGGGCAGCCGATGCCAGCCCAGTAGTCGTCGAGCGTGGCGGTGGGCACCTCGAGACTGCGGCCGGCTCCACCGGTGAACTCTGTGCGGAACAGGCTGTGCCGCCCGGTGTTGCTGCTGAAGTGCAGCAGGCGGCGACCGGGGTGCTCGGTCACCGCGGTGTTGACCACGGTGACGTTGGCCAGCTCAGCGGTGTTCCGGCTCAGCACCTGGAAGTTCCCCGGGTGGGGTTCGAAGGCGTGCACCCCGCCGCCCGGTCCGACCAATGTGGATAGAAGGGTGGCGTAGTAGCCGACGTGCGCGCCGACGTCGAACACCACGTCGCCCTCCCGCACGGTTCGCCGCATCAGCTCGACGGTGCCCGGTTCCCACGAGCCCCACTGGGGTGTCAGCCGCTCGGCCAGCTTGTCCTTCGTCACCGCTCGCTCCTCTCATCAGCCCTCCTCCGCCAGCAGGCCGCGCCGGACCTTGCCACTGCCCGTGCGCGGCAGCTCGTCGACCCGGCGGATGACGGCGGGGACCTTGCTGCCGCTCAGCAACCGGCTGGCGTCCCGGCGCAGCACGGCCGCGTCGAAGCCGTCGGCGGGGGCTTCGACGAAGGCCCACACCTGCTCGGCGCCCGCCGGCCCTGGTCGGCCGACCACCGCGCAGTCGCCCACCCCGGAAAGTCCGCGCAGCACACGCTCCACCTCGGCCGGGTCGACCTTGTTGCCAGCCACGTTGATCATCGAGTCGCTGCGTCCCGCCAGCCGCAGGACGTCTCCGTCCAGCACACCGACGTCGCCCGTGCAGACCCACCCGCCGTCGTCGGTGAGTGGGACGGACTGCCCGCTTTCCAGCCGTACCGGAGCCAGACCGGGGAACCGAGCCGACACCGGCTCCGGCCGGTCCTGCCCGGCCCGCAGGGTGACGCCGGGCAGCGCGGCCCCCACGTCGCCCGCGCCCCCGACGGGCGCCAGGGTCAGCGGCCCGAGCTCGGAGTTGCCGTAATGGTCGGCCACCGGGATCCCCGCACGCTGCCACTGCGCGGCCACGTCGGCGGGCAAGACGTCAGCAGCGCTGACACAGCGGCGCCAGTCGGACGACTCGCACACCCCCTGACGGCCGTACCAGCCCAGGATCACGGGCACGGTCTGGAGCACGGTCGGCCGGTGCCGACGCGCGAAGTCCGCGGCCTGAGCCGGGGTGAGCGGGCCGGGCGGGATAAGCTGGCAGGCCCCGGCGGACAACACCGCCAGCGTGCCCGCCTCAATCGCGTAGCAGTGCCCGAGGGGGCTGGTGGTGAGCACGATGTCGTCGCGGTCCAGGCCGAACCGCTCCGCGAAGGCGCTCGAGTTGCGCAGCGTGCCCGCCCACTCCCGGGAGATTACTTTCGGCTTTCCCATGGTGCCCGAGCTCGTCACCGCGAAGGCCGGTTCAGAAGACCGTGTGACGACCGGAGGGGACAGTGTGACGAGACCGTCGGCGTCGAGCAGCACCTCGGCGCCGAAGTCGGCTAGCGCCGAGGAACGCTCCGTCGCGGTGATGCGCTGCTGGAGCACAAGCACTGCGGCGTCCAGCGCCGTGACGGCGGCGAACCGGACCACGGAGTCCAGCGCCCCGGTCAGCACCACCGCGATCCGCGAGCCCGCGCCCAGACCAGCTCCGGCCAGCGCGCGGGCGCAGGCTGACACCTCGCGTTCCAAGCCGGAGTAGGTCAGGTGGCCGTGCTGGTCCACCAGGGCGGGGCGATCGCCCGCGCCGGCGCGGCGGTGCGCGGCGAGGACATCCAGCAGCGTTTCGCTCACGGTCATCCCTCCCTTTCCACGGTGCACGTATAGGTGTGCCGGCCGCCCTCGGCGTGGACGACGACCGCCGGTGGACCGGCGCCGAGGCACCGCAGCGCCTCGGCGAGCTCGGCCAACGGGGCGCTCGCCAGCGGGTCCACCCACGGGCGAGACGGTTCCCGGGCGACGACCTTCAGGTCGCGCACGGTGCCGAGCACCCGCGCCCCGCGGGCCCGGGCGCGGCGAGCGCTCTCCAGAACGAGGAACGCCGCCGCACCCGCCGGGGTGGACGCGCAGCCCAGCGCCTCGGCCGCCGAGGGGCTGAGTACCTCGTAACCGCCGCAGAGCATCGGGAGATCAGCGTCCAGCCGGATCCGGCGCAGCGCGGTGGCCATGGCCTGCAGCCCGGACGCGGGCCCCAGCAAGGTCGCGCAGTGGCCGCGCAGCCCGTGGCGGAGACAGACGGTGGCGGTCACGCCGTGGGCGGTGAAGTAGAGGAAGGACGCGGGGTCCAGAGACCGGCGGGCGCCGGCGTCCAGCCTCTGCCGGATGGACTCGGCCACGTGCCCGGTGCCGAACACCGAGCCCAGCACGCAGCCGGTGCCGGCGGGCTCCGGATCGGCGGCCGAGCTCAGCGCGGACCCGGCCAGCTCGGCGATGCGCTCGGGCAGATCACGGGTCTGGCGGTTGACGTCATGCCAGCCTTCGGCGCCTGCCGCGTGCGCGCTCCACAGGGCAGAGGTGTCGAAACGGGCCGAGACTGCTGCGGTGATCACACGTGTGTCGTCGCCCCGCATCAGACGCTCCGGAACACGAGGGCGGTGTTCATCCCGCCGAGCCCGCAGGAGATGGTCAAGGCGGTGCGCAGCCCGGGCACCGCGCGCGGGCGTTCCTCCGTGACGAGGTCAAGGTCCAGATAAGACGGATCCACCGGGTCGGCGGCCCAGGTCGGGCTCACCGTCCGGTGGTGCAGGCAGAGCACACAGGCCAGCGCCTCGACGGCGCCGGCACCGCCCTGGAGGTGCCAGAGCACGCCCTTGACGCTGACCACCGGAATCTCGCGCAACCGCGCGCCGAACACCGTCCGCAGCGCGGCGATCTCCATGCGGTCGCCCTGCCGGGTGCCGGGCCCATGAGCGTTGACGAGGTCGATCTGGTCGGGGTCCAGGCCCGCGTCCGCCAGGGCGCGCCGCACGGCGAGCTCGATGCCTTCGGCGCGCGGCGCTGCGAGGTGGTCGGTGGCGTTGGTGAGCCCACACCCGGCGAGCACCGCCTTGACCGGCGCACCGCGGGCCACGGCCTGGTCAAGGGGTTCAAGACGCAGCACGGCGGCTCCCTCCGAAACACCGATCCCGCGGCGTTCGGCGCTGAACGGACGGCAGCCGTGCGGTCCGAGCGTGCGCAACGAGCTCAGTCCCCGGAAGGCCGTCTCAGTCACCGCGTCGGCGCCGCCCACGAGCGCGGCAGGCGCGTCACCGGCGGCCACCAGATCACGGCCTACCGCCACGGCGACCGCCCCGGACGCGGACGAGGACGCGACCGTGATGGCTTCCCCGGCCAGGCCGAGCCGCCCGGCGCTGGCGCCGGCCAGCTCACCGGCGAAGTATCCGTTCGCGGACGGGACCTCGCCGGGATCGGTGGTGCCCAGCACCACTGCGGTGTTCTCGCGCAGCTCCTCCGGCGTGCCGGCGAGCGCCTCGGCGGCGGCCTGCTCGGCCAGCTCGAGCACACGCCAACGGCCGTCCCCGCCGCCTGTCGTGCCCGGGACCTTGCCGGCTTCCCGCAGTGTGGCGCCGGTGGTGTCGAAGCCGGTTAGCGGGGGGCGGTGGGCACGGCCGGTGTTCAGCGCGTTCCACAGTGACTCGGTGCCGACCCCGCCGGGACTGCACACCCCCAGTCCGGTGACCGCGAGTTCCGCCGTGGCCCCGCTCATCGGTGGCCTCCTGCCAACGCCTCGGCCAGCGACCCGATGCTGGCGGCCTCCAGCACGGCGTCGTCCGGCAGTACCAGGCCGAGTTCCTGCTCGAGTTCGCCGACTACGGTGATCAGGACGACCGAGTCGATCCCGGCGGAGGTGAGGGATTCGGTGTCGCTCAGCCAAGTCAGCGCCGCGTCCTCGCCGAGCTGACGCGCCAGGCAGACCCGGACCCGCTCCGCCAGTTCCCGTCGCCTGTCCACCTCAAGCCACCTCCGCCGCGAGCTGGAACGCGGCGTCGGCGGACTCCAGCACGTGGGCCAGGTCGGCGTCGGTGGCGGCGGCACAGATGAACCAGTGATGGGTGGGATGCAGCAGCACCCCGCAGCGGGTGGTCTTGGCGAAGAAGGCGTCCTGCATCCGCCGCCCGGCGGCCGGGTCCGGGTGTTCGAAGGCCAGGAAGGGCATCTGCGGCAGCCCGCGGACCCTGGCGGGCAGGCCGTGCCGTTCGACGAGCTGGGCCAGCCCGTTCTGCAGACGCAGCCCGAGCCGCCGTACCTCAGTGAGCACAGTACCGTCGGCGAGGCGGTCCAGCGTCGCCAGCGCGGCCGCCATCGCCATGGTGTTGAAGTAGAAGGTCGACGAGATGTGGGTCTGCCCGACCATAGCCATCACCTCCGCGCGGCCGGTCAGCGCGGAGATCGCGTAGCCGTTGGCCATCGCCTTGCTGAAAGTGGCGAGATCGGCTCGGACGCCGAACAGCTCCTGCGCGCCGCCCAGCGAGACCCGGAATCCCGAGCGCATCTCGTCGAACACGACCAGCGCGCCGTAGCTGTGCGCCAGGTCGATCACGCCCTGGAGGAAGCCGGGTTCCGGGGCGTCCAGCTCGAAGGGCATGAGCAGCAGGCAGGCCACCTCGCCCGGATACCGGCGGAAGACCTCGCGCAGGCTGTCCACGTCGTTGTAGCAGAAGGAATCCACCTGTCCGCGGACCGAATCCGGGATGCCGCCCGGACGCTGCGCGGCCCAGTCGTGCCAGCCGTTGTAGCCCCAGCGCACGACCCGGTCACGGCCCGTGTAGGCCCGGCACAGCCGCACGGCCGCGCTGGTGGCGTCGGACCCGGTCTTGAGCAGGAACACCCGTTCCGCGCCGGGAATGATGTCGACGAGCCGCTCGGCGAGCTCGATCTGCACCTCCTTGCGCAGGGTGATCGAGAAACCCTCTTCGATCTCACGGTGCACCGCGCGGGTGACTGCGGGATCGGCGTGACCGAGGATGATGGTGCCGTAGGCGAGGATGAAGTCCAGGTAGTCATTGCCGTCCACGTCCCACACCCGGGCGCCGCGGGCACGATGCCCGTACACCGGGTACGCCCCCTCGACCAGCCGGTCGCGTTCGATGACGTAGTCCTTTTCGGACAGTGTGGCGTCGACCCGGCGGCCCCGGGCGAGCAGCTCCTGGGAACGGCTGAGTTCGAGCCCGTCGGAAAACTCACTCACGTCGGTGTCCCCTTCTGCGGCTTGCCGGTGCGCCTGCGACACCGGGCTGGCGAATGTCTTCTCCGGACCGAGAAGGCGGTCGTCAGGCTGCGGCCGGCACGGATCGGGTGCCGCGCACCAGCCGCCCGGGACGCTCGCCGGTTGGCTCACCGTCGCGGAAGGTCACCTTCCCCGCCACGATGGTGGCCACGTAACCGTCGGCGCGCTGGACCAGCCGCCCGCCGCCCGCCGGCAGGTCGTGCACGAACTCGGGTGAGCGCAGGGTAAGCGCGTCGAGATCGATGACGTTGATGTCGGCCCGGTAGCCCGGGCGCAGCAACCCGCGGTCGCGCAGCCCGTAGAGCTGCGTAGTCTCCCAGGTCTGCTTGCGCACGATGAACTCCAGCGGCAGCAGCTTCCCGCGACGCCGGTCCCGGACCCAGTGTGTGAGCATCGAGGTCGGCGTGCTGGCGTCGCAGATCAGGCGGCAGTGCGCCCCGGCGTCGCTCAGGCCGAGCACCGATCGGGGGTGCAGGAGCATCTCCCGGATGGGGTCGAGGCTGTAGTCGGTGTAGCCCAGCAGCGGACGGAAGACCATGCCGCTGGTGTCTTCGGCCGCGAGGAAGTCGTACAGCAGCTCCTCCGGATGCCGGCCGGTGCGCCGGGCGAGCGCGTCAAAAGACTCGGCGGCGGCGGGTTCGTAGTCCGGGGAGAGCGAGTTCATCGGGAAGTGCCGCTCGTACCCGCCTGGGAACAGGGCGGCCCTCGGGTTCACATCGTCGGGGGTCTCGGCCAGGATTCGCGCCTTCAACCCGGGATCGCGCATCGCGGCCCGGCGTTCGGGCACCGGTAGGTGCGCGATCTTCTTGTAGGACGGGCGGCGCTTGAAGGGGTGTGTGGAATCCAGGCTGACGATGATGCTGAACGGGCGCCCGGCGATCTGCGGATGCAGGTCCGCGCCTTCCGTCACCGCCTCTTCGGTCACCTTGAGCAGCCTGCGCCAGCCGTCGGGATCATTGTCGTTCTGGAACAGCCCGAAGGTGATCGGGCGGCCGATCGCCGCCGACAGCCGGCGCATCCACTTGATCTCGCCCAACGGATCGTCCACCGGCTCACCGCCGGCACCCAGCGGGACCAGCTGAAAGACCCCGGTGCCCAGCTCGCCGAGCACGCCGCCGAGCGCGAACAGCTCGTCCTCGGTGGCGAAGGTGCCGGGCACGGGTTCACCGGTGATGGCGAGATGGGTGATCGTGCGGGAGGTGGAGAAACCGATGGCGCCGGCCAGCAGCCCCTCGCGCACCAGGTCCCGCATCCGTTCCAGATCCTGTTGTGTGGGTGGCTCGTTGGCCGCGCCGCGATCGTCCATGACGTAGGCGCGCAACGCGCCGTGGGGAACCTGCGCGGCCACGTCCATCACCCGCGGCGTCGCCTCGACCGCGTCCAGGTATTCGGGGAAGGATTCCCATTCCCAAGTGATGCCCTCCGAAAGCGAAGCGCCCGGGATGTCCTCCACCCCCTCCATCAAGCCGACCAGCCAGTCGTGCCGGTCCTGGCGTGCGGGGGCGAAGCCCACCCCACAGTTGCCCATCACCACCGAGGTGACCCCGTGCCAGCAGGACGGGGTGAGCAGCGGATCCCAGCTGACCTGCCCGTCGAAATGCGTGTGAATGTCGACGAAACCCGGCGTGACCAGGCAGCCGTCCGCGTCCATGACGGTGCGCGCGGGACCAGCGACCCGGCCCACCTCGGTGATGACGCCTTTGTCGACCGCGACGTCCGCCGTCCGCTTCGGGCTGCCGGATCCGTCGCAGACCAGTCCGCTTCGAATGATCACGTCATGCACGCCGGTTCGGTCCTTTCGTGCCCGTTACGCTCGGGAAGGAAGATGAGGTTCTGGTAGCCGTATTCGGCGCGCGGCTCGTGCCGACGCAACCGGCCGTCGTGTGGTTCGTAAGGGTGGTAGCCGGCCGCGCGTAGCGTGTCCACCAGCTCGCGGCTGGTAGGCACGCCGGGCACGTCGAGGTCGCCGACTTCCAGCGAGATCACCAGCCGCCGCTCGCTCAGTAAGGTGCGCATACCGCGTAACACGTGCGACTCCGCGCTCTCGGCGTCGATCTTCACCAGGTCGACCGCGAGAGCGTGTTCCCGGACGTAGTCGTCCAGCCGCATCGCGCGGACCTTCCGCACCTCGACCGGCACCCTGGCGCGCACCACTTCGGGAAGCCTCGCCTGGAACGCGGAGTTGTAAGCGCTGTAACCGGGTCCGTGGTCGTGCAGGGTCAACTCCCCTTCCGTCGACCAGGCCGCCGCGGGCACGACGGTCACGTTCCCAGCCCTCCGGGCGTTGTCCCGCAACACGGTCAGCGTGGCGGGTGTGGGCTCGAAGGCCACCACCCGGCCGGCCGGCCCGGCCAGCGCGCCTGCGAGCAGGGAGAAGTACCCGATGTGCGCGCCAACGTCCAGCACGGTCGCGCCGGGTCGGATCAACGACAGCAGGCACGCCGTGAGGTCGTACTCGACGAACCCGTGCCGCCGGAGGGAAACCGACACCTCCTCCGGAAGGGCGACCAGCATCTCCTGGTCCCAGAAGGTGACCGCCCTGGCCAGCCTCCGCAGGCCGCGATGTCGCCAGGAACGGAGGCGGCGGGCGCCCGGGAGACCACACCGCACCGGATGCCGGAGAAGTTGGGCGGCGGCGGGCAATGCGGCATGCCTGCCGCATTTTTTGAGCTTTCTCCGCCAGTGCTCACGATCAGCTTCGGTCATGCTCTAGGCACGCTCCCTAATTAATGAGAGTGCACCCACCCGCAGTGACAAAGTCAGGCACAGTGACAACAGTCAGGTAGGCGTGGGTGAACATGACTAAAGTTACACGCCAGCACCGAGTATCATAGCGACATACCTGGTACTTGTCCAGGTCAATCTCGGTTCTGGGCTGTTTGGAAGCTTCTCTGCGGGCGGATGATGGGGCGCATGGCGCGGTCGGGGTCGCGGTGGCATTGCCAACTTGCTTGCCGGTTCGCGCTGAGGGGTCGCGCGGAGGCATGGTTGAGGCTGGGGGTCTGTCCTGGTGGCATCGTTGAGGCGGCTGTGATCAGCCCGGTGTTGCGCCGGAGCTGGACGAGGATGTCCCGGACGGCCTGTCCCACGCACCACAGCAACGTAGGGCCGTGACCATTGATGCCAGCGGAACCTGCCACACTCCGGGTGTGTGCGGCCGAGAAGGAGCGAGGTGATCTGTCGATGCACCCGGCAGAACAGACCCGCATCCTCAAGTCATAGCTTGGTAGTCGAAATTAAATCAATTACCCATCGAGGAGGCACTGTCGACCCCACGACCCGCGGTGTTAATTTTGACGTATTTTTACTTCATCCTAGCTCCTTACCGTGGATAGGCGAATGATATGTCTTGCGGCGCCGTGCTGCGACAACGTCGTTCTGCTGTGGCGAGCGTGACGGAGGGGTCGCGGTGCTATCGGTAGATGCACAAGATAACGTTGAGAGCGGCGGGTCTCCGCTTTCTCAACGGGATTTCCGTTTGCTATGGCTGGGCAGCACGGTCAGCCAGATTCTCGGTATGACCAGCCCTGTCGCTTTTCCGCTGATCGCTGCGAACCTGCTTTCCGCCTCGGTCACCCAGATCGGCATGATCACCGCAGCCGGATACCTGCCGTGGCTGGTGCTGACCCTCCCGGCTGGTGTGTACGTGGACCGGTTCCAGCCACGTACGGTCCTGCTCGCCGCGGACTCGATACGAGCAGTGATCATCACACTGATACCAATCCTCTACGCCCTCAACGCGCTCGCTCTGTGGCACATCTACGCCGTGGTCACCACCGTCGGCGTGTGCACCGTAGCCTACGAGATCGCCTACCAGACCGTACTGCCCCTGTTGCTGCCCCGAGAGGCACTGATGAAAGGCAACGCCAGAATCCAGGCCGGCCGTGCAGTGGCGTACGCAGTCGGTCCGGCACTCGGCGGTTTCCTGGTCACGGTGCTCGGAGCCCCGCACACCCCAGTCGCCAACGCAGCCGGGTTCCTGTCCTCGGGCTGCTGTGTTGCGGCGCTGCGCACACGTGGGCGGCTGTCTGCGGACAAGCCGACCAGTGGGCTTTGGCGCCGACTCGGCGAGGGACTACGTTTTGTCGGTGCACAACCGCTGTTGCGCACTAGCACGCTCGCGTCGGCAATCGGAAATTGCTGCTTTGCCGGGTACGAAGCCCTTGTCGTGGTGTTCCTCATCCAGGACGTGGGGTTGCCCGCCGGGCAGCTTGGGCCCCTTGTTGGCGTGGCCGGGCTGGGCAGCTTCCTGGGCGCCGCAGTGTCCGGGACACTCGCACGATGGTTGGGAACAGCCCGAGCTGCATGGGTGCCCGCCGCGCTGGTCGCCCCGTTCGGCCTGCTGCTTCCAGCCACCCAGCCGGGCGTCGGCGTGCTGCTGTACATCGGCGGGGCGCTGGTGTTCTCCGCAGGCTTCGCCGCGTTCACCGTCGGGCAGGCCACCCTGGTACAGATGGCCGCGCCGCCCGCCCTGCTGTCTCGCGCCGTCGCCTGCACTCGGTTCGTCACCCGGAGCATGCTGTTCGTCGGAGGTCTGAGTGGCGGGCTGCTCGGGGGCCTGCTCGGTCCACGCACCGCGCTCACCGTGATCATGACCGTATGGATCCTCACGCCGCTCGTGATGGCTTTCTCCCCGGTGCGACGTTTGCGCGACATGCCCTGATGCATATGTGAAACGCGAACACCGCGACGAACTCGCGTAGTTTCGGTGGTGATCTGCCGCACCGGAATCGAGAGGGAGAATGCCGGAAAACGCCGTCATCCACACCGGTCCGCCCTGGTTGCTGCTGCTGTCCGCCCCTGACCGCGCCACCCTGGGCGAGCGCGCTCGCGTAGTGGCAGCCGCACTGACGGACGGTGCCGATCCCGCTCGGGTGGTGCCTGCCGAGTATGGGCCGGTGGACGCAGCGGCGGAGCGGTTGGCGGTGGCCGCCGCCAGCCACGTCGGTCTCCTGGAAGGGCTGTCCCTCTTCGCCGAGGGCGCGCCCAGTCCCCGCTGGACGGCCGGTTCCGTCGTCGAGCCGGGTGGACAGGTCGCCTGGTGCTTCGGTGGGCACGGCGGTCAGTGGCCGGGAATGGGCCGAGATCTTCTTGACGGCGCGCCTCCCGCCGCGCGGGTGCTCACCGATCTCGACGCCCTCCTGCCGTCGGGGGTGCTCGGTCCGCTTCGGGAACCCGACCGTGAGGGCTTCGACAAGCCAGCCGTGGCTCAGCCGCTGATCTTCGCGATGCAGGTGGCGATGGCCCGGTGGCTGGAGGCTGTCGGACTGCGGCCGTCCGTCATCCTGGGACACAGCTTGGGCGAGGTGGCCGCCGCGCACATAGCGGGCGCGCTGACCCTCGCCGAGGCCGCGCACGTGGTCGTCGTCCGGTCCGCGCTGCTCGCGCGGGCGAGCGGTGGCGGGGCGATGGCGGTGCTCGGGCTTGACCGGCACACCACCGCGCGCCGGCTGGAGGAGGTCCCCGGTGCACTCGCAATCGCCGCACACGCGGCTCCGCGGGAAACCGTGATAACCGGCGAGGCCGAGTCGGTGCGCGCGCTCGTCGGCCGGCTGGAGCCGGAGGGTGTGCGCTGCCAGCTGGTGCGCATCGACGCCGCCTCGCACAGCTCGCTGGTGGACGGTGTGTTGCCCGAGCTGCGGACCGCGCTGCAGGGCCTCGTCCCGAGCGTGCCCATCGTGCCCTGGCTGTCTACAGTGGATGATGATCCCGGTGTCGCTCCGGTGGCGGACGCGCGGTACTGGGCACGCAACCTACGTCGTCCGGTTCGTTTCACCCAGGCGGTGACGGTTTTGGCCGGCCGGGGCGTCCGTGTGATCGTGGAGATCGGTCCCCACCCGGTGGTCGTCCGTTCGGCGCGTGAGACCCTGCGGGCCGAGGGCGCGCGGGACGCCCTGCTGGTCGCCACCGGGCAACGGGGAACTCCGGAGCGGGTGTCGCTGCTGCGCCTGCTGGGCGCCTTGTACTGCCGGGGTCTGGACTTCGACCTTTCCGCCGTGCACGGCTGACTCACCCCCGCTGCCCGGTCAGCAGGCGGGCTTCGCGCGCGGTGATCCGCGCCGCCCGGTCCCAGGACCACTCTCGTGCCGTGCGCAGGCCCGCCAACCGTCGCCGCTGGTGGCCGGCACGATCGTCCACACAACTCCGGAGCACGTCGACAAGATCGTCGACGTCGATTTCGGCCCACAGGCCGCGATCCGGGGTGACGGGATTGGCAGGTACCAATCGGTAGCCCACTCGCCAGGAGGTCTCCTCGGTGCAGAAGTCCAGCTGGCCGCCCCAGCCGGTCACCGCGGGCGGTAGGCCGCACGCCATCGCCTCGAGGATGCTGAGGCCGAACGCCTCCGCCCGGCTGGGCTGCAGGTAGCACTGGCAGGCCCGGTACAGCCGGTCGATCTCCAGCTGCGGTTCGAGGTCCAGCAGTACCTCGGGCGGGTCCGGGTGTGCCGCTCGCAGGCAGGCCAGCCGTTCGCCCACCGGGTCCGGGCCAGGGCGGCGGCGCAGGTGCAGCACCAGGCAGACGTCGTCGTGTCCGGTGAAGGCGGCGTGGTACGCCGTCAGCAGCCGGTCCAAGCCCTTCCGATGCCAGAAGGCGCTGTCCGCCACGGTGAGGAACCGAAACGACCCTCGTGCCGGTAACGTGGCGACGGGCCCCTCCGGCTTGAAGATCCCCGTGTCCACCCCATGCGGGACGACCCGGACGAACGCCTCCGGCAGGCCGGCCGCGAGCCACGAGCGTCTCGCGTGCCCTGACGAGGTCCAGATCCCGTCCAGGTGCTCGCGCAGGGTGGCCGAGGAGGTCCCGCCGAAGATCGAGCTGTCCACCGGCCACCACCACACGGCGTGCCCGTGCGGCGCCGCGTCGAACAGCCCGTCGATCAGATGACGCTCCTCCTCCTGCGGCTCCGCGAGGCGGACGTGGCACCAGGAGACGGGGTCGACGGGGGTGTCCTCCAGCCGGTGCAGCCGTTCGGCAGTGGCGGCCGAGACGTGCGGGCTCTGTCTCAGGTGCGGGCGGAGGTTCTGGATCGCCACCGGCTCGCCGAGCCGGTGCAGGGCCAGCGCGGTCTGCCGGGCGATGTGCGCCAGGCTGCCGCGGCCGAAGACGTTGGCACGCAAGTTGATCCCATTCACCGGCCACTCCCGGCCCGCTGAGGCTCCCGTACCGGAACGAGCGCCTCGTGCCAGCGTTCCACGACGTTGTCCCCGACGTGCTCGGCCCGCAGCCGCTCCAACGCCGTCCTGATCACCGGCGGGGCCGAGCGGGTGATCAGCCACTGGGCGAGATCCGAGCCGTCGCGGTAGCCACGGCCGGTCAAGGGCTCCAGGACCGAACCCGCCGGCAGCAGCACCGGCATTCCCGCCAGCGCCGCCAGCGCGGCGGCCAGGTCGAAACCGGTGCCCACCGAAAGATAGGCGCCGCCCCCGGCCAGCAGCCGCCAGAGCCGGTCGACGCGCAACCCGTCGGCCCACAACGGTGCCCTCTCGCCGTCCGTGATCTCCTCGGCCGCCCCCTCGGTGAAGGTGGCGGCCATACGCCACAGTGCGTCCCGGCCGTGCAGCGCCACCCAACGTGGCGGCGGGCGATCCGGCCGGGCCGCGCGATCCAATCCCAGCGCGCCGAGCGCCGAAGGCAGTCTGTTGGCGGGACAGCCGAGAGCGCCCACCACCAGTCGTCCGGCCAGTCCTCCGGCGGCCGCCGCGTCCAACCGCCCTGACGGCTCGGGCACGGGCACCGGGACCGGCAGCTCCCAGTCGGCCCCGGGGAGCGGCACCCAGGCCGATCCCGGATGCCAGCGGACCACTTGCGCGTCCAGGCCGCGCTCGGCGATCACCCGGCGAGCCATCGCCGCAGCGTCCGCGCCAGCGGCGATCAGCAGATCTAGGGGCACTTCGCGGCCCAGCAGGCGGACCAGTCCCCAACGCAGTCCCTCACCGGGCGGCCAGTCCCGCTCGTCGTAGGGGAAGGGGCACAACCGCACTCCGCCGCTGGAATGCGGCGGCCGGCGATTGTCCCGGTCGATCCAGCTCAGCTCGTGACCGCGTGCGGCCAACCCCGTCGCCATGACCCACCCCGGGGCCGATGGAGACTCTGCGGATGGCTCGTCACCGAGCCAGACCAAGCGCACCATGTGATCACCCCTCCCACCACTGCACTCCGGCCAAACCGGCGGTACTCTCCCTCAACCGGGTCACCCTCGTGCCCGCTTCGTGGCGCGCCTCCAGATCGATCCGGCGCTGCACGTCCACCTCGGCCAGGAAACGGCGGTCGTGGCTGACTGGTCGGGATCAGCTCGCCGAGCAGCACCGACAGCAGAGTGGTCTTGCCGACGCCGTTGCGGCCGACCACGCCGAGCCGCCTGCCGGGGCTCACCGTGCAGGACACCTCGTCCAGGACCAGCCGGTTACCGAAGGTCTTACTCACCCGATCCGCCATGATCGATGCGGTCATGCTGCACCGTCCCGCTCGGCGCACCAGGCTGCAGCGTCGTCGACGAGGAAATCCTCGTAGGCCGGTTCGGCGAATCCATACAGCTCGACCTCGGCCAGCGCGCCGGCTTCCGGGGGGAACTGCCTGGCGAGCCGCCGGTACTCGGTCAGGAAGGCCGGGCGCAGCGCCGGATCCAGCACCAGCCTGCCGCTCAGGTAGGCCTCCTCACACTGCGTGGATTGCACGGCGGACAGTACGAAGAGCGCGAAGCGCCGGACCCACTCCCGGCCCAGCCGGACGAACACCGGCCACTGCGCCGACGTGATCCGCTCCGCGACGAACCAGCCACCGAAGCGCGCATAGGCCTCTCGCAGCACGTCCGGGCGGCCCTCGGTTTCGCGGGCGCGGTACCGCACCGAGTGCCCGCAGACGAAGTCGTCCACCGCGCGCACCGTCCGTAGTAGCTCCGCCGACCCCTCCGGCGGGACAGCCGTGTTCGCGTCTGGCGGGGCCAGCAGTGCGCGTGTGTCCGCCGGAAGGCCGCCCCGCTCCTGCTCCGGCAGGTCCGCGGCGTGCGCGAGCAGCATCGGCCCCAGCGCTCGGCCGCCCAGCACGTCCTCGAAGGTGATCACCTCACGACCGTGCAGGTGGCGCAACGCGGCGATCAGCCGGTGCTGGGCACGGTCCTGCGCGGGAAAGGGATGGTGGCCGTACTCGAAGGCGCGGACCGTGTCGCCGTCCTGCGTCGCGATGTTCACCCCGGTCCCGACGTGGCACTTCAGCCGGACGGCGGGCCCTGGCCGCGGTGTCCCGCCCGTAAGGGGACAGACCAGCGGACTCCACCGCCCGCCCGGCAGCTGCCGCACGCCGACCGTCAAGTCGTTGCACAGCGCCAGATCCGCCCCGGGCAGCAGCGAACCGAACCGTGCGTCGGCCGCTCGTACCGACCAGCCGGGGCGGTTGGTCAGCGTCACGGTCACTCCCTGGGGGGTGCGGCGAACCGGGCCCGCCAGGCAGAACCGGGCGGCCCGCACCGCGGGCAGACCCAGCTCGCGCGTCAGAGCCAGCACTTCCACGAGCTGCCACTCCAGATCCTCTACGCGGTCCCCGGTCAGGTACTGGACCTTGAGTACGGTGGCCGTTCCGTCCGGACCGGTGGCGGCGATGTGCATTCTCGTCATGGTGGCGCCCACGTCCACACCCAGGCAAGTGCCGCCGGGCCGCCACGGTGGTTCGCCCACGGCGGTGATCAGCCCGTTTCCCGCGGTGTGCAGGCCGGGACCACTGGCCCAGTTGCCGTCCTTCGCCAGCCCCCGCTCGCGCAGCAGCCGCTCGGCCTGCCCGGCGTCAGCCTGCGCCGTCATGCGCCGCTCCCGCGCCGCAGCGCGGCCAGCCAGGTCCGCATCAGGTGCGCGCTGCGGTGCAGGAACGCGCGGGCCTCCGGTCCCCAAACCCGGCCGCGGGCTTGTTCGGCGAAGTCCTGCAGGCCGTAGCTGAGCGACTCGTAGGCCTCCAGATAGTCCGCGCCGTCGAGCCGGTGGTCCCGGAGCCACTCCACGACGTCGTCCAGGATGCGGATCGCGGGCAGCTCGCCGGACAGGTCGTGCAACAGGTCGTGCTCGTTGCGCGGGTGGCTCACTAGCGGACCGCCGAACCGCACGGAGTGCCCCAGGTGTTTGGCGCAGGCTTGCACGAAGTAGCCGCTGAAGATGTCCCCGAAGCGCTCGATCCGCGAACCGTCGATCAGCTGGCCCATCCGAAGGAAGTAGTACGCCGGCAGCGCGTCGCGGTGCACGGCGGTGTTCTGGGAGTTCACCGGGCACCAGGTGTCCTTGTCCAGCACCGCGTCGCCGCCGCTGTACACAGTCGCCGTCGGGCTCGTCGCCAGCCGGGTCACCGCGTCGACGTCCGGATCACCGAGCCACAGCCCGGCGTTGATCCGAACGTCGGCCTGCTCGCGGCGGGCACGCATCCTGGAACTGTGTGAGTCCCTTGCCCGATAGGGGAAGCCGCGGGGGAACACCCGGCAGGGGGTCACCGTCAGCAGGTCGCAGACGTTGAACCAGCCCGATTCCACCGAAACCACGCGGTGCTCGGCGGGTCCGCGGAGCACTTCCCGGTGTTGTGCCACGAACGGGTTACTGGCCGGCAGGTTGTCGTCGTCCATTGAGACGACCACGTCTGCTCCGTCCAACCACGACAGCAGATAGCCGATGTTGCGTCGGTTGTCGGAATCGTAGGGCACCAGTTCGGCGACTCCCAGCTTGGCCAGCAGCCGGTCCTGTTCGGCGACGTCCGGGCAGAGGAGCGACGCTCCGGCCGCCTGTGCCCGTTCGCACGCCTCGTACAGGGCGCGGGGTGTCCTGCGGTCAGGGATGACGACCAGCCGGACTCTCGGCTCGCGCAACGCCGACGCGAAGTCATCCAGGAACGCGCCGTTCCCGATCGTGGTGATCACGATATCCGTTCGCTCGGTCATGCGTCCGCCACTGCGGAGGCGTTCCGCTCCATCTGGCCGGCGACCCAGTGGTAGAGCGAGGCCATCCCGGTGGCCAGATCGGTGCTGGGCTCCCAGCAGAGGGTGCGCCGCAGCAAAGTGTTGTCGGAGTTGCGACCGCGCACGCCCTGCGGACCCGGCCGGTGCTCCAGCCGCACGTCGGACAGCCCGGCGATGTCGAGTAGCAGCCGGGCGAGCTCATCGATGGTGACCAGTTCGTCGGTGCCGATGTTGAGCGGACCGGGGAAGTCGGACCGGGTGAGCCGGAAGATGCCCTCCACGCAGTCGTCGACGTAGCAGAACGACCGGGTCTGCCGGCCGTCGCCCCAGATCTCCACCGAGCCGCCGTTCCGTGTGCCGGCGACCTTGCGGGCCAACGCCGCAGGGGCCTTCTCCCGGCCGCCCTGATAAGTGGAGTAGGGGCCGTACACGTTGTGCAGCCGGGCTATCCGGGTCTGGATGCCGTATTCTTCTCGGTAGTAGCCGCAGGCCCGCTCGGTCATCAGCTTCTCCCAACCGTAGCCGTCCTCCGGATCGGCCGGGTAGGCGTCCTGCTCGCGCAGCGGCGCCACTTCCGCGACGTTCTGCCGGGAGACGGGGTACACGCAGGCCGACGAGGTGTAGAACAAGCGCTCGACGCCGGCTTGCCGTGCCGCTTCCAGGGTGTTGAGGTCGATCAGCGAGTTGTTGTGCAGGATCGCGGCGTGATGCCGGGAGATGTAGCCCACGCCGCCCATGTCCGCCGCCAGCGCGTAGACCTCCGAGACGCCGGCTGTGGCCGTGTTCGCCGCGCCAGGGTCCCGCAGATCCAGCAGCACGAATTCGTCGGCGTCCGAAGGCTGGAATTCGGGTGGTTTGAGATCGACGCCGCGGACCCAGTAACCCAGCCGCTTGAGGTAGGTCACCAGATGATGGCCTACGAAGCCACCCGCACCGGTGACCAGAGCCCGTGTCGCCTGTGTGGTCATCAGCAGATCACATCTCCCCGCTCGCGCTCGACTCTGCGGCGGCGAGCACCGCTTCGACGGTCCGGTCCAGGTCCAGTCCCGAACTGTTGATCCACTGACCTTCCCCGGCCAGCTCGACGCGCAGCGCTTCGTCCAAAAAGGACCAGTCGTCTGCCAGCACCTTGTCCCGCGCGGCTATGCGCTGACCAGCCACAGCGGGCGAAGGCGCGAGCACGACGAGGCGTAGCGGCAGGCCGGCCAGCTGCTCGCGGTAGAAGTCCAGGTGCGCGCGGCGCACCACCACGTCGTCAATCACCGGCACCACCCCGGCATCGTGGAAACTCCGCGCCAGCAGAGCGGCGTTACGAGCGCGCAAGAACAGCTGACGGTCGGCCTCCGGGTCCGGCTCCGGTGCAGGCCAGCGGCCGCCGGAGACCACCAGGGACTGCAATCCGTCCACCTCGATGTGCGCTCCCAGCGGGAATCTCCTGGCCACCGTCGCCGACACGGCGCTCTTCCCGCTGCCGGGGATGCCCACCACGAGGAAGACCACCGGCGCGGGCTCACGGTCCACGGCCACTCGCTGGAACGACGATTCCGTCACACGAACACCCTTTCCGATCTCGACTTACGCATCGGCCCATACTTGCGACATCATCCAGCCATCACCTGGTTATGGCGGTGGGGGTGCGGGTTGGCGGGCTGAGGCGGCTTGTTGTTCGTAGTCCTCGTGCAGGCGGTTGGCTGAAGCGCCTGCACGGGTGACTCCGGCGGAGCGTAGGTGCCAGGGGATGTCGACGGTGACGACGTCGGGGAGGAACAGCAGGCGGGCCCGCAGCCGTAATGCGCTTTGGTTGTGCAGTAGTTGTTCCCACCAGTGCCCGACGACATACTCGGGAATGATCACGGTGATGATGTCGCGGGGTCCGGTGCGGGGGTAGTCCCGAACGTATTTCAGGATCGGTCTGGTGATCTCCCGGTAAGGCGATTCGATGACCTTCAAGGGGAAGGCGAGGCCCGCGTCGTCCCAATCCCGGCGCAGCTGGGCGGACTCCTCGTCATCGACGGTGACGGTGATGGCCTCCAGGGTGTGTGGGCGCAGGGACCGCGCGTAGGCCAACGCCCGCAGGGTAGGGCCGCTGACCTTCGACACCGGCACCAGGACGTGGTTGCGGGACGGGCCGACGGGGCGTACATCCTCCACGGCGATCTCCTGGGCCACCGTGGCGTAATGCCGGTTGATGCCACGCATCAGGGCGAACAGCACCGGGATGGCGATCACGATGAGATAGGCGCCCTCGACGAACTTCGTCACCAGCACGATCACGAAGACCAGCCCGGTGGCCACCGCCCCCAAACCGTTGATCAGCTGGGCGCGGCGGATCCGGCGCCGCTCCCCAGCCGGTGGATCGGCGCATAGTTTGGTGTGCCAGTGTTTGACCATGCCGATCTGGGACAGCGTGAAGGCGATGAACACCCCGATCACGTAGAGCTGGATCAGGGCGTTCGTGTTGGCGTTGAACACATAGATCAACCCGGCGGCGAACACCGCGAGCAGCACGATGCCGTTGCTGAAGACCAGCCGGTCCCCGCGGGTGTGGAACTGGCGGGGGAAATACCGGTCCCGGGCCAGGATCGAGGCCAGCCCCGGGAAACCGTTGAACGAGGTGTTCGCCGCCAGGACCAGGATCGCCGCGGTGAACACCTGAATCGCGTAGAACCCCACCGAACCGGGTCCGAACACCGCGGCGGCGACCTGGGCCAGCACCGTCTTGGGCGTCGCGTCAGCGGGCAGGCCCAGCTGGGTGGGGTCCAGCGCGGCGTGCACGCCTGCGGCATTGGCCAGCAGGGTGATCCCGACCCCCATCACCACCGCCAACACCGCGAGGTAGCTCAACACGGTCGCGGCGTTGTGCGCCTTGGGTTTCTGGAACACCGGGACGCCGTTGCTGATCGCCTCCACCCCGGTCAGCGCAGTGCAGCCCTGCGCGAACGCCCGCAGGACCAGGAACGCGGCGAGGAGGCCGGTGGCCTGCTCGGTGGCGTGAATCTGGTAGCCCGCGCTCTCCGCGACCAGGTGCTGCCCGGTGCCCAGCTGCACTGCCGCCCAGGCGAACATGACGAGAATGCCCACCACGAACCCGTAGGTCGGGATCGCGAACGTCTTGCCGGTCTCCCGTACCCCCCGCAGGTTGACCAGCATCAGCACCGCGACGAACCCCACCGACATCGCCACCGCATGCGGTGCGGTCGCGGGCAGCGCCGAGGTGATCGCTGACACCCCGGCCACCACCGACACCGCCACCGTCAGCACGTAATCCACCAACAACGCCGAGGCGGCCACCAACCCGGCCGAGCTGCCCAGGTTCTCGTGACTGACGATGTACGAGCCGCCACCGCTCGGGTAGGCGTAGCAGGTCTGCCGGTACGAGGCGGCCACGATCACGAACAGCACCGCCACCGCCAGTGCCAGATACGGCGCCACGTGGTAGAGCGCCAACCCCCCGACCGACAACGCCACCAGGATCGCCTCAGTGGCGTAGGCCACCGAGGACAACGCGTCACTGCAGAAGATCGGCAACGCCAACATCTTCGGCAACAACGTGTCACCCAGCTGCCGACTCGCCAACGGTCGACCCAGCAACAACCGCTTCGGCAAGCTCGTCCACACGAGCCCCAAGCCTACGGGGTCGACCCCGCCGAGTACCCTGGCCCTGCACCCAACGATCAAGGAGTACAACGGCGTGGGTAAGGTGGCCTGGAAGGCTGAGCCGGATGCACACGACTACCCCGCCGTCGCCTCCTCCTACCTGTCATTGAGCGCTACCAGTACCCAGGTCAGCGCCTTGGTCGAGCGGCTCAAGACAGCTCCTCTCGAGCACTACAAGGCCAAGGACATGTTGCGTGCCTCGGGGCTCGCGCTGTTGGCTCCCGACAACCCGCATGTGGCGGCCGACCTGGCCAAGGTGGTCGACCGCTCCGCGGCTGTCTCCTAGATGGCCGGGCGGCTGGCGGCCACCGGTCGTGGCGTTGAGCTGGGGTTGCTGGTATTCGCGGTTGGGCTGGTCACGCTGGCGTTGGTCCTGGTGGAGGCTGATCAGCGGCAGCAGCTACCACGGACGCTCGGGTATCTGGGTCTGGCCTATCTGGCCATGTTCGGGGTAGCGCACGCGGCGGTGCGTTGGTTAGCCCCCTACGCCGATCCGCTGATCCTGCCGTGCGTCGCGCTGCTCAACGGCCTGGGCCTGGTGATGATCCACCGGCTGGACCTGGCCGCGGCGATGCAAGCCCTCGACGCGGGCCAACCCGCTGCGACGGCGGATGCCTCCCGCCAGGTGGTGTGGACCGCGGTGGCCCTGGTGCTGTTCGTTGCGGTGCTGTGGCGGGTGCGTGACCACCGGACCTTGGCCTCCTATGGCTACACCTTCGGTCTGGTGGGGTTGGGACTGCTGGTGCTGCCCGGGGTGCTGCCGGCGAGCATCTCCCAAGTCAACGGGGCCAAGCTGTGGCTGCGGCTCGGCCCGCTGTCGATCCAGCCCGGCGAGTTCGCCAAAATTCTGATCATCGTGTTCGTCGCGGTGTTCCTCGTCACCAACCGGGAGTTGTTCACCTCCGCGGGCCGTCACATGCTCGGGATGACCTTCCCCCGGGCCCGCGATCTGGCGCCGCTGCTGGTCGCGTGGGGGCTCTCGATCGGCGTGTTAGCGCTGGAGAAGGAGCTCGGAGCCTCACTGCTGATCTTCGGTGTAGTCCTGGCGATGCTCTACACGGCCACCGAACGAGTGTCCTGGGTGCTCATCGGGCTGGTGTTCTTCGGAGCGGGCAGCACGCTCGCCTACCACCTCTTCGCCCACGTCCGAGTCCGCGTGCAGGTATGGTCCGATCCCTTCGCCCACTACTACGAGTCGGGCTACCAGGTCGCCCAGTCCCTGTTCGGGCTGGCCACCGGCGGCGTGGGCGGCACCGGCCTGGGTGGCGGCCGACCCGACCTGGTCCCGGTGGCCAACGCCGATTTCATCATGGCCGGTATCGGGGAGGAACTCGGTCTGATCGGGCTCACCGCGGTCCTGGTGATCTACCTACTGCTGGTCACCCGAGGTATGCGGGCCGCTCTGTCAGTCCGCGACACCTTCGGCAAACTCCTCGCCGCCGGTCTGTCGATCACCATCGCGCTCCAGGTGTTCATCGTCACCGGCGGCGTCACCAACCTCATCCCGGAAACCGGGCTCACCACGCCGTTCCTGTCCTACGGCGGCTCGTCCCTGCTCGCCAACTACATGCTGGTCGCCCTACTCATCCGCATCTCCCACGCCGCCAGACAACCTCTACCCACCACTGCACCCCGCCCGCACCCGATCCCGCTGGCATCCGCCGATACCGAACTCGTCACCCGCCCCCCCACCTAGCCAGACCCGACAGACCCGCAGCGTGTCAACCTATCAATCTCGGCTACCTCCAGATGCCCATCGAGATGTTCAGCGGGCGTCAGGGTCACCGCCCTGGCGTTGCGCTGGAACAGGACCGCGGCGAGGTCGTGCTCCAGGTGCTTGATGCCGCAGCTCAGCGGTGGTTGGGTCATCTGCAGACGCCGCGCGGCCCGCCCGAAGTGGCGCTCCTCAGCGACAGCAACGAAGTACCGCAGAAGACGCAAATCCACCACTCGATCGATACTCGCAGAGTATCGATCGGTGCGAAAGTGGTGTTCGACGCGGCTACCCGTTCCGCTGTACGGTGGAAGAAACCCCCGGCTCAGGACAGCTAACCCATCGACAGAGGAGGGTTCTGCGATGTCAAATCCTCGGCTTGCGATCGGCGCTTACCGCTACGACAACATGCGCGCCCTGTTCGACGGCAGCGTCACGATTGATGGCGTCGACGCCGACCTCAGCACAGCCAAGATCGCCTCGGACATCTTCAAACGCATGATCCGCGAACGCGAGTTCGACGTCTCCGAGCTGGGATGGACCTACTACTTACGCACCCTGGACTTCAACGATCCGCCGTTCATCGCGCTCCCGGTGTTTCCGAACCGTCAGTTCAGGCATTCGGCCATCTACATCAACACCTCCGGCGGCATCACGCAACCGCAGGATCTGGCCGGCAAGAACATCGGCGAGTTCGCTATATACGGGCACGACCCGGGTGTGTGGCAGAAGGGGATTCTGTCCGACGAATACGGCGTGACGCCGGAACAGTGCCGATGGGTCATCGGTGGCCTGGACTGGCCCATGGCACCAATCGATTTCATCCCCTTCTTGCACCCGTCCGACGTCGACGTAACACGCGCTCCCGAGGGCAAGGAGCTCGGGCAGATGCTCGATGACGGCGAGATCGACGCCCTCATCTCGGCCGATGTGCCGCAGTGCATACTGGCCGACTCACCGCGGGTGGCGCGATTGTTCCCCGACTACGAACGCGTCGAGCGCGACTACTTCGAACGCACCGGCATCTACCCCGCGATGCATACCGTCGTCGCGCGGAAAGAACTCGCTGACGAACGCCCAGAACTCATCCGCAACGTGTATGAAGCTTTCTGCGATTCGAAAGACGCCGCCGGCGAGCTGTACCGGAACAGACGGATCTTCAACAACATGGACCAGTGCATGGTTCCGTGGTTCAGCCGGCTTCTCGACGAGAACCGCCGTTTTTTCCCCGAGAATTGGTTCCCTTATGGCGTCGAGGCCAACCGAGCGATGGTCGACACCTTCCTGCGCTACCACTATGAGCAAGGCTTGTCGAAGCACCGATTGACGTGCGAAGACGTTTTCGTCCCCGAACTCCTCGACACGTGACGTCCGCGCCGCAGACCTGCCCGATACCGGATCCCCGAACACGACCCCTTATCCCGACCGGTCTGGCGCACCGTGCGGTTACGCCGCAACTCCCGACCCAGCGCGATCTCCTCCCGCTCATCCAGCGACAGATACCGACCCGACCCCCATCCAGATCACCAGGGATCATCCCCCCAGCCTCAACCATCCACCTACGCCCCGCCGTCACCGACACCCCAGCCCGAGCCACCGCCTCCTCGAACGGCACACCCTCCACCCGCGCCCGCCAGAACACCCGAACCCGATCACGAGGAACCCTCGGAGGACCACCCATCACAACACCCCACATCAGACAGGGTGTTGCGAGCGCTCCTTGAATCCACCCGAGGCGGAACGTCCGTGGCGTCGAGTTCACGACGCACCAGCCCCGGGGCTGCGGGGGCGCGAGTGCCCACTAGCTAGAACGTCTTCAATCACCTGCATGTTGACTGCTGCTGCCTGCGGGTCGATGTCGATGTCTTGGGCCAAGCCTATAATCTGCTGTCCTCGACGAACAGGTTGCCGGCCGCAACGTCGCCGTGGAACCACACAGACCGGTCGTGCCACCTTCTATGGGTCGGACGGGTCGATCTCTCCAGTGCGGGAATTGTGCTGCGATCAGCCGCGTGACGAGTTGCGCATCGATCCCGGCGCGGCCGTCGCGCTGGCGATGTTGCCTCACCACGCCAGTATGTTGCGCATACCGCCACGGCACAACGTGGTTTCCGCGCTCCCGAGACGCGCCGCCGACAACCGGGCAAGGGAAGGCCAGGGCCCCAGCTCCCGATAACGGATCGTCTACGGGATGGTGGCAGAACGCGGGTCAGTCGACAGGATGGACATGAGGACTTCGTCATGCCACTCACCCTCCCAGCGCAGCGCGTCGCGTCGTCGTCCTTCCGGAATGAAGCCACACTTCTCATACACTCGTTGCGCCCGGGAGTTGAAGTCGTACACGCCGAGACTCAGCCGATGAAGTCCCACCGTGTCCAGCGCATAGCCGATGACCAGTCTCGTAGTCTCGGTGCCATAACCTCGGCCGAAGAGTTGCGGACCCGCAAGCCAGACGCGGTAATTAGCCGCCGCGTTGTCCGCGTCGAGGTCGTTGAGGACCGCCTCACCGAGGAACGCGCCGTCCGCGATACGCATGATGGCCAATCGGCTCGGTCGTGATGTTGCTGCCGGCTTGCCAGCCATGCCTGGATAATGGCTCGGTCGAACACAGTGTGCGTGCCAGTCAGACGTGTCACCTCCGGGTCGGCCATCGCCGCGAGGTAATCCTCCAGCACCACTGAGGTAAGTGGTTCGAGACGGACGCGTTCGCCGGTCAGCACGCGTTGGTTACGGAAGGGGGTAGCCGCGATCACGTCAGCCAGCATCACACGTGAGCCGGCGCTGGTCCGGGCGCGGTCCCAAACCAAACCCTTGGAAGATCGAGCGTTCCGGGCCGGCGATCCGCGCGGTGTTGGCCGAGTACGCCGCCGAGGACTGTGCGATGTTCGAAGCCGACCTGCGCCAGGCGCTCGCGCACGCTGCCACCAGCTTCGATCTCGCCCCGGCGGAGGCGGTGCTCGACCGAGGGTGGGGGGTCGCGGTGATCCGGGCGAACCCGCTCACCGAGCAGGAGCAGGCACAGCTCGCCCGGGCCAAGGCCGGCGACTTCCGTGGGCTGCCGGCCCGCGATGCGCGCGGGGACTGGGTCCGGCTGTAACTGCCGCGTTACGGCCCGGTGTGGCTGGAGATCGCGCGCGAGCCTGCCGGCCAACAGGGTTGGTACCCGGCCGACCGGGCTCACACTTTCATGATCGTGGTTTGTGTGCCGTCAGCGACATCCCGTGTCGTTTCCGGCACACAAACCGTGATCACCCCACCCGGACAGGGTCTTTAGGCGCCGAGGGTGGCGGCTAGGGTCGCGCGCCATTGGGGAAGGGTGCAGGCCAGGACCGGGCTGGCGGTGCCGAGCTTGCTGTCACGGACGCCGACCCAGCCGGGCAGCTCGGTGGTGACCTCCACGCAGCCGTTGGCGCCCTGCGAGTAGCTGGACTTGCGCCACCCGGCCGCGGTGATCAGCCCGGCGAGCGCGTGGTCGTGGTTCACGTCAACTCCTCTATGCGGCGGACCAGCAGGGCCCGGGTCTCCTGGGGTGTGCGGGCGTGGATCTGGATGCGCCGCAGTGTGTTGGAATAGGTCATGATCTCGGCCGGGTCCTCGTAGTAGGTGCCCCCGATCCGAGACTCGACGTAGGCGATTCCCGGATCGCCGACGAGCTCGGGCGGGAACGTCAGGATCATGAAGGTCCCCTCGATCCCGGCGTGCACGCCAGCCTCCAGCGGCAACACCTGAACGGTGAGCGCAGGCAGGTCGAGCAACTTGACCAGGTGCTCCAGCTGCTCGACCAGAACCTCCGGTTCACCGGCGGGCCGGTGCAGCGCGGACTCGTCCAGCACACTCCACACGGCCGGCGGGTCCGGCTGGCGGGTGAGCACATCCTGGCGGGTCATCCGCAGCTCGATGCGACGGGCGAGCTCAGCATCGCTCAGCTCGGGCTCGCCGGCCCGGATGACGGCCTTGGCGTAGGCCGGGGTCTGGAACAGGCCCGGAATGATCATCGAGTCGTAGCTGTCGATCTGCCTGGCCGAGGACTCCATGCCCAGGTAGAGGTCGAACCACTCCGGCGCGGCGCCTTTGAACGGCAGCCACCAGTCGCGACCCTTCCGAGCGGCGTCCACCAGCTCCTGGAACGGCGCGGTGCGCTCGGCGACGCCGTAGAAACCGAGCAGCACCTCCAGCTCGGCGGCCTTGGGCAGGTTCCGCGTGGTCTCCAGATGCGAGATGTGCGAGATGACGCAGCGCAACCGCTCGGCCACCTGCTCGCGGGTGAACCCGGCTCCCTCGCGCAGCCGGCGCAACTCCAGCGCCACGTACCGCTTGAGCACGGTCGGACTCGAGGACGCGACCATCGGCGGCTCCTTCGGGTGTCCTCCAGCAGTGTGGACCCGCCTGCTCGCACACATCACCCGAACGGGCGTACCCAGACTTGTTTCTTTGTATCGCGTTACCATGTAACATGCTACTACGTCACGGTTTCAATACTAGGCCATGTACACCGTAGTCCCTGGCGGACAGCGGCGCTCACGGCCAGGAATCTACATCCAGCGGAGGTGGTCATGTCGTTGCAGGTCCTCGACGGGCGGCGAGGTCAACCGCGCGCCTCGGCGCGCGGCGCCGAGCGGCGGTGCGCCCGACTGGGTCAGCGAGCCGGGACGCGGGCGTGAACCCGGCCCGGGAGCAGCTGAGCCGGCTGTGCCGGTTCGGCTTCAACGGCCAGCGCCTGTTCAACCCCGACGGCTTTCTGGACCTCGTCCATTACTCCCGCGAGGTCCAGGGTATGCGGGAGGTGGTGGTGCTCTACAGCGAAGATGACGCGCTGGCCTACCGCACCCACGACATGCTGGACCCGGACAACCCGTTGCGCATCACCGGGAACGCGGTCGAGTGGCGCCTGCACGGCGACGTCGTGACCGTGATCAACGCTCTGCTGTCGTTACCCACACCCGAGCCCGCCGACATCCCGGCACCGGCCTCGGCCGAGGCAATGGACACCACCCCACCAGGGGAGCCCGATCCCTAGCTCCCCACCCAGACCCGGCTGGCCGTTGGTCGAGCACTCCCGTGCCCCTTCCGCTCCTGGCGGCCAGCCGGTTCCACGCCACCGCCGAGACGCCCGACCCAGTCCACGGGGCAGTGCCCCCTTCCATCGCCGGCTGGTCCGTCGGTCGAGCACGCGGTCCCCCGACCCGCACCAGCTCCCGACGGCCAGCCGGCCACACCCAGCGAGGTGCACCATGCCCGCTCCCCCGCCGCAGCTGTCGGATCAGACAGTGTCCTGGTTGGCTGCTCGACCGCACGCGCGCCGGGTGGTTCGCTCGGTCTGGGACACGCTCACCGATCTGGAACGCACCGGGCACCACGTGGGCGCCCTCGCCGCCCTGCGAGCCGTCCTGATTGATCACCAACCCCGTACCCGCACCGGCCGCTGCCGCACCTGCCGCCGCCTGTCCTGGTGGCACCTGTGGCGCCGGCATCCCTTCCCCTGCGTGGTCTGGGCGACCATCCGTCTTGAGCTCCTCGAAGTGTTCCGCGGAACCGCACCCGACCCACTGCGGTCAGAGCATCGCCGCGAGGGCGGGGAAGGCGGCGGGGTCGTGGCTGAGCTGGCCGTGCTGGTCGAGCCAGCGCAAGACGGGTTCGTGCCAGATGTAACGGCTGTAGCTGATGGTGCCGATCCAGATCAGTTTCGGGCGGGCCAGCGCACGTCGCCACAGCGAGGTGGGTGGCGCGAGCACCGAGGTGGCCAGCAGCAGGGCGTAGCAGAGCGCGTTGAGGTTGTGGAAGGCGACGAATTCAGTGGGCTTGTCGCCGTGCAGTGTCAGACTGACGCCTAGACCGGCCAGGGCGGTGATCCGGACGACTAGCGGCGCGAGGGTGGGGAGCGGGCGGCTGCGGCGCAGCACCACGGCGACGGCGAGCAGGCATTGGCGGGCCGCCCAGCAGTTCGCCGCCGCCCGCCAGATACCACGTGCTGACCTCGACGCCGCCGTAGCGGCCTGCTGGCTGGAGACCGCCCGGCAGGCCACACTCGCCGGCAAGCGACCCCGGTCGACGGTCTGCGATATCACCAGCCCGGGCGGGACGAACCTGCGCGAGGAGATCGAGTTCCTGCTCACCGTGGCCCGTTTCCACGCCGGCCCGCTGGCGGCGGAGTTCGTCGAGTTCGCCGCCCACCATCCCGCGGAGGTCGCGTGACACCCATCCACGGCACCACCGACCCCCGTTTCCAGGCCGTCCGGGACGCCTTCACCGCCAACTTCCGCGACCACGGTGAAGTAGGCGCCGCGCTGTGTGTCTACCACCGCGGCCGCCGCGTCGTGGACCTGTGGGGCGGCATCGCCGACCTCACCACCGGCACCGTCTTCGCCGACGACATCGCCGGCCCCTCAACCTCGACGCCTACATCGGCCTACCCCCCGCCCACCAGCACCGGGTCAGCCGACTCATCGAACCCCCCGCCGCCCCCCACCCAGACCCCACCGCACCACGCCACCCTCACCACCGCCACCACCCCCCAGTCCGACGCCCTCGACCAGACCCTCGGCGTCCACACCCGCTTCGGCCTCGGCTACGCCCTCCCCTCCACCACGTTTCCCCTCCTCGGCGCCGACTCCTTCGGCCACGGCGGCCGCGGCGGCTCACTCGGGGCCGCCCACCCGCCCACCCGCACCACCTTCGGCTACGTCATGAACCACATGCACACCGGCCTCACCACGGACCGCCGCTTCACCAACCTCGCCACCGCCATCACCACATCCCTCTGACCCCAAACCACCCCACCTGCGATCACCGAAAGGCAACGTGTGGATTCTTGCTTGACACTCATCCAGGTTGAGGACCACTCTTTTGTGCGGCGTCTAGTGCCGAGTGAACCTGGTGTTGGCACCCGCGTGTGCCCCGGCGGCGAGGAGGTGGGTCATGGGTATCGACGGCAGTCATAGACCGGTGCCGCATGTCCACTGTCCACGCGCCGATCATGGCTGACCGCAGCGTGTGAGCCGTTGGCGGTGCCCGTCTGACGGGATGATCCGATGACCACCGACACCACGGGAGCCAGCGGGGGCATCGCCCCACCGGGCAGCAGCGCCGTGCTGGACGAGGCGCACCTGGGTGACATCCAGGGCGCGATGGGCACGATCCGCCAGGGTGACGAAGGCACTCGAACCGGCCTGTCGGCCCGGGTGAAGACGTTGCTGGCGATCGTGGGCCCGGGCCTGATCGTGATGGTCGGTGACAATGATGCCGGCGCGTTCGGCACCTACACCCAGGCCGGGCAGAACTACGGCACCCGGCTGCTGTGGACGTTGTTGCTGCTGGTCCCGGTGTTGTATGTCAACCAGGAGATGGTGCTGCGCCTGGGCGCGGTGACCGGGGTCGGGCACGCCCGGCTGATCCTGGAGCGGTTCGGTCGGTTCTGGGGCGCGTTCAGCGTGATCGATCTGTTCCTGCTCAACGCGCTGACCATCGTCACGGAGTTCATCGGCATCAGCCTCGGGCTGTCCTATCTGGGGCTGCCCAAGGTGCCCGGAGTGCTGGTCGCCGCCGTGGTGGTCATCGCGGCGGCGTCCACGGGGAGTTTCCGGCGCTTCGAGCGAGTCTGTCTGGTGCTCGTGGTGGGCAGCCTGCTGCTGGTGCCGATCCTGGTCATGGCCCACCCCCCGCTGAGCAGGGTCGCCCACGACTTCGTGGTGCCCGGGATGCCCGCCGGGGCGGAGCTGTCCACGGTGATGCTGTTGATCATCGCGATCGTCGGTACCACCGTCGCGCCCTGGCAGCTGTTCTTCCAGCAGTCCTACATCATCGACAAGCGGATCACCCCGAGGTTCATCGGCTATGAGAAGGCCGACCTGTGGATCGGCATCGTCATCGTGGTCCTGGGCGCGGGGGCGATGATGGCCTTCTGCACCACCGCGTTCGCCGGGCGCCCGGAGCTCGGGCGGTTCACCGACGCCGGCGGGGTCGCCGTCGGCCTGGGAACCTACGTCAACCAGGCTGCGGGGGTGCTGTTCGCGCTCGCGTTGATCGACGCCAGCATCATCGGCGCCGCCGCCGTCTCCCTGGCGACGGCCTACGCGATCGGTGACGTGCTGGGGCTGCGGCACTCGCTGCACCGCAGCCCACGCGAGGCGAAAAGCTTCTATCTGGCCTTCGCCGGGCTGCTGGTCTGCGCGGCGGTGATCGTGATCATCCCGGGTAGCCCGCTGGGGCTGCTCACCGAGGGTGTGCAGACCCTGGCCGGGGTGTTGCTGCCCTCGGCGACGGTGTTCCTGCTGCTACTGTGCAACGACCGCCAGGTTCTGGGCCCCTGGGTCAACGGCCGGGCGCTGAACGTGTTCACTTCGGTGGTGATCGCGGTGCTGGTAATGCTCTCCACTGTGCTCACCGCCGCCGTGGTCTTCCCCGGCATCACCAGCGCCGCCATCCTGACCATCCTCGCCACCGGCTCCGCCCTGGCCGTGATCGCCGGTATCGCGCTGCTCGTCGGGCGCCGGGTGCGCCCCGCGCCGCCCGGCACCGATCCGCCACCGCTTGATCGCCGCCTGCGCGCCACCTGGCGGATGCCGCCACTGGCGCTGCTCACCCGGCCGACGCTGAGCACCGGCCGCCGACTCGGGCTCACCGTGCTGCGCGGCTACCTGGTCGTCGCCGCAGGCATGGTCATCGTCCGCGTCGTCCAACTCGCTCTTGCCGGCCACTAGACTACCGATGACCACAGAAGGAAGCTTCGGTCATGAGCATGACCCCGCAGCCGCCGAGCAACACCCCGCACCAGAATCCCGACGCTGACTCTCACACCGCCGCACCCGGACGGACGCTGTCGTTGTCGCGGCTGCTCAGCCGGGCTGTGGTCGGGGCTCGCGGGCAGAAACTGGGCCAGCTGTCCGACGTGATCGTCCGGCTGCGCGGCGCTGACTACCCGCTGGTCACCGGGCTTGTCACGGACATCGGTGGGCGCTCGGTGTTCGTGCCCGCCGAGACCGTGACCGACTGGGGCACCGAGCAGGTGCTGCTGGCCAGTGCCCGGGTCGACCTGCGGGAGTTCGAGCGCCGCGAGGGCGAGGTGCTGCTCCGCGCCGATATCCTCGGCCACCGGCTCATCGACATCCCCCGGGCGCGGCTGGTGCGGGCCTATGACCTGGAGCTCCTCGACACCAGCGACGGTTGGGTGCTGGCCGGAGTGGACACCCGCAAGAACAAATGGTGGCGCCGAGCCCTGGGGCTGACCAAGGACCTGCACGGCGAGGGTGAGCCCACCGACTCCGGGTGCCGGGACTGGAAGGCGTTCGAGGCGTTGATCGGGCACGAGCCCTCGGTGCTGCTGCGCACCCCGACCGGCCGGTTGCGCCGGCTCAAGCCCGCGCAGATCGCAGACCTGCTCGAACAGGCCTCTCGCGCCGAGCAGACCGAGATGCTCGATCAGGTCCACGCCGACCCCGAGCTCGAGGCCGACGTGTTCGAGGAACTCGACGACGACCGCCAGTCCCGGCTGCTGCGCGACCGCACCGACCCCGAGATCGCCGGTGTGCTGGCCCGGATGCGCGCCGACGACGCCGCCGACGCCATCGCCGACCTGCCCCAGCCTCGGCGCCAACCCGTCCTCGAGCTGCTCCCCGCGGGCCAGCGCACCAAGGTGACGGCGTTACTGGGCTACAACCCGACCAGCGCCGGCGGGCTGATGAGCCTGGACTTCCTCGCCCTGCCGCGCGACACCCCGGTCGCCGCCGCGCTGGAGCGGGTGCGCACCGCCCGCACTCTGCAACCCGAGGCCCTGACCACCGTATACAGCCTCAACCACCGGGGGAAGCTGCGCGGCGCGGCCAGCCTGGTCGCCCTGGTCCAAGCCGACCCCGACGCTCTCCTGCGCGCCGTCGCCGACCGCGACCCCATCCGGGTCCACCCCGACGCCGATCTGATCGACATCACCCTACTGATGACCGACTACAACCTGCTCAACCTGCCCGTCGTCGTCGACGACCAGGTCATCGGCGTCATCACCGTCGACGACGTGCTCGAGTCCTCCCTCCCGCGCAACTGGCGCCGTCGCGAACCCGCGAACCACCCCGAACCCACCGACGAGGACAACGAACACCAGCCCCCCGCCGACGCTCACCCCCGGCGAGGCACCCCCACCAAGCAGCCGCCCAACGAAGGCGCTCCTGAATAAAAAAAGGGGGGCTGGAACTTCATATCGAAAGTTACGATGTCCTCTGGAAGGCGGGCAAGTCGGAGTAAACGGGGTAGGCAGCATTGCGTGCTGCGCGCGAGGGGTTCGTCGTCCGGGTGCTGCGCGCTGGGTCGGCGGTGCCGGCTGGGGTGGGGTTCGTGGTCGGTGATCGGCATGTTGTGACCTGCGCGCACGTGGTGAACACGGCGTTGGGTCGGGCGCTGCGGGATCAGGAGGTGCCGGGGGCGGAGCTGCGGGTGCAGGTGGAGTTTCCACTCCTGGGCGATTCGGAGGGGGCGCCGCTGCGGAGTTGCCGGGTGGCGGTGTGGGTACCGCCGCCGGCCTCAGGAGTCGCGGGCGGGGACGTGGCCGGTCTGGTCCTCGGGGAGGGACTGCCGGCGGGAGCGGGTCCTGCGCGGTTGGCCGAGGCGATGGATGCACGGGAGGCGGAGGTAGGCCTGTTCGGTTACCCGGGCGAGCCACCGCGGCGGAACGGGGCGTGGGCGCGCTGCCGGCTGGGTGGTGTGGTAGGAAGCGGGCTGATCCAGCTGGATGTGGACAGCGAGGCTGCCTTCAGGGCACAGCCCGGTTACAGCGGTTCCCCGGCTGTGGTGGCCGACGGTGTGGGGGATGCCGTGGTGGGGATGCTGGCCGTGGCGAGTCGGGACGAGGACGTCCGGGACGCGTACGCGATCCCGGTGGCCCGCCTGGTGGACGCCTGGCCGGAGGTGTTGGAGAGCGTGCCGGTCTGTCCCTACCGGGGCCTGTTGTCGTTTCGAGCGGAGGATGCCGAGGCGGGGTTGTTCGTCGGGCGGGAGGAGGAGGCGGTACGGCTTCGGCGGATGGTGGACGAGCGTGCGCTGGTTGTGGTGGTCGGGCCTTCCGGGGTGGGCAAGTCCTCGCTGGTCACCGCCGGGCTGCTCCCGGCGCTGCTGACTACGGGGGAATGGGCGGCAGTCACGTTCCGGCCCGGGGTTACGCGTTTTTTCGCGTTGGCCAGGGCGCTGTACGACCTGGAGGGGTCCGACCAAGGGCTGAACATCGACGCCGTGAACCGGCGCGGTGAACAGGTACGGGGCGACGGGCTGGCGGGCTCAGCCGGCCGGCTGAGCCCGCTGATCGGCAAGCGCATCCTGCTCCACGCCGACCAGTTCGAGGAGATGCTCACCATCTGCCCGGCCGGAGAAAGAGCCGAGTTCCTGGACCAGGTGTTCCCCGCCGCGAACGTCGATGACGTGCCGTACCGGCTGGATATGTACGCTGCGGGCCGATTTCCTGCGACCGCTGCTGGAACACGCGGACGTCGGACCCCGGCTGCAGGACCGACTGTTGCCGCTGTCGCCGATGGGCTTGGCGGCGTTGGAGCATGCGGTGAGCGAACCGGCGCGAGTGCGCGGTGTGCATTACGACGACGGGCTGGCCACACAGATCGCGATCGATGCGGCCGGGGGTGGCGGTGGGCTGCCGTTGATGGAGTTCGCGCTGACCGAGCTGTGGGCTCGCCAGCGTCGGCGGCGGCTGACCTTCGCCGACTACCACTCCCTCGGCGGTGTCGCGGGAGCCCTCGACCGGTACGCCGAAGGTGTCTTCGCTGAACTGGCGGAACGCGGGCTGGGGGACCGGGTCCGACGGGTAATGCTGGCCCTGGTCCGCAGCCGTGAGGGAGCTGCCCAGGCAACCCGGCGTGTCGTGGGACGAGACCGTCTCGCCCAGGACTGGGATGTGGTCGAAGAACTGGCACACCGCCGCCTGCTGACGATAGACGACTGATGATGAACGATGACACCACTGGACGTGGCGCGACGGCGGAGCTGGCGCACGAGGCGCTGATCCGATCCTGGTCGCGGTTTGCGCGCTGGGTGGACGCCGACGCGGGCTTCCAACGCTGGCTGGTCACCATAGAAGACCGCGTAGCCGAGGACGAGCTGCTCCCCGAGGCGCGCGTCAGCGAGGCGGAACGCTGGTTGGCCGAACGCCCGGATGACATCCCCGCCGAGGTCCGCGAGTTGGTGGAACACAGCAGAACTCTCCTGGTCCAGCGGATCGCGGAGCTGGAGGAAGTGCGTAGCCGCGCCGAGGAGGCGGCCCGCCAAGCCGAGGAAGCTCGTGGCCAGCTCAAGGAGGCAGCCCGCCAAACGACCCGCCGCCTGCGTCAGTTCGTCGCCGCCCTGATCGCACTGCTCGTGATCGCCGTCGGCGGCGGCCTGTTCGCATTCCAGCAAAGGGCCACCGCCCAGAGCGAACGCGACGCCGCCATCTTCAGCCAGATCACCGCGCAAGCTGACCGACTGCGCAGCACGGACGTGTCCCTCGCGGCTCAACTCGACCTCACCGCCTACCGCATGCGGTCGACTCCGGACCTCTACACGGACCTGGTCACTCTGGGGAACGCCGCCTTGTCCACCCCGCTGACCGGCCACACCAACACCGTCAGAGCGGTGGCGTTCAGTCCGGATGGGCGCACCCTGGCCACCGGCAGCGCCGACGAGACGGTGCGGTTGTGGAACGTGACCGACCCAGCGCACCCCACCCCGCTAGGCTCACCCCTGACCGGCCACACCAACACCGTCTCCTCGGTGGTGTTCAGTCCCGACGGGCACACCCTGGCCAGCGCCAGCTACGACCGGACAGTGCGGTTGTGGAATGTGACCGACCCGGCCAGGCCCACCCCATTGGGCCAACCCCTGACCGGCCACACCAACTACGTCGACGCGGTGGCGTTCAGTCCCGACGGACACACCCTGGCCAGCGGCAGCGGCGACCAGACCGTGTGGCTATGGGGGATGAACGTCGACCAAGCAATCCAGCGGATCTGCGCCACCACTACGAACACCCTCACCCCCGCGAAGTGGAAACAGTATGTGTCGAAGGACCTGCCATACCGCCCGCCCTGCCCGTGATGTGCCCCCGGTGTGACGGATTCAGGCCAGCCGTCGTCGTGCTCCGGGTCGGCCCGCTGGGCTGCGATGGCGACCCGGATGCCAGGGATGAAGTGCGGCTGAGTGCCCGACCGGATCGTGATGCGGCGGCTCACCAGTGACCCCAGTGGCCGGCGGTGCTTGCCGTTGGCCACTGGGGTCACGGAGGCCTGCGGTTCTTAGCGGTAGGCGCGCCGGTCCGGAACCAGTGACCTCAGCTCAAGCCCTGGGTGAGGGCGGCGGAGTCCGGGACCTTAACAACGGGCTCGGTCACCGAGAGCGGCATATTCCGAGAATCTGCTCGATCACGTAGTGGGCCGACATCATGGCTCCCTCCTGCCAGCCGGGGAGGGGGGACACCTGATCGCCCGCGACGAAGAAGCGGTCGTCGCCCTCGGGCTGGAGCAGTTGCTTGTACGCCTGCCTGTGCTCGGAGTTTCTGGGGTTCCACGCGGCCCAGCCGCCCAACTGGTGGGGCACCTTGTGCCACGCGATGGAGACGCCCTTGCTGGTGGGAACGATATCCTCGTCCGTGAACTGCCAGTGCAGCTCGGCTGCGCCCTGGCGGGCTTCTCTCAGACGGTTGTTGGGTTCCATCTCGCCGAGCGCTTCGGCGCGGTCGTCGAAGTTGTACGCGCCCGTCAGGGTTCCGTTCTGCGAAAAATAGTCGTTGGACGGGTACCACATCTGGGTGATGGTGTGATCAGTCCAGCTGATGCCGCCGTAGATGTTGTTCGGGTCATCCTCCCAGAAGCGCTTGTTGGCCTGCCAACCCACCTTGCAGGTGGCCGCGAATTTCACTGTCTGGATCGCCTCATGGAATCCCGGCGAGAAGTCGGACAGCCTGATGTTCTGGAGTACCGGTAGCGGGATGGTGCTCACGCAGTAGTCCGCCACCTCGGTGTGCACCTGGCCCGCGTGCCGGTACTCAACCGCGACGCCCTCCTCGCCGAGCAGTGTCATCCCGATGACCTCGGCTTCGAGCTTGATGACCTGCTCGAGCTTCTTCCGGAACGCCTTGACAATCATGTCCATGCCGCCGACCGGCTGGAACATCGTGGCCTGCCACAGATAGTCGACCGGCTGGTAGAAGTGCTCCTTCCAGAACCCTGATTCCACTAGCGCCCGGAAATCGAGGGGCGGCACGGGCTGCGGGAACTCGTGGACATCGAGGTCTTCGGAGTACCCGGAGCGGGTGGAGCCGCGATACTTGAAGTTCTCGTCCAGCGAGCCGAAGACCCGCAGCAGGTCGAGCAGTTCCCCGGTGAACGCGTCCGTGTCCGCCAGTTCCTTGGCGAGCATCGCCGCGAGGTAGCCACGGGTGTCATTGGCAACCTGGCGATTGCGCCAGCGGACCGACGCGCCATCCGAGAGGCGGACCAGGTTCGCTGTGGTCTCCATGATGTACGGCTCCAGAGCCACGTGGAAGTCGCGGCAGTACCCGACGGTGGTGGTACGGGATGCGGCCAGGACCGAGATTGAGGTACAGCTTCTCGTCGAAGGCGCAGGTGTGTGTCTCCACGGGCACCCCAGCCGGGCCGATCTCGAAGAGCTTGTCGCCCTTGCGGGCGGTGTGGTTCCGGCCGCCCACCCGGTTCTGCGCTTCGAGGACCGTGCACGCGTACCCGAGCTTGCTCAGCTCGTAGGCCGCGGTCAGGCCGGCGACACCGGCGCCGAGAATGAATACCGACTGACCCTCACCTGCGATTTCGGGCAGGTTGAGCGGTCCTGTCCAGCCGGTCGCCTCCGGTCCCGCGTAGCCGATCATGGCCTGGTACAACGCCCGCGCGGCGTCGTTGACAGTCACAGATGTCTGCTGATTGCGCGGATCGTTCATCTTCGCCTCCCGCCACGGTAGTTCGAGTTGCCCAGGTATCGAGCACGATGACACCACGGGACATAATCTGATTTGCCAATACTTGTCACATTCTGCATCCCCCGAGTATAACGCAACGCGCCAGTGGTCCCGAATTGTGCCAGGGGCCTGTGGAAGCTGGAGTAATATTTTGATCGACTACGTGGCCCCTTGTGAAGAGCGGGACAAAGTGGGAGAGGCAAGCCGCGAGCGTGGTCGGCCTGTGGGTTCGGTGCCGACAGGCCGGGTCGAAGGCGGCGTTCCCGCGCGGCCAGGGCTTGTCAATCGGGCGTGTTGGTGAACCCCGGGGTATCAGCGATGGAGGTCGTCGGCGAGTTGCTCGTTGAGCGCCTGGTTGTCCCGCTTCGTGACCCCGGCCCTTCGCGATCGCCTTGGGCACCGGGTGGGGCGACCAGAACCCCTCACCCAGCGCATCACTCCGCGCCCGGACCCGGCGTAGCCGAGCCCCGCGCCGCTCCCGGGTCCCGCCCGCGCTGTGGTTCCCGAACTCAACAGGAGCGCTGGTCGGAGGCGGCGCGACAGCTCTGGTGTCGAGTTCGGGAACCACAGCGCGGGCGGGGCGCCCACGCGCGGTCGGGATTGACCTTGGACGGCGGGCCGCGGTGGAGTCACCGGCCACTTATGCGATCTTGAAACGACCGTGCCCCCGATGGTGTCTTGGGCGCTCTTTTTTGATGGCACTTCTTGTGCACCGTGGCCATACCGCGATGCGGCCAGTGACTGTCACGGTCACCTCCCCCACTTGTCCGGCGGAGATTCACACGGCGTCTCTGGGTTCATGGGATAGGGCGGTTACCGATCGTCGTCTTTGTCGTCACCCGTGGCGTCAGTCTCTGCTATCGGTGATCGCGTCGCTGTCGCTGCACGGTGGCACGCATACACCGGGTAATGATGGAACCGCCTCGGCAGCCGAGAGCTGTGGCGGAATCGGCCGCCGATCGGGGAGCTGGCTCGCCCGGTTTCCCACCAGCGGCGCATCCTCACCTGGAGCGGTCCGCCGGCACGCGAAGCCACGTAGTTTGAGGTCGTCGAGTAGCCGCTTCGCGGTCACCAGGTCCGGGCTTTCAGCGCCCACCGGGTGCCACCTCCGTTCCTCCCGGGCTTGGGCGGCGCCGTGTGGTTCTTGGCGCGCCAGTAGAGGCATGAATCGCAGTAACCGGTTTCCGGGGTGGTCAGGCTCGCGGCGATCACCACCCTGCCGCATATCGCGACATAGCGTCCGACCGGGCGACCAGCGGTAGCGGCCTCGTCAGTCACGAAGTGCGCGCACCGGGTGTTCGCGTCGGTCATCGCGAAGACAGGCACCGTCTCGATCGTGACACCTGCGCCGGTTGCCGAACGCCGCTGTTGACGGTGACGAGGTACCGATCTCGGCACGGTGGCTCCCTCCTCGATTGCTGTCTGGAGTAAGGAAACCGTGAATCAACCAGGCAGCACACCCAGATGATCCGTGATCTTGGGGGGGTCGGGTGTCCCTGTTCTGCTGGGATGAGGTGCGGCATCCTGTAGGGGGTACGGTTTGTGCTCCGTTCGCCAGAGGAGATGCCCATGACGTCCACCCTTCGCAGCCTGCGCCAGGAGCAACGGCAGCTCTCGGCCGAGCTGCGCGCCCGGCACAAGACGTGGGTCGAGATCGCCGTGGTCTTCCGCGAGCGATACCACCTGAACATGCGCGCCGCGCTGCGAATCGTTCGCGACTGGAGCCAACGCGACGCGGCCGAGCAGTGGAACCGCCGCTGGCCGGCCGATGTGAAGACTTTCAAGAACTTCTCGTATTGGGAATTGTGGCCGTCATCAACCGGGTACTCCCCCTCGCTCTGCGTGCTCACCAAGCTGGCCGAAATCTACGAATGCAGCGTCGCGGACCTGATCAGCGATTGCGCCGACTTCAGCTCCCGAGACGCGAAGCACAGCGCCCGTCGTGAACTTGACCAGGTGCGCGAGGTCGTCACCGGAGTGATCGAAAATCGGAGAGATCACGACACTGAACCGGACTTGACGGCTGTGATGAAACGGCTTGACGAGATGGACGTGCACGAATTCGGGCGATTGAGCGCTAACTTGGTGCAGCAGGTTGATACACATATCGACCGGCATGCACTGTTTCGCAAGCTTGCAGCCGGGCTGTCTTTGGGTGCAGCTGCGCTTGCTATCTCGACCCTCGAAGATGATGTGACGCAAACCGCTCCGCCATCCGCGGGAGACGGCAGTCTGGCCGGAGTCTGGCAGAGCCGATATGTCTATCACACATCGAGTCGTCAAGGTGAGTTCGTCGGTGAGCACTATGTCGTGCTCAGCCAGCAGGAAAATCACCTGTCGGGCCAGAGTCTGCCGAACTCATTAAACTCACTGCTGACGCTTGACCTCTCGGTCAGCGATTCGATAGTGACCGGCACGTGGATCGAACGGACCTCGCCGACCGGATACTACAAGGGCGCGGTGTACCGTGGCGCCATCCAGCTGTTGATCGATCCCGTGGGAAGCAGAATGATCGGGCGATGGTTGGGGTTTGATAAGGAATCCAATATCAACACCGGTGACTGGGAGTTGACCCGGGTTGCGGCATCCACTTCGAAGAGCGTACTACGCGAGTTCCACTTCAAGGTGTGATGCTACAGTAACGTCGATCGCGTTAAAGCGATGTTGTACTTCGGCTTGCGCCACCTGCCAATAGTCCAGCCGGGTATCCCTGTCACCGAGGTTTGTCGAGCGAGACTCGTGCCGAAACGGCGCTTCGGTTAATTATCCGGTTTGTCCTATTGATGCCTCCTGGTGATCGTCGAAACGGGGAAGTGCTGTTGGGGGGTTAGTCGGCGCCGACCCGGACAGGAGCTCATCGCCGCCACTGGGCAGCCGGTGCGTCGGGTTTGGGGTGCTGGAGGAAGAATCGGGCCATCTCGGCTGAGGCGTTGGGGCCGTGGGGATCGGTGTAGGAGCCGGCGGGGCTGCCACCATACCAGGCGTGGCCGCCGCCGTGGATGATCCATGACTCAGCGATGACAGCCCCGGTGGGGTCTGTGTACTGGGTGCGGGTGTAGCGGCGGGAGTCGTCCGGCCCGGCCTGGGTCGTGGGGTGCTGGTGCGTGGGGTGCTGGTGCGCAGTGGCCGCCGCGCTGAGGCGGGAGGCCATGAGGTTTCGGGCGTTCACCGGAGCCACAACAGTATCGCGGTCGCCGTGAAAGACGATCAGTGGCAGATCTCCGCCGGAAGCCGGTGTTCCACCGGTCCGCATTGCGGCGAAGGCGGAAACGACGTCGTGAGCGGCGCGGTATGGGAGCCCAGAGTGTACGCCGACGGCGGCGTAGAGGTCGTGGTAGGTCGCGGCCATGACCGCCGCCATGGCGCCGCCTGCGGAGAGCCCGGCGATGTAAATCCGTGCCGGGTCCACGGCGTGATCGCTCATCACCTGGCGGGTGATGCCGGCGATGATGGATGGCTCGCCGCGGCCGGCGGCTTGGTCGCTGGGGTTGAACCAGTTCCAGTAGCCGCCACTGTTGGCGGTAGTGGGTTGTTCGGGATAGGCGACGAGGAAGGTGTGTCGCTCACCGTGTTCGTTCATCCTGGTGCCGGCGGCGAAGTCAGCGGCGTTTTGTTTGCCGCCGTGCAGCATCACGACCAGCGGCACGGGGTCCCCGGTATAGCCGGTAGGGATGTAGAGGTCGTAAGTGCGAGTCCCGGCCGGCTCGGTGTGGGTACGGTGCCGGACCACACCTGCGGCGACGGTCCGGGGAGGGGTGGCAGTGCCGGGATGTGGTGTGTTGAGACGGCGCAGGACTGCCGCTAGGCCTGGCTGGGCTACCGTGGCGGTGGAGTTCGGCGGGTCGCCGCTGAGCCCGCGCCGCAGGTGCGCTACCGCCTTCGTGAGTTGCCCGGCGCGGGTCAGCCGCAGTACCTCGGCCATGTAGGCGTTCGTGTCCACGGTGCGGTCCTGTCTGTAGTTGGTGGATCCTCGGGTTAGGTGGTTCGGGGTGCAAGTGCGGCCTTGACTGCGGGAGATGCCCGGAAGGACCCGAGAACCTCCACCGACGCGATCGTCGCGAGCGCGAGCTCGGGAGAGACGTCCTGGGCGATGCTGCCCAACCCGAGGACGCGCAGCTCGACGGTGCAACCGGCGGCGCGCAGCGCTTCCAGCTCGTGGCGGCTGTAGTGCTGGGTGCCCAGCATCAGGGTCCGCCGTGCCACCGTCTCGTCCAGTGCGTTCAACCGGATGTCGAGCTGTCGGCGGATCGCGGTGCGGATGAAGTCGGTGCGGTTGGCGTAGAAGCCCTCGTCGACAAGTAGATCGATCTGGCCCAGGTCGACCAGCCCCACGTTGATCGTGATCTTCTCGCTCTTGTCGACCTCAGCCACCCCGTGAAACCTCCCTCGCCACCCAAGAACCATCCTAGCACCATCCCATCGGATGGTGGACTCTCGAGCAACGCCGAACACAGTGCGTGGCGAACCTCGCCCACATCGTCAGGATTGTGGCGGAGAGGGGCCGTGGACACGACGGTTCTCCCCCGGTGGTGGGCGCCGGATCGCTGGGGATGCGCCGGAGATGCCAGCTCGGCCGTCAGGCTGGAGGATCAGGCTGGAGGATCAGAAAGGGAGCCTGCGAAGGCCACCGCCCACGACTATCGGGCGACCGCCTACCAGCCACCCGAGTCACAAATCTAGATGCAAACTAATAATCGGTCCATTGCCCCAGCCACCCCAACCACCCCAGTGATGACCCCAGCCGCCCCAGCCGCCCGAGCCACCCCAACCACCCCAGTCACCCCAACCGCCCCAACTACCCCAGTCACCCCAACCACCACGCGGTTGATAGCCATCCTGCCCAAACCGGAATATTCTCACGATCCTCATGTTCGCCCCTTCTCCCCTTCCGGGAACTCCATCTTCCGCGAAGACGCCGAGGGCGCTTGCGGCTATCTGAAATCGGCGCTCGATCCGCCATCGTGTGCTGCTTGTTCGTGACTAAGGATAGGAGCTGTACGTACTTCCGCAAGCGCGCTACCGGGTCTTCGCGCAAAATCGGAGCTCGTTACCGTCAACGAGGGTCCCGTCTTCGCGTGACAGCCGGCGCGTTCCCCGTGTGGAAGCGAGAGGTTCACGTCAAGGACTCGAAGGCCAGCCGGCTTGCGGGGTAACCGCCAGACCCTCCGATGGGTCACCCAGGCACACACCCGTGCCACCGATGCCGCAGTAGCCGTTCGGGTTCTTGGCGTCCGACAGATACTGCTGGTGGTAGTCCTCGGCGTAGTAGAAGTCCCGCAGCGCGGCGATGTCGGTGGTGATCTGATCGCGCCCGGCGGCGGTGAGCGCCCGCTGGTAGGTCGCTCGGCTCGCCTGCACCTCGGCGGCCTGGCCGGCATCGGTGGTGTAGATCGCGGAGCGGTACTGGGTGCCCCGGTCGTTGCCCTGCCGCATGCCTTGGGTCGGGTCGTGGCCTTCCCAGAACACCCGCAGCAGCTCTCCGTAGGAGATCCGTGCCGGGTCGAAGACGACCAGCACCACTTCGGTGTGCCCGGTCCGCCCGGAGCACACCTCTTCGTAGCTGGGGTTGGGAGTGTGACCGCCCGCGTAGCCGACCGCGGTGGAGTACACCCCCGGGGTGCGCCAGAAGATCCGCTCGGCTCCCCAGAAACAGCCCATCCCGAACACCGCGGTGCGCAGCCCATCGGGGAACGGCGCCACGATGCAATGGCTGGTCACGGCATGCCGCTGCGCCACCGGCACCGGGGTGGATCGCCCGGGTAGCGCCTCCTCGGCGGTCACCATGCGGGTCTTGTCGCGTCCGAACAGCGCCATGGGCCTCAGATTACGCCGATGCTGCCGAGCGGGCCGCCTCCCGCTCGGTCGGCTCGTGCCGATCAAGAAGCTTCGCGAGCCGACGCCGAGGGCTGGTTGTCGAAGTATCGACGCTGGGGCGCGGGAGGTAACGGCGCAATGACAGCGTCGGCTCCTCGACGTAGCGCCAGGACAGCCAGCCACACAGGTAAGCCAGGGGCAGCGCGCTCACCGTCAACAACCACTGACTATCGGCCCCAGCCATGATCAGCAGTTGCTGGACCGGGAACGCCCACAAGTACACCCCGTAACTACCGAATACCCAGGAGTCGTAGCCCTCCAGACGAACCGGCCAGTGATACGCGAGCACGAGCGCGCCGTAACCGGCCATGAACGGGAGAGTGACAGCCCCGAGCCTGGTGGTGTGCACCGCGATCTGGAGCCCGACCAACGACCACGCCACGACAGGGGACAGCGCAATCCTACCTCGGTAGGCGTGCAGCACCATGCCGATGCTGAACGCGACGAGGAACGAGACCATCGACCCGATCGGCACCTGCACCAGCGATCCGCCATGTCCGGGTTGGCCGATACTCGCGTCGAATCGGCGATCCAGCCCGATCAGCGTCAGCATCAGCGCGACCGTCAACCACGGAGCCCGGCGCAGCAGCCCGGCAGCGCCGAATCCCAGCACCAGCAGGTAGCCGGTGAACTCCATCGGTAACGTCCAGATCGCGCCGTTGGCCGACCAGGGCCACGGATTGTGGACGAACACCCCGGGCAGCGGATGCTGCAACGTGTACAGACCCGCGTTGTGGACGATGTATCCCCAGGTGGCCCGGGCGGAGAAGTACTCCGACAGGCCGTACGTCGAGACCAGCGGTCCGATCACCAGGGCGGTGACGAGCACCACCAGCAGCAGCGGCGGCCACAATCTGAGCACCCGCTTCGCGCTGAAACGCCACCAGCACGGGTCCTGGCGCCAGCTGTCGCTGATCTGGTAGCCGCTCATCGCGAAGAACCCCATCAAGGCGACGTAGCCGGGGGAGAGGTTCCACGACGTGGGGAAGACCGTCAGGCGTGACGCATCGGTCAGCGACGCGGAGTGATCGACCACCACGATCAGCGCGCCGATCATCCTGAGCCACGCGAAACCGGTGTTCGGATGCGCCTTCGGGGGCAGCGGCACGGGCCGGAGACTAACAGCCGCCGTTGACAGGAGGAGGTCGACCGGGAACGCAGGGTGGCTGCTGTGCACAATGTGCCACCGACCGACCGATGACCCCAGGGGGTGGCAGAGTGAAGCCGAACGAGTCGCCTGCGGACAGTGCACACCAGGGGGCACCCGAGGGAGCACAACAGTCGGCCAGCCCGTTCCCGCCGGCATTCCGTTGGGATACCTCCCCGCCGGAGGCGCCCACGCAGGTCATTCCTGTCTACCAGCAGCGCTCGGACGAGGCCCGGGACCTGTTCCAGCCGTTCGAGCCGTCCCGCGACGAGCCCGCCGGCTTGCCCAGAGACGCCTCGGCACCGCCTTGGGCCGAGGCGGACCTACCGCCCATCGCCGAACAACAGAGCGCGTGGCTGCGCCAGGGCCCCGAGGTGTTCACAACACCCGTGGTGCGGCCTCGGTCCAAGCAGATCATCGGCATCACGGTGCTGGCGGTTGTCCTTCTGGGGCTGGTGGGCGCCACGGTGGGATACTTCCTGACCGCAGGGCCGGGTCGAATCAGTAGCGATCAGATCGCCGCGCCCCAGCCGACCACGACCCTTCGTGCCCTGCCTGCGCCGCCTGCCCCGCTCCCGCCACCGGTGGACACAGTACACGCCCTGAGCGACCCGCCCGGCCAGGTCCGCGGCGGTGGCGGTCTGTTCGACCTACCCCAGCTGAAGAGCACCGGCCTGCTGCCCCGCCCCATCCTGACCGCGCTGCAAGCCGGCGAGATGACCGACGGTGTGCTCAAGACCACCACCGATGGCGCCGACACGATCGGGATGTTCGCTCTCACCATGCCTGACCAGCAGACCGCGACGAAGGTGGCGCAGACGATCGCCACCGCGCAGCTCGACGGCGGCCTCAAGGCGGACGACAACCGCGCTCTGCAGGGCGTGGCGGTCATGGGTAGTGCTCCGGACGCGGAGTCCACGGTGTACCGGGCGGTCTACGTGCTCTACAACCGGGCGATCTTCTTGGAGGTGTTCGGGCCCAATCGCGATGAGGTGCTGGCCGGTTTCGACTCCCTGATCGCGCAGCAGGTGACCTACGCGCCACCGACGGTCCGAGTCGGGCGCTAACACGCACAGTGACGAACTAGCACGCGCGGTGACGAATCAGGCACTCCGCAGAAAAGGTCCTCAGGGGCTCTTCGGTGAAAAGGGCGATTTCGGTTGTCAGGATTGCTTGACGTTACGCTTGACCCTGGTTGCAGAGCGTGTACGGTCGGGTCTCGACTGTAATACCGGGGGGAGGAGTCGACCTGTGACACGAGTGATCCATGAACAGCTTGACACCATCACGACAGCACCGCCGCTGGGTGGGCCCATGGTCATCACAACGGTGAGTAGACCACAACCCAACACGACCGTGTGCGGGGTAGCGGGCAGCGTGGGCCTGGCCACCGGGCCGGACCTGGCCGACAAGCTCAGCGAAGCGGTCCACGACGGCCGGCCGCACGTCGTGATTGATCTGTCCGCCGTCATCCGCCTCGACTCGATCGGAATGCAGATAGTCTTCGCCGCACTCGACTCGTGCGATATCGACGGTCACCTCGCGGTGGTGGTCGATCCGCGCTCGGCGGCCATCGCCCGGCCGGAGATCACCGCGCTGGGTGAGGTCATCGACATTCATCACGATCTGGCCGGAGCCCTCCGAGCCTGTGCCCGTGCTCCGATCTCCACCGGCGGACGCCACCGAGTCAAAGTCACTACCTAGCCCCGCGGTATCCGGGGGATCCGCATCCGTCATATGACGGATGCGGATCCTCCGGTCTCCTCGCTATGGTCGCTATGTCCGGCCCGAGCGATGAGCAAGGGGGCCGACGTGGTCGCAAGCGAAACGCAGGCTGCCTGGCGGCAGGGTCAGGACGCGCTTCGTGACGAGGTGCGGCGGGTGACGGCGCTGCTGCGATCCATCCAGGATCCGGAGCATCATGCGGTGGGGTGCTGGAGCCTCAGCGAGGTCGCCATGCACCTCCTTATCGGGGGGCCGGTGATGCGACGAAGAGTCGGTGTGTGGTTCCTCTTCGTGGTGCTGACGCCGCTGCTGTTCGCGCTCGGGCCGATCGCCACGGCTGCGTCGTCAGACGACTATGGTGAATACTCCCTGATGACGCAGCGGCATACCGGGCAGTTCTTCTCCGACGGGAGCCTAGCGGGGCAGTGGTCATGGACACCCCGGTCAGGGACACCGCGGTCAGGGACACCACCGGGTGACGAATCGGAAGTATCGTGGGGAGACCCGTCGAAGTCGCGACCAGACAGCGTGGAGCATTTCATTCATGCTGGTGACTGGGTACTGCTGGACGGATGGCGCGATGGTGGCACCTACTACGTGCAGCGGGTGAGCCGGGAGTTGATCGGCGACGGATCCTGCCGGAACATGACGCCGCTGCCGTCCGACGGTGGCCGTCAACACTACGTGCAGTGGACGATCACACCACAGGCCTACTGTCTCCAGGCGTGGGGCACCATCACCGAGCAGCTCAGCGGCAAGACGGTGGAGAGCTTCTTCCATTCGCAGGTGTGGTCACCCCCGAGCACGTGTCGCAACACCTACCTCGGGGCGCGAACCTGCATACGCCAGTGGGAATCGTGGTGGGACAACAACGGCACCCCGGGTGCACCGGTCACCCGCAAGCTGGAGCGCAGTGTGTATCTCGCCCGCGGGGTCGGGATGGGCTTCGTGATCGACCAGACTTACCCGCATTCGTGGCACGCGGAGCTGGGCTCTGTCTGGGCCTCATAACACTGCGCCGCATCACGACTGGGCCGCATCACGACTGGGCCGCACGGCGACGACTATGTGCCCTGAACGGGCGGCGGCGGGCAGGCCTGGCTCGGAAGTCCCGGGCCGCCGGTCGGTCGGCTGCGTGCTCGCCCGTAGCGTTCGTGCGCGGCCTGCTTGCTCACCCCGAGCGACTGGCCGATATCGGTCCATGGCGCGCCGCGCGTCCGAGCCAACCTCACCAGCCTGGTCCGCCACCGGTCCACCACCCGGGCGAGTGTCTCCACCGCGGTCAATGCCTCGAGTACCGGTTCGACGGGGCGCGCGTCACCGCTCGCGGCGGCGGGCCGCGTAGCGTCGGCGGTAACGTCTTGTGGGAGATACCGCCCGAAGCGCTCAGCGGCGTGTAGCGCTTCGTAGGTCTGCCATGGCAACGGCGTCGGGTTGGCGGGTAGCGCGGGTCGAGCACGCGGCGGTGCGGTAGCCGGCTCACCGGGATCCTTCAGCGGCCCATCGGTGGGCGAGAGCTTCAGATACACCCTGGTGGTGGTTCCCTGCGGGTAGGTGCGCTGCTGGACCAAGTCGGACAGGTGGTGGACCAGCAGCAGACCACGGCCGTCCGGCCGCCTGGGCTCCGCCAGTGGGCGGTCGGAGAGCAGGTCGTTGATGTGTCCGCAGTGCCGTACTTCACACACCAGGTAGCCCCGCTCGGCCCAGATGCGCAGCGTGCCGGTCGCCGAGCCGGGACCGAGGCCACGAGCCACCAGCTCACCGATGATCAGCTTGAGCTCCGCGTGATCGCTGCTCAGACCCAGCCGGACGGCGTGGTCGCAGGCGAACTGTCCGGCGAGTGCGGCCGTGGTGATGTCGAAGGTGAAACTAGGACCCACCGTCGGCGAACAGTCGGTGACGGCCCCCAACTGATCGATGCGGTCGGGCGCGAAGCCGGTGCTGGCCCGCTCACCACTGGCATCGATCAGGTGCGGGTGGCCGACTTCGGCCTCGGCGAGGGTCTGTGGGCCCACTCGGTCGGCGTCATACGGGCACAGCATGGTGATGGATCGACCGGCGAGTGCGATATTGATCAAGGTTTCTTGTTGGGCACAGGCCGGGTACTCCCTGGCGGTGCGCCCGGTCCACAGGTGTTCGCCGATGATCCGCACCCGCTGGGAAGGGTGCGCATCGACGAAGGCGCGCAGCACATTGGGGATGATTCGACCTGGGTTGCGGCCAGCCCGGGTCATATCGAGCAGCCGGACCTGCTCGGCGGCGGTGCCCAGTTCGGTGAGGATGAGCCGCAGGTTCGAGCCCGGTACGGCCAGCGCCACGGGTTCCCCGGCGGACAGTCCCTCACGAATGAACGGCACTGTGCCTTCGAGGTATTCTGCGGTGCCGCGGTAGAACAGCGCCGCGTGCGCGAAATCGTCAGCCCAGCGCGGTGCCGGGGCCGTCATCGCCCCAGCACCCCCTTCATCATGATCGTGCCCAGGTTGATCGTGCCCAGACGGCCGAAAGAACCGACGCCCAACACACCTACCACCTCGTCTCGACGCGACAAGTAGCGGTAACCCACCACCGAATCGGCGGATCACCCGTGTACCGCGCCAAGCCCCACCACACAGAGTAGGCACTGATCCGGTCCATGACAACCCCGGGTTACCCTGATCACACTGAGTGGTGACCCGGATCCTGCTCGGTGACGCCTGGGCACGACTGCTGGTGGCCTAAGATTCGCGTCCACGACAGTGGAGGAGAGGCCCATGACGGCGATACAGGATCTGGTGGATCGCAACGCCGCGCGCTCGGGCACCGGCCCTGGCCCGCTGCCGAGTCGCCCCAGCCTGAGCTTGGCCCTGGTGACCTGTATGGACGCCCGGCTCGACCCGGCCCAGCTGTTCGGGCTGAAGCCCGGCGAAGCACACGTGATCCGCAACGCGGGTGGCGTCGTCACCGACGACGTGATCCGTTCGCTGGCGGTCAGCCAGCGAAGGCTGGGCACCACGGAGGTGATGCTGGTGCACCACACCAAATGCGGGATGGCGACGTTCACCGACGAGGACTTCTGGTCTGAGCTTCGGGAAGCCACCGGCCTGCGACCCACTTGGGCGGTCGAGACCTTCCGCGATGTCGAATCCAACGTGCGGCTGTCGGTGGAACGGGTGCGGCGCAGCCCGTTCCTGGGGGATACCACCGCGGTGCGCGGCTTCGTCTTAGATGTCGACACCGGCGACCTCGCCGAGGTCGTGCCGCCGCAACCGTGAACCCGACACGCCTGATCGCCTGGTTCGACGCCCATGCGCGGGCGCTGCCCTGGCGCGAGCCCGGCACCACGCCGTGGGGTGTTCTGGTCAGCGAGGTCATGCTGCAGCAAACCCCGGTGCAGCGCGTCACCGGGGTGTGGACCGAGTGGCTGGCCCGCTGGCCCACGCCCTCGAGCCTGGCTGCCGAGACCCCAGGCACGGTCGTCCGCGCCTGGGGGAAGCTGGGTTACCCACGGCGGGCGCTGCGGCTGCACGCAGCCGCCACCGTCATCGCCGCGCGGCACGACGACGTCGTTCCCGCCGATGTGGACGTACTGCTCGCGCTGCCCGGGATCGGCGCCTATACCGCCCGCGCCGTTGCCGCCTTCGGGTACGGCCACCGGGTGCCGGTAGTGGACACCAACGTCCGCCGGGTGGTGGCGCGTGCGGTGCACGGTATGGCCGACTCCGGGCCGCCGTCCACCTCTCGTGATCTGTCCGATGCGGAGCGGGTGCTGCCGAGGGCGCAGCCCGCCCGCTTCTCCGCCGCGCTGATGGAGCTCGGCGCTGTGGTGTGCACCGCGCGGCGGCCACGCTGCGCCGACTGCCCGGTGGCCGGTGAGTGCGCCTGGGTGCGCGCGGGCCAGCCCGCGCGCACTACCCCCGCACGAGCGGCGCAACGTTTCGCGGGCACCGATCGCCAGGTGCGCGGGCTGCTGCTCGACGTCCTGCGGGCGGCGCCGGACCCGGTGCCCCGAGCCCGGCTGGACGTGGTGTGGCGCGACGCGCTGCAGCGCGACCGGTGCCTGGGCTCGCTGCTCGTCGACGGCCTGGTGGAGCAGACGCACGACGGCAGCTTCGCCCTGCCTGGAGAGCACGCAGCCGCACCGGGTTCCTAGCCGTTAGGCTGGGCGGCATGGCCGTCGTGAAGATCAATGCAATTGAGGTGCCCGAAGGCGCGGGTCCCGAGCTGGAGCGCCGGTTCGCGGACCGTCACGGGTCGGTGGACTCCGCCCCCGGTTTCCTCGGCTTCGAGCTGCTGCGCCCCGTAGCCGGGGACAACCGGTACTTCGTCTACACCAAGTGGGAGACCGAAGAGCACTTCCAGTCCTGGCGCAACGGCCCGGCGATGGAAGCCCACTCTGCCGATCGGGCAAAACCGGGCGAGCAGGCAGAACCCGTAGCCACCGGCTCCTCCCTCCTCGAGTTCGAGGTAGTCCAGTCCACCCAGCCAGCTGCCCAGGAAGGCCCGTAGGCACGATTCGGCGCCGAATCGCCGTCAGGGAGGCCCTGCAGTCGCGATTCGGCGCCGAATGGAGTTCCCAGCAGCGCCCCTCAGTCGTGGGTGGGGGAGGTGTCTAGGTTGACTAGGGGGGCGTCGGGGACTCTGAGGGCTTTTGCGGCGCTGCGGAACACTAGGCGAGCGTCCTCGACCGGGCCCTCGCCGTCCCAGTTCTCGGTGTCGACGAGGACGATCTGCCCAGCCTCGATCTCACCGAACAGGATCTTCTCCGACAGCTGGTCCTCGATCTCCCGCTGGATGGTCCGGCGCAGCGGCCGGGCTCCTAGGACGGGATCGAATCCGCGCTTGGCAAGGAACTTCTTGGCCATCGTGGTGAGTTCCAGCTCCATGTCCTTATTGCGCAGCTGGACCTCTACCCGGGAGACCATCAGGTCCACCATCGTGATGATCTCGTCCTCGGTGAGTTGATGGAAGACGATCGTGTCGTCGATCCGGTTGAGGAACTCCGGGCGGAAGTGCTTCTTGACCTCGTCGTTGACCTTGCTCTTCATCCGCTCGTAGGTCGAGCTCTCGTCATTGCTCGCCGAGAAGCCCAGGCCGACCGCCTTGGAGATATCCGAGGTGCCGAGGTTGGTGGTGAAAATGATCACAGTGTTCTTGAAGTCCACCGTGCGGCCCTGGCCGTCAGTCAGCCGACCGTCCTCCAACACCTGCAGCAGCGTGTTGTACACCTCCTGGTGTGCCTTCTCGATCTCATCGAAGAGCACCACCGAGAACGGCTTGCGGCGGACCTTCTCGGTGAGCTGGCCACCCTCCTCGTACCCCACATAGCCGGGAGGGGCACCGAAGAGCCGGGATGCGGTGTAGCGGTCGTGGAACTCACCCATGTCGATCTGGATGAGTGCGTTGTCATCACCGAACAGGAACTGTGCCAACGCCTTGGACAGCTCGGTCTTACCCACGCCGGAGGGACCGGCGAAGATGAACGAACCAGAGGGTCGTCTGGGGTCCTTCAGGCCTGCCCGGGTCCGGCGGATCGCCTTGGACACGGCCTTGACCGCCTCGTGCTGACCGATGATCCGTTTGTGCAGCTCGTCCTCCATGCGCAGCAGCCGAGTGGTCTCCTGCTCGGTGAGCTTGAACACCGGGATCCCGGTCCAGTTGGCCAGTACCTCGGCGATCTGCTCGTCATCGACCTCGGCGACGACGTCGAGGTCACCGGCCTTCCATTGCTTCTCCCGCTCGGACTTCTTGATCAGTAGCTGCTTCTCCGAGTCGCGCAGCTTCGCGGCCCGCTCGAAGTCCTGAGCGTCGATGGCGGATTCCTTGTCCCGACGCACCGCGGCGATCTTCTCGTCGAAGTCGCGCAGGTCCGGTGGCGCAGTCATCCGGCGGATCCGCATCCGAGCGCCGGCCTCGTCGATCAGGTCGATCGCCTTGTCCGGCAGGAACCGGTCGTTGATGTAGCGATCGGCCAGCGTGGCGGCCGACACCAATGCGCTGTCGGTGATGGACACCCGGTGGTGCGCCTCGTAGCGGTCCCGCAGGCCCTTGAGGATCTCGATGGTGTGATCGAGGCTCGGCTCGGCGACCTGGATCGGCTGGAACCGACGCTCCAGCGCGGGGTCCTTCTCCACGTACTTGCGGTACTCGTCCAGCGTGGTCGCGCCGATGGTCTGTAGCTCGCCACGCGCCAGCATCGGCTTGAGGATCGACGCAGCATCGATCGCTCCCTCTGCAGCACCGGCCCCGACCAGGGTGTGCATCTCGTCGATGAACAGGATGATGTCCCCGCGGGTGCGGATCTCCTTGAGTACCTTCTTCAGGCGCTCCTCGAAGTCACCGCGATACCGGGATCCCGCCACGAGCGAGCCGAGGTCCAGGGTGTAAAGCTGCTTGTCTTTGAGTGTCTCGGGCACCTCACCCTTGACGATGTTCTGCGCTAGTCCCTCGACGACGGCGGTCTTGCCGACGCCGGCCTCGCCGATGAGCACTGGATTGTTCTTGGTGCGCCGGGACAGCACCTGCATGACCCGCTCGATCTCCTTGCCGCGCCCGATCACCGGGTCCAGCTTGCCCTCGCGGGCACTGGCGGTGAGGTTACGGCCGAACTGGTCGAGCACCAGGGACGACGATGGGGTGCCCTCGCCGCGCCCTGAGCCGGATTCCGCGGGTTCCTTACCCTGGTAACCCGACAGCAGCTGCAGTACCTGCTGGCGCACCCGGTTGAGGTCGGCGCCCAGCTTCACCAGCACCTGCGCGGCCACGCCCTCGCCCTCGCGGATGAGCCCGAGCAGGATGTGTTCGGTGCCGATGTAGTTGTGGCCGAGCTGCAGCGCCTCGCGCAGCGAGAGCTCCAGCACCTTCTTGGCTCGTGGGGTGAACGGGATGTGCCCTGACGGCGCCTGCTGGCCCTGGCCGATGATCTCCTCGACCTGCTGGCGCACCCCTTCCAGGGCGATTCCCAGGGATTCGAGGGCCTTGGCCGCGACACCCTCACCCTCGTGGATCAGACCCAGCAGGATGTGCTCGGTGCCGATGTAGTTGTGGTTGAGCATCCTGGCCTCTTCCTGGGCCAGCACAACCACCCGCCGCGCGCGGTCGGTGAACCTCTCAAACATGGTGCACTCCTGACTGCCGCGCCATCGCGGCGCGGCCGGTACTGGGTCAGACAGTCCGTGTCGTCACTGTAGCTCCCGGACGGTCCTGCTCGCTCTCGAACTGCTGCCCTACACCCTGGCGCAACGTGCTACCGCTGGTCAGGATTCCGCAGTGCGACGCCTGTCCGCTCAGGGTGAACGAGAGCCCCTCGACCGGGCCTGAGCTTGGGGGAAGCTTGGGGGAAGAACGAACCGCAGGTAGGTCCTGAAGCGTTTGTTGTGATGCGGGTAACTCTGCTCGCGAGTTGTTCATGCTTCGATGGAGGGGAGCCGTCTGATGGTGAGCCTGGTGAAGGGCTTCGCGGGCAAACCCGCGCATGCGCCACTGACCGATGTCGGCATCGGTGCCTACACCGCTGGTGTCGCGATGCTCGTGGCCGGCGCGGCCGGGTTTCAGCAAGCCGCGATGGCCACTGCTTCGGTGATCACGATCGCGGTCGGACTCATCGCCGCCGTACCGACCATCATCACCGGACTGGTGGACCTGTTCGGTATTCCCGCGGATGCGCCCGCGCGCACCCTCGGCTGGTGGCACTTGACCCTCATGGCCAGCGCCACCGGCATGTTCGCCTGGACGTTCCGGTTGCAGTTGGCCGGGTACTCCAGCGGCAAGATCATCACGTCGGCTTTGACTATCGGCGTCATCTCCTGGGTGCTGCTGCTGGCCGGCGGCTACCTCGGCGGCACGCTCACCTTCGTCTACGGAGTCCGGGTACTCAAGCGCCCTCAGGCGGCTATGGCTGATGCGCTCATTCCCGGTCGCGCGGACCATACCGACTAGCCGCACGCATCGGCTCGCCTGTTGCCAGACCGTTGCCAGACCGATAGGGACACCCAGACGGGTGCCGCCCTAGCGACCATGCGTCGCTAGGGCGGCACCCGTCCATACCCGGTGCCTCAGTTGCCCTTATGGTAAGCGTCCAACACCTCAGCCGGGATACGGCCACGGTCTGAGACGTTGTAGCCGTTCTTGCGGGCCCACTCGCGGATCGCGGCGTTCTGTTCGCGGTCCACCGATGCCCGACCGGCGCCACCTGCTCGACGAGCGGGAGCTGGGACCTTGCGACGCCCACCCGCCTTGCGGGCGTTGCTGACATAGTCGGCCAGCGAGCCACGCAGCTTCCCCGCGTTACCCGCCGACAGATCAATCTCGTAAGACACGCCGTCGATACCAAACTCGACGGTCTCTTCGGCGGTACCTCCGTCGAGGTCATCGACCAAGGTTACGGTGACCTTCTGCGCCATGCGCGTCGTCCTCCCTCAGGGACGTGGTGGACGGAGCCATCGCACGACGACTCCACAACGACAACGAGCAGGTTAGCCCATTTCCGGGAGGATTGCGAAATCGCCGCGCCGTCCAGTCCGCTCATTGCGGTTGTACCAGCGGAAACGCCGATGGCCTCGCGGATCCTGAGCGTCATGAGCAGCCGGTCGATCCCCATTCCCATGCCACCGCATGGCGGCATTCGGTACTCGATCGCGGTCAGGAAGTCCTCGTCGAGGGCATCGCCGGCCGCCGTGAGCGCGGGCCTGGGCCCCGAAACGCTCCTGTTGCACCACCGGGTCGACCGGCTCTGAGTAGGCGGTGGCCGACTCAAGAGAATTCAGCCGACATTGCGTTCGAAGACCATCCGCAGTCCCCGCAGAGTGAGGTGAGGCGCGTGGTGCGTGATGGTCCGTGACTCGGCGATCAGCAGCGGGGCCAGCCCACCGGTAGCGACTACGACCACGTCATCCTCGGCTCCTGGGGCCAGCTCCGCGGCGATCCGCTGCACCAGCCCGTCCACCTGTCCAGCGAAGCCGAACAGCAATCCGGACTGCAAGGCTTCCACGGTGCTCTTGCCGATGACCGACCGAGGCCGGACGAGCTGTACCTTCACCAGCTGAGCCGCCCGGGAGGCGAGCGCATCCACGGAGATCTCGATGCCCGGCGCCAGCGCGCCGCCGAGGAACTCCCCTCGCGCGCTGACGACGTCGAAGTTGGTGGAGGTACCGAAGTCCACCACGATCGCCGGGCCACCGTAGAGGGTATAGGCGGCCAGCGTGTTGACGATCCGATCGGCGCCCAGCTCGCGTGGGTTGTCGTAGAGCAATGGCACTCCGGTACGCACCCCGGGCTCGACGATCACCCTCGGCAGTTGCGGCCAGTACCGGCCCAGCATCACTCGCAGCTCAGGCAGCAACGCGGGCACCGTGGACAGCGCCGAGATACCCGCGATTTCGTCGGAGTACTCGCCGAGCAGCCCTCGGACGGTCAGTGCCATTTCGTCGGCGGTCATCCTGGCGTCGGTGCGCATCCGCCAGTCGTGCAACAGGGGGGCGTCCTGGCTGGTGGTCCCCCGATTGTCATCGAACAGCCCGAGGACGATGTTGGTGTTGCCGATGTCTACGGTGAGCAGCACCCGCTAGCCCTCTCAGCTCGCTCTCTCAGGGGTCGCGCTCAGCCGGCGGAGCGCTGATTGCCGGCTCAGCCGGCGAACAACGTGCATACCGGGGCAGCGCCGGGTCGTCGCCCCGGTGCACGATCCGATTGTCGGCGTCGACGAACACTACCCGAGGCCGGTAGTGCCGGGACTCGGTCTCGTCCATCGAGCCGTAAGCGATGAGGATCACCAGGTCGCCAGGTGCCACCAGATGCGCGGCGGCGCCGTTGATCCCGACCAGGCCGCTGGACCGCGCACCGGGAATGACATAGGTCTCCAGCCGGGCCCCGTTGGTGATATCCACGATTGCCACCCGCTCACCGGCGAGCAGATCGGCGGCGTCCATGAGGTCTTCGTCCAGGGTCACCGACCCCACGTAATGGAGATCCGATCGAGTGACAGTGGCCCGGTGGATCTTGGACTTCAGCATCGTCCGGAACATCACAGGCCTCCTCGCCCGGTCAGGTCGCGAGCACCGTCAGCGACGCCTAGCCGCAGGCCGACGTTGTCGATCAACCGCGTGGTTCCGACGGTGGCGGCCAGCAACAGCCGAGCCGGTCCCCGCGCAGGGGCGGGGCGCAGCTGTGGGTCGCGCAGTACCAGGTAGTCCAGCGTGACGGCGGCCGGCGCGGTGCTCGCGGCGGCCAACACCTCACCGGCCGCCGCGAGCACCGCGCCGGGTCCCTGCGCGCCGACCTGGGCTCCGGCGCGTAGGGCCGCGGGCAACACGGCGGCGGCGGAGCGGGCATCGCCGTCCAAGTGGACGTTGCGCGACGACAGCGCGAGCCCGTCGGCTTCGCGCACCGTGGGCACCCCGACCACCTGCACACCCATCCGCAGGTCGGCCACCATCCGCTGGACGAGCACCAGTTGCTGGTAGTCCTTCTCGCCGAAGAACGCCCGATCCGGACCGACGATCCCGAACAGCGTGGCCACCACAGTGAGCACCGCGACGAAATGACCCGGCCGGCTGGCGCCCTCCAACTCGGCACCCAGCGCTGCGGGCACCACCGTTGTGCCGGATCCGGGCGGGGACAACGCCTGGGCGCTGGGCGCGAACACCAGCTCCACACCCTCCTCCCGGCACAGGGCGAGATCGGCGTCGAGCCGGCGGGGGTAGCGGTCGAAGTCCCGCCGCGACGTGAACTGCAAGGGATTGAGGAAGATCGACACCACCGTGCTCGCACCCGGGGTGTCCTGGGCCGCCCGGATCAGCGCACGGTGGCCGGCGTGCAGCGCTCCCATCGTGGGGACCAACATCACCGGGCGCCCGGCCCGGCGCAGCGTGCGCGTCACCGCGGCGGGCTCATGGTGGACGGTCAGCTCACGGCCGCGCAAGCCGGTCACCACTGCTCCCGTAGGGTCTCGCGGATCCGGGTGGCGGCCCTCGGCGCCAACAACCCCGCCGCCTGGGCTCGGTCGGCTGTCCTGGCCGCCTGCACGCGATAGGGATCGACCAGCTCCGGGGCGGACTTCGCGAGCGCCTGCAGGTGTAGCCGGACCGTGTCGACGTCGCCGCGGGTCACCGGCCCGGTCAAGGCGCGGTCACCGTGCCGTAACGTGTTGTCCAGTGCTGCCTCCAGCAGCGGGCCCAGCAGCCGTTCAGCGGGCACCACGCCGGCCCGCTCCAACGCGTCCACCGCGTCGCGGACCAGAGTGGCCAGATGGTTGGCCCCGTGTGCCAGGGCCGCGTGGTACAGCGGTCTAGCCGGCGACGGGACCCGCACCGGCTCGGCGCCCATCTCCAGCACCAACGCCTCACCGACGCTCCAGCCGGTCTCATCGGCAACGGTGACGCCGACACAGGCCGCCGCTAACCGCGCGAGATCCTCCGCGCGCCCGGTGAATGTCATCGCGGGATGCAACGCGAGCGGGAGCACGCCGACGGCGATCGCGGGCACCAGGACGTCCACCCCCCGGGCGCCACTGGTGTGCACCACGATCTGACCGGCCCGGAACGCACCGGTCACGGCGAGCCCGGACACCAGGTCGGGCAGTACGTCATCGGGGACGGCCAGCAGTACCAGATCCGACCGCCGCACCACGTCGTCGGGTGGCAGCACCGGTGTATCGGGCAGCAGCGCCTCGGCCCGGCGCAAGGATGCTCGGGAGACCGCGCTGACCCCGACCACCACGTGCCCGGCGCCGGAGAGAGCGGCACCGAGCACCGACCCCACCCGGCCCGCGGAGACCACCCCCACAGCCAGCCGCGCCGGCCGGTCGGACACGCCGCTGAACGCGGATACACCCGACCGCCCCATCGCCGCCCTCCACATGTTCCAGTCCCGCGCTACCCGCAGGTACCGGACTGCCGCAGATTACCGTAACCAACCGACGTTCGGAGCTAGGTGAGGCTGCGGCGGGGGACGGAGCTCCTGCCGTTGGCGGCTAGGAGGTCGTCTACCGTGCGTTGTGAGCTGGGGACACCATGTCTGCCATGTCCGTTGGATGTCACAGCGTTGGATGTCACAGCAGGTGTCGAAGACGAGGACGATCCCGATGCCGGCGTCGGTCGGATCGGGCCGAAGCGGGGCTCGGGACCGGTGAGGACGGGTGCCGCGGCGGCCCGGCCTCGGCTGTCGTCGAATGTCCGAGGGTGGGCGGGTAGCGGGAGCAGGTGGGTGGACTCGGCCTGCGGCGTGACCCGCTCCACCAGCGACGGTGATACCCGAGCGGGCCCGCCCAGCAGCTGCTCCAGAGTAGCCCGCATGGCCGTAAGCTCGGTACGCAACTCCACGATCTCACGCGGTACCCGCGCCGTGGCGAAGGCTCCGAGTAGCGCCGCCCACAGCGCCGCGACGAGGCCCAGCCTCAGCAGGCGGGCATCCTGGGTTCCCAGGGTGAGCACACCTGCGGCGGCCGCAGCCATGACGACAGTGCCCAGAATCAGGACTCGACGGCTCCCGCGTGGCGATGGGTGCTCGATCGCGGACATGGCGTACACCGTACCGGATCAGCCGTTGTCCGGTTCCGGGTCGTCGGGACCGTCCGGGGTGCGGCAGCAGTGCTCCAGCCACAGCGCCCCCGCCACGAGCGCTCCCGCGCAGACCGCCCCGATCGAGGCGGCGATGGTGTCCGAGGCGGCGGCGGACAGCTCGGACCGCAGCGGCAGCACGTAGCTGAGCGCTCCCAGCCAGGCTCCCCCCGTGATGGCGCCGGCCAGCGAGGACGCCTTGGCCAGCACGACGGCCTTCGCCGCGGTGAGCGCCTGCAGCGGCCGAGTCCCCGGTCGCCGCTGGATCCGCGCCCGCAGCGTGTTCCCTAGCACCACCTCGACGATCGCGAAAGCGAGTAGCGTGGTGCCCGCAGGACGGGGCAACGTGGGCAGCTCGCCGTAGGACAGCGCCAGCAGCAGGTGCACCAGCACCGCCGCGACGACGGCGGCGGAGACCAGATCACGCGCCCGGGTGAAGGTCACGGGGACCCCAGCCTCAGATCGTCGCGCCGCCGCACACTTCGCCGCTCGGCGGCCGGCAACCCGGCGACCAACTCGGCAACCGTGCCACGGCCGGCAAGCACCGCGTGCGGCGCCACGTCCTGCCAGGGCACCAGCACGAAGGCACGCTGGTGGGCCCGGGGGTGCGGCAGCGTCAGGCGGGGATCGTCCCGACGGGTCCCTTGCACATCAATCACATCGACGTCCAGGGTGCGCGGCCCCCACCGGAGCCCGCGAGTGCGCCGCGCGGCGACCTCACAACACTGACCCCGACGTAGCCACTCCCCCGCGTCGGCGTCCCGGTCGGCGACCAGCAGGACAGCGTTGAGGAAGTCATCCTGCACTAGGCCCCCCCAGGGAGCCGTCGAGTACACCGGTGACACCACTTGCACCGCATCCCCCAGCAGCGTGACGCACCCGCGCAAGTACTCCAGCCGATCCCCGATGTTCGATCCGATCGACAGCACCGCGGCGCTCACCCCACGCCGCTCCCGTCCCGGGAGCGCCGGAATGTGACGGATACGTCGGTGAAGGATAGGGACATCGGGGCGGTGGGTTTGTGCACCGTGATCTCGACGGCCTGTACCCGCTGGTCGGCCAGCACGTCGTCGGCGATCCGCGCGGCCACCGTCTCGATCAGGTTGCAGGGCTGCCCACCGACGAACTGGGCGATGCGGCGGCCCATCGCGTCGTAGTCCAGCGTCGCGGACAGCTGATCAGTGGCTGCGGCGGGACCGAGGTCCAGCCAGACCGTCGCGTCGACGACGAACTCCTGGCCGTGCGCTCGCTCGTGCTCGTACACCCCGTGCCGGCCGTGCACCCGCAACCCGGTGAGGGTGATCCGGTCCAGGTACGTTCTCGGGCTCACCACGGGCCGCCGTCCGGGTGAACGGCGGTGCGGGCGCCGCGCAGCCAGGCCGCGGCGACGGCGATGGCGTCCCGCGAGGCAGCGGCGTCGTGCACCCGGACCCCCCAGACGCCGGCGGCCGCGGCCAGCGCGGACACCGCAGCGGTGGCGGTGTCCCGGCCGCCGGCCGAGGCGGCAATCGAACCACCGTGGCCAGTGCCCTGGGCGCCGGCCGGCAGGGTACCCAGGAACCGCTTGCGCGAAGCCCCGATGAGTACCGGGAACCCCAGCTCGGTCAGCGCGTCGAGGTGGCCCAGCAGCGCCCAGTTGTGCGCCGCGGTCTTGGCGAAGCCGAGCCCGGGATCCAGCACCAGCGCACCGGGGTCCACCCCGGCGAGCACCGCGGCGTCCACCCGGGCCACCAGCTCGGCGCGCACCTCGGCGACCACGCACCGGTAGCCGGCCAACCCGTCCATTCCCGCGCTGTGCCCCCGCCAGTGCATGAGGATCCATGGCACCCGGGCGCGGGCCATCGTCTGCGCCATCGCGGGATCGGCCAGACCGCCCGAGACGTCGTTGACCATGATCGCGCCGGCCTCCAGGGCCGCCTCGGCGACTGCCGCGCGGATGGTGTCCACGCTGCACAGCACGCCGCGCCCGGCCAGCTCACGCAGGACCGGTATCACCCGGGCGATCTCGGTGCGGGCATCGACGCGGTGTGCCCCGGGGCGGGTGGACTCGCCCCCGACGTCGACCAAGTCGGCCCCTTGGGAGCGCAGTGCCACGCCATGCGCCACCGCGTCGTCACGGTCCAGGTACCGCCCACCGTCGCTGAAGGAGTCGGGGGTGACGTTGAGGATGCCGATCACCACGCAACGGCCGGGGTCGGGCAGGGCCGGGTGCACGTCTCACCTCCGCGTCATCAGGTGCAGCACCTCACTGCGGGAGGAGGCACTGGTCTTGAACAGACCGCGGACGGCTGAGGTGGTGGTGGTCGATCCGGGTTTGCGGACTCCGCGCATCGCCATGCACAGGTGCTCGGCCTCGATCACCACGATCACCCCCCTCGGCACCAGCCGGCGTACCAGCGCGTCGGCGACCTGCGAGGTGAGCCGCTCCTGCACCTGCGGGCGCCTGGCGTAGAGGTCGACCAGCCGGGCCAGCTTGGACAGCCCGGTGATCCGGCCCGCTGCGTTCGGGATGTATCCGATGTGCGCCATGCCATGAAACGGCACCAGGTGGTGCTCACACTGGCTGTACAAGGGGATGTCCCTGACCAGCACAAGCTCATCGTGCCCCTCGTCGAAGGTCCGTTCCAGCACCAGGTCGGGGTCCAGGAACAGGCCGGCGAACATCTCCCGGTAGGCCCGTGCGACCCGGGCCGGGGTTTCGCGCAGGCCCTCCCGGTCCGGGTCCTCCCCGCAGGCGATCAATAGTTCACGCACCGCTGCCTCAGCTCGGGCGTGGTCGAAGACTCGGTGCGAGTCCACGCCGAACGCCGGCTCAGCCGGCAGGCGACTGGTCGTCGGGGGGAGCGTCTCTCGGCGGGCGGCCGCCCGGCGGCGCGGGCCGCCAGGACGGAGCGGGCGGTTGAGTGGCCGGGCGCCACCCCGGCGGGGCACCATAGTTCGGCGGACCAGAGTCCGGCGGGCCGTGACCGCTTCCGGGACCCGCCGCGCCGCCCGAGCCGAGCGGAGGCAGCGGATAGGGCTGGGAATACGACGGGAATCCGACCTGCGAGGGGCCCGGCACCGGGTGTCCCGTCGCGCCGCCGTTGGATGTGCCCGCGGCGTAGCCAGGACGCGGTCCCGCACCGTTGGGTCCGGGATGAGCCGGTGGCGGGGCGCCCGGCAGGTCATCGGCGGCCGTCGCCATCCCCACCGGCGAGGGCCGCCGTTCCGGCTGGATCGGAGGCCACGGTTCACCGCGCTCTTTGGCCAACTCGCCGGCTGTCTTGATCGGCGGCTTGTCCGACGGGGTACGACCGCCGAAGTCGTTGAACGCCGTGATCCGCGGTCGCTTCTCCACCCGGTTGAAGACCCGCTGCAGGTCCTTGCGGTGCAGCGTCTCCCGCTCCAGCAACTCGACGACCAGCTCGTCCAGGACGTCCCGGTAAGTGTTGAGGATCTCCCACGCTTCGGTGTGGGCGGCCTCGATGAGCGCCCGCACCTCCTCGTCGATCTCGTGCGCAACCTCGAGGGAATAATCCGACTGCCGGCCCGCGGAGCGGCCGAGGAACGGGTCACCCTGCTCCTGGCCGTACTTCACCGCACCCAGCCGAGCGCTCATGCCGTACTCGGTGACCATCGCGCGGGCGATCTTGGTGGCCTGCTCGATATCCGAGGACGCGCCGGTGGTCGGCTCGTGGAACACCAGCTCCTCAGCCGAGCGTCCGCCCAGCGCGAACACCAGCCGGGCGATCATCTCCGACCGGGTCATCATCTGCTTGTCGTCCTCGGGCACCACGAGCGCGTGCCCGCCGGTACGCCCGCGGGGCAGAATCGTGAGCTTGTACACCGGGTCGATGTCCGGCATCGCCCAGGCGGCCAGCGCGTGGCCGCCCTCGTGGTAAGCGGTGATCTTCTTCTCCCGCTCGGAGATGATCCGGTTCTTGCGGCGCGGACCGCCGATCACCCGGTCGACCGCCTCCTCCAGCGCGGCGCCGTTGATCAGCTTGCCGCCTTCTCTGGCGGTGAGCAGCGCGGACTCGTTGATCACGTTGGCCAGGTCGGCTCCGGAGAAGCCGACCGTGCGCTTGGCCAGCCCGTCGAGGTCGACGTCGGTGTCGAACGGCTTGCCCTTGGAGTGCACGTCCAGGATGGCCCGGCGACCGCGAATATCCGGCGCGGAGACCGGAATCTGCCGATCGAAACGGCCGGGGCGCAGCAACGCCGGGTCCAGGATGTCCGGACGGTTGGTCGCGGCGATGAGGATGATCCCGCCACGGGCGTCGAAGCCGTCCATCTCGACCAGAAGTTGGTTGAGGGTCTGCTCGCGTTCATCGTGCCCGCCGCCGAGTCCAGCGCCACGCTGCCGGCCCACCGCGTCGATCTCGTCGACGAAGATGATGCACGGCGCGTTCTGCTTGGCCTGCTCGAACAGGTCGCGAACCCGGGAGGCGCCGACTCCGACGAACATCTCCACGAAGTCGGATCCGGAGATCGAATAGAACGGCACCGCGGCCTCGCCGGCCACCGCGCGGGCCAACAGGGTCTTGCCGGTACCGGGTGGGCCGTAGAGCAGCACCCCCTTGGGGATCTTGGCGCCGAGCGCCTGGTAGCGGCTCGGGTTGGCGAGGAAATCCTTGATCTCCTCCAGCTCCTCGACGGCTTCGTCGGCACCGGCCACGTCGGAGAACGTCGTCTTGGGCATGTCCTTGCTCAGCTGTTTGGCCTTGGACTTGCCGAAGTTGAGCACCCGGTTGCCGCCGCCCTGGACGTTGTTCATCATCCACAGCAGCAACAGGAGCAACACACCCAGTGGGAGGAGGTAGATCAGCATCTGGACGAGGAGGGACTGCTGGGTGACCTTGGTATCCCAGCCGCCGGGGATCGGTGAATCACGCAGTGCCTGGGTGATCTGGTCGGTGCTCTGCTCCGGGTACTGGGTGTCCACCTTGGTGCCTTGCAGGCCCGGGACCGGGTGGTCCAGGGTGAGCCGCAGTCGCTGCTCCTTGTCCTCAAGCGTCGCCTGCTTGACGTTGTGCGCACTGAGCTGCTGCAACGCCTGAGAGGTGGTGACCTGGCTGTAGCCCCGAGTGTCGTCGAGCAGGAAGCCGAAGGCGTAGTAGAGCAGCAACCCGGCCACCACCCACAACAGCGGGTTGCGGAGTATTTTCTTGCGGTCCATTCGGCTGCGGCCCTCGATGGCCTCGACCCTCCTGAGCTGACTGTGCTGGTCTTGTGCTGGTGCTTCTCCACCATCACAAGACAGCGGAGGACTCCCGTTGGGTCCACCCTACCCGGCGGTCCGAGTGCTCGGTCGGTGCATGAGCCGGGATGCTCGGGAAACCGCTAATCGGCGTAGACCTCGGGGGAGAGGGTGCCGATGTAGGGCAGGTCGCGGTAGCGCTCGCCGTAGTCCAAGCCGTAACCGACGACGAACTCTCGGGGGATATCGAAGCCGATGTAGCGCACCGGTACGTCGACCTGGACCGCGTCCGGCTTGCGCAGCAGCGTGCACACCTCCAACGCGGCCGGGCGGCGGGTCGCCAGGTTGCGCAACAACCAGGACAGCGTCAACCCCGAGTCGATGATGTCCTCCACCACGAGCACGTTGCGCCCGGAGATGTCGCGGTCCAGGTCCTTGAGGATTCGCACCACCCCCGAGGACGACGTCGCCGAGCCGTATGAGGACACCGCCATGAACTCCAGCTGTACCGGGATGGGCAGCGCTCGGGCGAAGTCGGTCATGAATATCACCGCGCCCTTGAGCACGCCGACGAGCAGCAGGTCGCCCCGGCCGTGTTCGGCCTGGAAGTCGTCGGCGACCTGCTGGGCGAGCTCGGCGATGCGGTGGCGGATCTGCTCCGCGGTGACGAGCACGGAGGCGATATCACCTTGATACAGACCATCACCTTGATACAGACCATCACCCGCAGACATGCAGCCTCCCCTGTGCCCGTACCAGCTCCAGCGCCCCTGGCAACCGCAGCGCACCCTGGCCCGACCACCGGCCGATGAGGTCGTCGGCAGCGCGCAGGTGGGCGTCGGTCAGCTCGGCCACCCCGGCGTCGAGCAGCCAACGGCGCAGCACCCGGCGGCGCAGCGCCGCCGGTGCCCGGGCCAGCGCCGCGACGTCCAGATCAGGGCCCTGTCGCGCTGCCGCCAGCAACTCGCACGCTTGTCCTTCGAGCACGTCGAGGTCTTCCCGCAGTTGCTCGGCGGTACGGGCCAGGGCCCGCGCGACCCCGCCGCCGAGAACGTCCTCCAGCAGCGGCAGCACTTCGGTGCGCAGCCGGACCCGCCGAAATCGGGGGTCGACATTGTGCGGGTCGGCCCACGGGACCAGGCCCAGCGCGGCGCAGGCCGCGACGGTGACGGCCCGGCGTACCCCGAGCAACGGCCGACCCCAGGGCGGGTCAAGCTCCCGCATCCCCGCCACCGACCGGGGCCCCGAGCCCCGCCCCAGCCCCAGCAGCACCGTCTCAGCCTGGTCGTCCAGGGTGTGGCCGAGCAGCACCAGCGCTCTGGCCGGCGCGGCGTCGCGCAGCGCCGCGTACCGGGCGGTCCGGGCCGCCGCTTCCGGGCCGCCCGGACCGTCCACGGTAGTCCGTAGTACCCGCGCCTCGGTGGCGCCGAGCCGGCGTAACGTCTGGGCGGCGGTCTGCGCCACCGCCGCCGAGTCCGGCTGCAGCTGATGGTCGACGACCAGGCCGTGCACCGCCAGGCCCAGCCGCCCGGCGCAGTGCACGGTCGCGGCGGCCAGCGCCAGCGAGTCGGCGCCGCCGGAGCAGGCCACCGCGACGGCCTCTCCCGTGGCGTGGGCGGCCAGGAACCGACGCAGCGCGGCGCGCACTTCGCTGACCGCTGGGTGCGGCGGCGGGGTCAGTGTCAGGTTGGCGTCATGCGATACAGCCATGCCGCTGGATCGGCGATCTCGGCGCGGGTGGGCAGCGTTTCCGGTGAGGTCCACACTGCATTGAACCCGTCCATGCCGACGGCATCCACCACGTGTCGGGTGAACGCCGCGCCCTCGGCGTACTGGCGCAGCTTGGCGTCGATGCCCAGGACGGCCCGCAGCACCCGCTCAGCGAGGCCGCCGCCCTGCCTACGAGCGGTGAACCGCTGACGGATCAGTGCTACCGAGGGCACCACCGACGGCCCGACCGCGTCCATGACGTGGTCGGCGTGCCCCTCCAGCAGGGTGGCCAGGGCGAGCAGCCGGTCGAGCACCGCCCGCTGCTCGGGATCCTGCAGCAGGGTCAGCACGCTGAGCGCGTCCGATGCCTCTCCGCGCCGGGCCCCGCGCAGCGCCGAAGGCAACCGGCCGATCATCTTGGCCATGGTGTCCGGGTCCTCGGTGGCGGCGACGAAGGACCGCACCTGGCCGGCGAAATGCTCACGTAGCCACGGCACGGCATTGAACTGCAGCCGGTGGGTGGCCTCATGCAGGCAGACCCACATCTGGAACTCCTCGGCCGGGACGTCCAACGTCCGGGCCACGGTGACCACGTTGGGGGCGACCAGCAGCAGCCGTCCAGGGTCTTCGGACGGCCCACCGAACGGGTCGTACTGCCCGAGTACTCGGGAGGCCAGGAACGCCAGCGCGACTCCCACCTGCACGCCTGCGGTGGTGGCCAGCATGCGGCCGGCTCGTCCCGCCGGAATCCGGTAGTCGGCCAGCAGCCGGCACAGGCCTTCGGTCGCCGCATCCACCCAACCAGGCCGGTCCACCACCTCGGCGGGGCGGGGCGGGGCACCATCGTCGAGCCCGGTCAGCTTGCGCACGTGCTCCTCGGCGGTCACCGACAGGGCGCGCAACTGGCGCACCGCCGTCGTCGCCTCCTCGGCGGGCACTGGAGGACCGGTCGGCAACAGGCGCTGCGCGGTGACCGCGGCCACAGCCCAGTCGATCGGGGAGCCGGCCAGGCGCGTCCGGGGTGCCTGCGGGGTATCGAGCGCGGAATGTCCCATACCGACGACGGTAACCCGGAACTAGTGACAGCCGCATGACCTTAACCCGGCCGCGAGCGCGTCGAGCCGAGGGCGAACCGACACTGGATTGGGACCGTTGGACAACAGCGCGAACACCAGCACCCCGCCTTCGGTGTCCAGCACGGTGCCGGCCAGGCTGTTGACGCCGGTCAAAGTGCCGGTCTTGGCCCGTACCCAGCCTCGGCCACTGGCCGTCGGGCCGTGGTAGCGGTCGGCGAGCGTACCACTGCCGCCGGCTACCGGCAGACCCACCAGCAGCGGTCGCAGTGCGGCGGTCCGCTGTTGGTGGGCCCCGTCTGTGTTGGAATTAACAGCGTTGGACTTGTCAGCGTCGGACTTGTCAGGGGTGGCCGCCGCGCCCAGTAGCTCGGTGAGCAGCATCGCCGGGACGGCGTCGTCGACCGACAACCCGCTGCCATCGACCAGCGTGGCGCCGTCGACGTCGAAGCCGTGGCGGCGCAGGACGGTGAGTACCGCCTCGGAAGCGCCGGAGAACGACGCCTGCGCGCCGGTCGCGCGCGCCACCTCCCGGGCCAGCGCCTCGGCGAGCACGTTGTCCGATCGTTGCAGCGCGGTGGCGACCAGGTCCTGAACCGGGGGGGAGGACACCTCGCCGAGCACCGCAGCGCCGGGTAGCGCGGTGCCGACCGAGACGGTGTCGGGGTCGGCACCCAGCCGGCGAGCCAGTTCCGCGGCTGCGGCGCTTGCGGGCTTCGCGGCTCGCGGGGAGATCTCCTGGACGGGATCCGCACGGCCCCCGTCGAGCATCACCGGCTCGATCGGCGCGATGTCTCCGCCGGCCACGTCGGCGGGGAACCAGCCAGGGGCCAGTGCGTCGCCGGTGTAGCGGCTCACATCGACCAGGACGTGACGCACCGGGCCGGGTGCCGCTGCCCGCACCTGGCTGACCAGGTCGTCCAGCCGGGCGGCATCCGGGTAGCCGGTCGCCGCGCCGGGGACCGCCCCGGACAGCGTCGGGTCGCCGCCACCGACCAACACGACGGTGCCGGGCTCCGCACCGGCCAGCACAGTGGTGTGGAACCGTTCCTGGTGATCCAGCGTCAGCAGAGCGGCTGACGCGGTGAGCAGCTTGGCGGTCGACCCGGGCACCAGCGCCGCCGCGGGGTCGCGCTGCCAGAGCACTGTCCCGGTCGCCGGGTCGATTACCTGGCCCGATACCGTGCCTAGCCCGCCCGCCGCGACCAGCGGGTCGAGGACGGCGCTGACCCCGGCGCGGGTCGGCGCCGGGCCCTCGACAGCAGCCGGGCGCAGCGCCAGCCGCGGTAGCACAGGCGGGGGTGGTGGCACGGTCGCCGCGACTCGGTTGACCAGCACGGTGGCTCTCAGGACGGTGACGCCGATCCCGGCGACCACCGCGAGCAGCACGATGGTGACGACCACCGCGACCCGCCTGCCACGCCGGGCCGGCAGGCGCAGCGCCGCACCGATCCGATCACCGAATCCCGACACTAGGTCTCCCCTCACGTCTCACCTACGGTGTCCTGGAGGAAAGTTAGAGGGCCACGGGACCGCGCCGGAACTCGGCTAGCCGCGGACTAGACGGGCTGCTCATCCCGATCCCCGTCACCGTGAGATCGGCGAGGGGCTCACCGAGCAGATCTATCGCGAGTGTCAGCCGAAGCTGGGAAGGGGCTGGTGGAGACGATGAAGAACTACACCGCACACGTCACCCGGGACGGCCGATTCTGGCTCGTCCACATCCCTGAGATCGACCGCCACACCCAGGCCCGCAACCTGCGGGAGATTGACGTCATGGCCCGGGACTTGGTTGCGATCATGGAAAGAGTCGAACCCGACTCATTCGAGCTCACGGTCGACATCACCATGCCAGGCGCGGCGGCCGAGCACCTGCGCCGCGCCGAACACCTGCGAGCCCAGGCGGCTAGGGCCCAGGCCGACGCGGCGGCCGAGGTGCGTGCCGCAGCGGCCGAGCTCAGGGGATCGGGGATCCCGCTGCGGGACGTCGGCAAGCTGCTCGGCGTGTCACACCAGCGGGCAGACCAGCTCACCAAGCAAGGCTGACAGATTCAGTACCCGTGTTGACGGCTGAGGACCGCGCCGCCGAGCCGCAGCGGCGGTCGGCGATCGGCGATCGGCGATCGGCGATCGTGGGCGCTCTCAGTGCGCCGAGTTCGACAGGAGGGCTGCTCGATCGGCTTCCGGCAGCTCTGAAGTCGAACTCGGCGACCGTAGGGTTGATCACGAGCCACGAGATCATCGGCTGGCCGAGTAAATTGTATCGAGAAGCTCTGCGGGCGATCCTGAGTGCCCCCACTGATGCTGCGCTAGGATTCGTCAATGCCCGTTTCCGTCGCTCGGCGGTGACACTGGACAACGTGAAACGTCAACAGCTCATCCGCGGCACGACCGCCCTGGGTGTGGGCACACTGGTCCTGGGGCCAGTGGTGGCGTTACTGGACGGCATCGAGCCCGCGCCGACCCCCGCGCATATCGGCGCGACCGACATCGAGCAGATCCACGTCGCGGCGCGGGTGTTCACCGACTGGGAATCCAGATACGGCGGCGGGTTCGCTCGGAACGCCGCGCTGGCCCAGCTGAGCTGGTCGGCGGGCCTGCTGGAGGCCACCTGCCCGGATTCGCTGCGCCCCGAGCTGTTCTCTGCGGTCGGCGATCTCGCTGAGACCACCGGGACCATGGCCTTCGACGCCGGCACCCACGACGACGCGCGCCGGGTGTTCGGCTTCGCGCTGGGCTGCGCCGAGCAGGCCGAAGACTGGCACCTGCGGGCCACGGTCCTGTCGAGCATGGCGCTGCAGGCGATCCGGACCGGGCGGCCCAATGAGGCACTCACGTTGACCGAGCTCGCCCTGGTCCGCCCTGACCGGCTCACCGCCACCATGCTGGCGATGCTGCACACCGACCGGGCTGGCGCGCTGGCCAAGATGCGCCGGGTCAGCGAGGCACTGGCCGCCCTCGGCGCCGCCGATGAGCACTTCGCGCACTCCACCCCGGCCGACGACCCGCCGTACATGGCTTTCTACAACGCCGCCATGCATGCTTGGAACACCGGACGGGTACTGTTCGACCTGGCGATACTGGGTGGCGACCCCGGTCCGGCCATTGACCGGTTCACCACGGCGATCGCCGGGTACTCCGTCGGCCAGGTGCGCTCCCGGGCGATCACCCAGACCAAGCTGGCCAGCCTCACGATGGCCACCGGCGACCCGCTCCAGGCCGCCGCCCTCGGCGTCGAGGCGCTGGATTCCGCTGGCACCATCCGCTCCCGCCGAACCCTCAACGACCTGCGGGAACTCAACCACCACGCCGCCGCGCACCAGAACCTGGAGGACATCGCGCACCTGCGGCACCGGATCAACACCCTTCTGGTGCGCACCGGAGGATCGTAGGGAGGATGGAGATCCTCCCTTGACAGCACGTGATCACGTGATTCCTGTGCGTGTCTGGAACCGGGAGAGTTACCACCACACCGCCGCTCGTCACCTCCCATCCCAGAGCGGCGGTGAGTGGCGGCGGCCCCGCTTCTCGGGTGATGACCCGCGCGGGGCCGCCGCCTTCCACACGACAGATCGATCAGGGGAGTACCGCTGCGGACCGAGACGACGCCCCGCGGCGAGCGGGCCTGCGGGTGCCTGATCCCCTGTTCGCCACCACGATTGCGGCTGGCCGCCGGTCGAACTGCCCCGTCTCGCTTCCCGCTGGCGGCCAGCCGGATCCCCACTGCCCAGACGGGGAGCCGGGTGTGCCGCAGTGGGCGCGCTGACACCGGCCCAGTGGGCGTTTGTCCCCTCAATCGCTGGCCAGCCACCTGGCGCCGGCACCACGAGCACGGACGGCTGATCGCAACCTTATCGGGCCGTAAGGACGTGAACGGTGCTATGGCTGGGTCGGAGGCGGGCTTAGTCCCCGGCGCCGACCGAACGCGGCGGTCCGCCACAATAACCGCGTGATGCGGATTGAACCCGAGCGCCTGGTGTGCGCCTTCCACCGAGCCCAACAGCAGCAGCGGCCGTCGCGGCCTGCGGCTTGGGATGCGTCCCGTGGCTGCTGCCGCCGCCCACGTTCGAGGCGTTGCTGCCCCCGTTGCGCACGATCAACGAGACAGAGAAGAGCAGCCACTGCCCGGCTCGGGAGCTTCAGTCCGTAACTCCCGAGGATGTGCGGCCTGGGTATGAAGTGGGCGCACTGAAGAAGGTGATGAAGACGGTCGACACCGTCTACGATTCGCTGGAGATCGGCCACGACGTCAAGGAAGCTACGGACGAGTACGTGCCCTGGAGGCGGGTGCTCGCGGTGTTCCATCACTACGGGCGCCGGGAACCGATCCTCTACGCGCTCACCGACGGGGCCTGCAAGGGGGTGGCGGCCTCCGTGACGGTCCAGACCAGGGCAGCGTCGGTGCCGGTGGGCGACTGCTCTGCCTGCGGTACCGAGCAGACGGCGGCTGGGCTTGTTTGGTTGCTGCGGCGTCTCTACGGTGCTGCGACCCCGCTCACCGTGCGGCCCCGTGCCGTGGAGGAGGCGATCGAAGTTGCCGACGTATGGCGTCTGATCCGCCGCGACGGCTCCGGCGAGTGGGGGATGGCCATCACCGACGCCGGCAAAATCTGGCTGCTGGCCCACTGCCGGGAACAGAGCGAAGAGTTGGACCACACGGCGGCGGAACGACGCGCCATCCAGAACATCATCGACGCACGAGGGGCTCAAGGAATGAACGTCAACCAGGGCAACAGGGGCCCGATTGCCGTCCAAGCGAGGACAGACGTTGCGGTCCTGTCCCAAGCCCTGGATCTGATTGCCCAGAATCACCAGCAGCTCAACCTTGGTGTCAGCCGGTGGAAGCAATTGATTTTGCGAGGAGGTCGGCGAAGACTTCTGCTGGGGTTCGGTAGCCGAGGATACGGCGTGGTCGGTTGTTGAGTTCGGTGGCTACGCGGTCGAGGTAGGC